>NZ_JBTNDW010000009.1:0-167921 GCF_054510775.1 Arthrobacter sp. TMT4-20 | reverse complement strand
CCCCCCCCCCCCCCCCCCCCCCCCCCCCCCCCCCCCCCCCCCCCCCCCCCCCCCCCCCCCCCCCCCCCCCCCCCCCCCCCCCCCCCCGGCTGCTGGCTACTCGGCTGCTGCGTCAGCTTCCGCTTGAATCTGCTCGAGTACTTCTGCTGGTTCCATCCCTTGTCCAAGCTGGCCAAACAGGCTCTTGAACGCGCCATCGGTGGCGTTCCAGGCCGGGTTGGAGGTCGGGTAGAACACTGCACTCGGCAGCATGTCCAGGAACGGCGCCAGGGTTTCATCGCCGGACATCTGATCGGCACCGGAAATGGTGGTCGGCAGGAACCCTTCGGCGCTGACCCATTCGGCGTAGTTGTCCTCGGCGAAGAAGAAGTCCATGAACGCGGTCACGGCCTCGGCCTTGTCGCCGTCGTTCTTGAACGACATCAGCCGGTCTGCGACACCCAGTGTCGCGGGCTCACCTGTCGCGGTGGGGATGTTCGCCAAACCGTAGTTCAGCTCAGGGTTCTCGGCTTCGATCTGGCCGACGGTCTGTGGCAGACCGTAAACCATTCCAATCTGGCCCTGGATGAACACGTTGATCATCGGGGTGCGTTGGGTGGCTCCCGGATCGGACTGGGTCAGTCCGTCGTCAATCATGCGTTTCATGAACTCGACTGCCTCGAGGTTTTCAGGCGTATCAACGGTGATTTCGTTTTCATCGCCGAATCCGCCGCCGTTGCCAGCCATCCAGATCAGTGCTTCACCCTGGGCTTCTTCGGAGCCGAGTGGCATGCCGTAACCGGGGGTTCCGGTCTCGGTGATAGCGTCAGCGGCATCGTAGAGCTCGTCCCAGGTGGTGGGTGCACCGTCAACGCCGGCTTCTTCGAACAGGTCCTCGTTGTAGAACATGGCCCGTGCGGACGCCAGCAACGGCAGGGCGTACTGGGTCCCGTCAAACTCCTCGTTGACCGCGAAGGACTCCTGGAAGTCTTCGAGAGTTTCGGGTGAGGCGATTTCCTCGGCCGGGTACAGCAGCCCTTCCTCGGCGAAGGCCGCAAAAGCGCCACCGTTGTAGATATCCGGTGCCTCGCCGGCCTGGATCTGGGTGTTCAGGACCGACTCAAGGTTCTCCCACGATTCGACCTGAAGGTTGACCGAGATGTCCTCGTTGGCGGCCTCGAACTCCTCGATGACGCCTTCCCATAGAGCCCTGCTGTTGTCGGAATAGCTGGGTACCAGCAGGTCCAGGGAGGTGCTGCCTTCTGCGTCTCCGCCGGAATCCTCACCGCCAAAGCCGCAAGAGGTGAGCAAGAGACCGGCAGCCGCAACGCTTGCGACAACTCCGGTACGGATGGATTTCTTCATGGTTTCCTCGTTTTTCCAAAGGTGGTGCAGCTGCTAGAGCTGTCACAGGAATACTTGCAACAAGTTGACGGTATTGAGCTCGGAATGAGCATTACTGTTCATCCATTGTGGAACGATACTTGCGTGATCCACGTCTCACGTCAAGCTGATGCGGGAATTGAAATCTGAGCGTTACAAGACGCGCACTGCCCAAAACGTTCCAGGGATGGTTAGATTGGTACTGATTGCTTTACCTCTTGAAACGTCACACCTAATCACTCGCGGACCTAGCCGCGGCCACCGTGAAGGAGCGCCAGATGTCCCATCCCACCCCCGAGGTACCCGGTGCCCCAGCCCCCGCCGGGGCACACATGGACCGGGAGCTTCACTCCCAACCAGCGGTCTGGCGACAGGCGATCGATCAGGCGATGGCCGAGGATCTCCTCCCGAAAGACGGTGACCGGGTGGCCGTCGTCGGCTGTGGCACGTCCTGGTTCATGGCGCAAAGCTACGCCGCCGCACGTGAAGGCGCCGGCAAAGGCCTGACCGATGCGTTCGCTGCTTCCGAAGCGTCGGTCGTGGCAGGCCGCGGCTACGACGCGGTGGTCGCCATCTCCCGCTCAGGCACCACCACCGAGGTGCTGGAATTGATGAGGTCCTTGCAGGGCACGCTGCGGATGATCGCCGTGATCGGCGATGTCGATTCGCCCGCCATCGGGCTCGCCGACGCCGTCGTCGCCCTGCCCTACGCCGACGAGCAGTCGGTGGTGCAGACCCGGTTCGCCACTGCGGCGCTCGTCTATCTGCTCACCTCCGTGGGGATCGACCTGGAGCTGGCGTTGACCGATGCTGCGGCGGCCCTGGCAGCAGAGGTCAGTCCCCGGCTGCTCGACGCCGAACAGTTCACCTTCCTCGGCACGAACTGGACGGTTGGCCTTGCCCACGAGGCCGGACTGAAAATGCGCGAGGGCGTCCAGGGTTGGACCGAGTCCTACCCGGCGATGGAATACCGCCACGGTCCCATCTCGATTGCCGCACCGGGGCGGGTCGTGTGGCTCTTCGGTGCCGACATCCCTGGCCTCGCCGACGACGTCGCCCCCACCGGAGCCGACTATGTCTACACCGGGCGCCACCCCTTGGCTGATCTCGCCCTGATCCACAAAATCACCCTGGAGCGGGCGAGGGCACGGGGCCTGGATCCTGACCTGCCGCGCAACCTGACCCGCTCGGTCATTCTCGACTCCGCGGCCACCAACGATTCGTAGTCCCGGCGTGAGCACCATCGACCCAACGGCGACGCCGGAGCCAGCCACCGGTCCCGGCCAGGACCTGGTGCTGGCCATCGACGTGGGTGGCACCGATCTGAAGTCGGCACTCGCAGATCCTGCGGGGACCCTGGCCGATATCCGACGCACTGCCACCCCGGCCAGCTCCGGGGTGCCGGGCGAAAGCATCGTTGAGCGGTCGGCCGGGTTGCTCGCCGAGTATCGGGCGGCCTGGCCGGCGAAGACCATCGGAGCCATCGGATTGATCGCGCCGGGCCTGGTCGATGAGGTCAACGGCGTCGGCATCTATTCTGCGAACCTGGGGTGGCGGGACTTTCCCTTCGCTGACCGGCTGCGGCGCGCCACTGGTCTGCCGGTCAGCTACGCGCACGACGTCGGCGCCGCCGGAGACGCGGAAATGCGCTTTGGGGCGGCCCGCGGGCTGGACGACGTCGTGGTGATCATTGTTGGCACCGGTATTGCCGGTGCCGTTTTCTGCGACGGTAAGCGGGTCCTCGGGGGCGGGTATGCCGGCGAACTGGGCCATGCCCAGGTGCCGGGCGGCCTGGACTGTACCTGCGGCCTCCGGGGCTGCCTGGAAACCATCGGATCGGCCGGTGCAATCGCCCGCCGCTACTCCGAACTCACCGGGCAGTCCGCGCCCGGTGCCCGGGAGGTGTTCGCCGCAGCGGCTGCTGGGGACCCGGCAGGCCGTCGGGTAATCGATGACGCCATCACCGCTTTGGCGTTCAGCATTGCCCAATTGGTGGCGATCCTCGGCACCGAGGCCGTTGTCATTGGCGGCGGTCTGGCCCAGGCCGGTGCTGCGTTGCTTGATCCGCTGCGCCTGCGGGTCAAGCAGAACCTTTCCTTCCATCGGCACCCGGTCCTGCTCGCGGCCCAGATGGGTCAGGATGCAGGACTCATCGGGGCAGCGTTGCGTGCCCGCGGCCTGCTGGACGCGCCATGACACTGCACCTCCGTGGCCACGTCCTCACGGTGACCGCGAACCCGGCCATCGACCTGACCTATGCGGTCCCGCGGCTCATTCCCGGAGCCTCCCACCGCGTCTCGGCGCCGCTGCAGCGGGCTGGCGGTAAGGGACTGAACGTGGCAAGAGTGGTGCATCAGACCGGGTACCCGGCGGTCGCCGTGGCGCCCGTCGGGGGGACAGCCGGCGCCGAATTCAGCTCCGAACTCTCGGCCAGCGGCGTGCCTCACGCCCTGACCGAGGTGGCGGCGGCCACCCGGCGGAGCATGGCCTTTGTCGACAGGGAGGCAGGGCAGACCAGTATTTTCAATGAAGCAGGACGACCGCTGGCCGCCACCGAGTGGAATGCCCTGACTGGGCTGGTGGAAGAAAACCTCGCTGGCGCCGGGGTACTCGTGGGAGCCGGCAGCCTACCAGAGGGAGCGCCAGCCGATTTTTATCCAGCGCTGGTCCGCCAGGCAAAAGCGCACGGAATTCCGTGCATCATCGACACCTCCGGCGCTGCCCTCCTGGCCGCGGCTGACGCTGGTGCCGATGTGCTGAAACCCAACCACCATGAACTTCTGGAAGCGACCGGAGCGGCAACCATTGCCGACGGCGCCCAGATGTTGCTGGACCGCGGCGCGGGAACCGTAGTGGTCAGCTGCGCCGAGGCCGGCATGTACCTGTACCGGACGGGACAACCACCCCAGCAGGCGTCGCTACCCCGGGTGGACGGCAACCCGACGGGGGCTGGGGATGCGGCGGTAGCGGCGCTCGCCGTCGTACTCGCTGCCGGCATCACCTCCGCGGAAACCCTGCTGCGGCTCGCCGTCGCGTGGTCGGCCGCCGCGGTCCTGATGCCAGCCGCCGGCGAGTTGCACCCCAGCTACCCGGACCTGGAACCAGCAGTTACCGTCACCCAGCACCACCTACCCGAGCAGGAGTCCCGCGCATGACCCTCACACCGACAGGCGAACTGATGGCTGCGGCTGCAGCCGCGGGAACCGGGATTGGCGCGTTCAACGTCATCCAGCTGGAAACGGCCGAGGCGCTGGTGGCCGGGGCCGAAGCGGCGGGGCTGCCCGTGATTCTCCAAATTTCCGAGAACTGCGTCAACTACCATCGCGGGCTGGAACCGATCGCTCTCGCCACCCTTGCCATCGCCCGCGCCGCCCTGGTGCCGGTCGCAGTGCATCTGGATCACGCTGAAGATCCTGAGCTGGCGTTCGCCGCGGTGGACCTGGGCTTCGGATCGGTGATGTACGACGGCGCCGCCCTGGACTTCGACGAGAATGTTGCCACCACCACCCGCGTGGCCACCTACGCCCGGGAACGCGGCGTGTATGTGGAAGCCGAACTGGGCAAGGTCGGCGGAAAGGACGGCGCTCACGCGCCGGGCGTCAGGACGGACCCGGGGGAGGCCGCCGCCTTTGTGGCGGCCACGGGTGTCGACGCGCTCGCCGTCGCCGTCGGCTCCTCCCACGCGATGACTCAGCGCAGCGCCGAACTGGACCTGGTCCTGATCGCGGCCCTGAACTCAGTGCTCGATGTGCCGCTGGTCCTGCACGGGTCGTCGGGGGTTTCTGACGACGTTATCGCTGCGGCGATCCGGGCCGGGATGACCAAAATCAATGTCTCCACGCACCTGAACAGCCTCTCCACCCGGGCCGTTCGCCTGTACCTGGATCACAATCCGACAATCGTCGACCCGCGGAAGTATATCGGGGCCGGGCGTGCTGCCATCGAATCGGAAACCGCACGCCTGCTAACCCTCTTCGCTACCGCAGGCCCGGTCGCTGCGGCAGCCACCATCAACGGGAACGGGCCAGCGGGATGAAACGCGCGGAACGGCTCAGCGCCATCCTTGACCTACTCTCCGAAGCCACCCAGGTGGAAGTCGACGAAATAGTCAGCAAGCTCAAAGTCTCACCGGCCACCGCCCGGCGGGACCTGGACAGCCTCGCGGAGCAGCGGTTGCTGACCCGCACACACGGTGGGGCCACCATCGAAACCGTCGCCTACGATCTGCCCGGGCGCTACAACAAGGACGTCCACGCCGGGCAGAAGCGCGCGATCGCGCAGGCCGCAAGCGACCTCATCCCCAAGGGAGCGGTGATCGGGCTCTGCGGCGGGACCACCAGCACGGCAATCGCCTCGGCGCTCAGCAAACGCAGCGACCTGATGGAACCGTCAAACAAGCCAACGCTTACTGTCGTCACCAACGCCATCAACATTGCAGCCCAGCTCGCTGTCCGGCCCAACTTCAAAATCATGGTCACCGGTGGCATCGTCAACCCCCGCTCCTATGAACTGGTGGGTTCTTATGCTGACGCGGTGCTGCAGCGGGTGGCCCTCGACCTGGCGTTTGTCGGAGTCAACGGGCTGGACCCGGTCGTCGGGCCCACCATCAGCGACGAGGGTGAAGCCGCGGTCAACGCAATGGTCGCCAAACGCGCCGCCAAGGCCTACGTTGTCGCGGACTCGTCGAAGATCGGTACCCGATGCTTCGCCACCATGACCGGCTACACCTTCAGCAACCTGATCACCGACTCAGGAATCACCGCCGCTCAGCGGCGGTCGTTCGAAGATCATGGGACCACCGTCATCGTCGCCCCGAAGCTGGGTGCCGACTAGCCCCAAGGATCGCCCACTAGGATGGCTGGCATGTCCACCGAGATACCCAAGGCGTCCACGACGTCGACGCCGGACGATGTCAACCGGTCGGCCCCCGTCCAACGTCGGCGGATCACCGCCGAGATAGCGATTGTGCTCGGACTTTCCCTCGGGCAATCGGCCGTCTACGCGGTGGTCAACCTGCTCGACAAGCTCAGCCAGGCGCCGCTCGCTGCGCAGACCACCCGGCTGAATCCGGTCCTGAATGACCGCCAGTACTTCGACCTCACCTACCAGCTGCTCGGCATCTTCTTCGCGCTGGTTCCGGTGTTCCTGGTGCTATTCCTCCTGACGGAACCGGGAAAGTCGGCGTTCCGCACCCTGGGATTCACTTTCAGCCGGCCACGGGTCGATTTCGGCCTGGGGTTCGGCCTGGCGATGGTCATCGGGGTCGGCACGCTCGGCGTCTATGCGGCGGGGCGTGCGCTGGGGATCACGACGGCAATCGAGCCCGCTGCGCTCGACGCCTACTGGTGGACCGTGCCCGTCCTGATTCTCTCGGCGCTGCGCCACGCAGTGGTCGAAGAGGTCATTGTGGTGGGATACCTGTTTCACCGGCTGAAGCAGCTGGGCTGGTCAATGCCGGCCATCATCATCACCAGTGCCCTGCTCCGGGGCAGCTACCACCTGTATCAGGGCTTCGGGCCGTTTATCGGCAATGTCCTGATGGGTCTGATCTTTGGATATGCCTACACCCGGACCAAACGGGTGATGCCCCTGGTCATCGCCCACGCCCTGCTCGATATCGCCGGGTTTGTAGGCTTCGCCCTCTTTGGATCGGCGATTGGTATCGGCGACTAGTCACGTGGCGACTTGCCGGCCGGTCACACGAAAGGGTGCAGTTAAATTTCCACCAGGCCGTTGGCAGTCTGGAAGGTCACGGACATGATGCCGGGAGTGCCATTGGGTGCCACCCACTGCACAACAACCTCATCGAGCGGCTCGGTCGCCGGCGTGCCCAGCCATTCAGCAATCCGGTCGGGGGACCCTGCAATGGTCAGCGAATCGAGGCGCACTGTAGCGGGTCGGGCCTGTGAGGGGTGCAGGGCCTCAGTACCGTCATCCCACCGCAACATATAGGGGACCTGGGGATCAGCGATCAGCCCCTTGATGCCAATCTGCTGCCAGGTGAGCTCCTGACCGTCAGGAAATTTGCGGTTGCCCGGGACGGCGCTACGACCGAGGCGTTCCTCGAAGGGGGCCAGATCATCCACAGCAACACACCAACCCATCCAGCCGCCGCCAGCCTCGGACCGGGCGCGAACCGCCTGGCCGAAGGGAGCTTTGTCGGAAGCCGGGTGGTTCAGCACCTCAACAACTTCGAGATATTGACCGTTCAGCATCGGGAAAATCATGTTCCTGGTGCCGAAGCGGGGATGCACACCACCCTTCACCGGGTCGACGCCGAGGGCATCGGCGATCCTCCCCGCAGTTGCTACGAGGCCGTCGGGTTCACAAGCATATGAGACATGGTCCAAGCGCATGGCCCTAGTTTGGCACTTTGTGATCTGTGTCTCGACTTAGGGGACCCTTACCGACGAAAAGGCGTCTCACGCCACCCCGGGCAGCCATCAGAACGATGATCAGCGCCGTGACCTGGAAGAAGCCACCCAGGTACACCGCATCGCCGAAGAGGAACGCCACCAGCTGGAGCACCAGGAGTTTGCTTCCGGGAAGCACCAGCAGCAGGGCCCCACCATTGATCACCCGGGGGAGAACCCGCTCAGCCGTACGGACGCGGGTCAACAGGGCCTTCTTCACCCGCATCACCAATTCGAGCACCAGCTTCAGCAGCGCAGCGGTCAGCAACGCCAGGGTGAACGTCTCGGAAATCACCGCGGGAAACAGTTGAATGAACAGACCCAGGACGACGAGGTAGACAAAAACATCGACGAGATCGATTGGGCGGATCCGCATGGCGCAAGCTTATCGGGCTGCTGGGGGCAGATCAGGGTCTTTTTTGCCACGGACGTTCAGATACACGGACGTTCACATATTTGCGTCGAAGCTGCGTTTTCGGGTTATCTAGGAACAGGTCACGAGTGCCAGCACGGAGCGGAACACCCCGCTCCACCAAGCCCCGGCTTGCTGGACGGCAACCCTCCTTCGCGGTGGGGTGCCCCGGGTGACGACCAGGCGGCGGACAGGGTGTCCGGCGCAAGCGCGGATTCCGAGGTGGGCGATACCAGTGACAACTATTCACACCGCACAACAGGACCGGGCCCAGGTGACACCTGACGGCGTCGTCCGCTCACTCGGTCTGGGCCCCTTCACCTGTGAAACCGGGGGGCACCTGCCCGAGATTACGCTCGCCTATGAAACCTGGGGCACCCTCAACGACGATGGGTCCAATGCCGTCCTGATTCAGCATGCACTGACCGGCAGCTCCCATGTTGCCCGCGGCGATTCGACCGAAGACGGTTGGTGGGACCAGCTGGTGGGCCCCGGCAAAACCATCGACACCACCAGGTATTTTGTCGTATCCATCAATATGCTCGGCGGCTGCTATGGCTCCACCGGACCTGCGTCAGCGGACCCCGACGGCGTCCCCTGGGGCTCCCGATTCCCCTACCTCACGGTCAGGGATTCGGTCCGGGCCGAGGCCCTCCTGGCTGATGCGCTCGGAATCGATCGGTGGCACTCGGTGATCGGGGGGTCGCTCGGCGGCGCGAGGGCCCTGGAGTGGGCTCTGGTGTACCCGGAGCGGGTCGAACGGTGCGCAGTCATCGCCTGCACTGCCGCAAGCTCGGCAGAGCAGATTGCCTTCGCCCAGGCGCAGCTGCAGGCTATCCGGTTGGACCCGGGATTCGCCGCGGGGGACTACTATCCGGGCACAGGCCCGGTCGCCGGGCTCGGGCTGGCCCGGCGCATCGCCCACATCACCTACCGGTCCGAGCCGGAGCTGGAGCACCGCTTCGGTCGGGCGGCACAGGGTGCAGAGACACCCTTCGGCTCGTCGGACCCGGCAGCCCGGGGCAGATTTCAGGTGGAAAGCTACCTTGACCATCAAGCCAGCAAGCTGGTGGAACGGTTCGACGCCAACAGCTATCTGGTGCTGACAGAAGCACTCATGGGGCATGATGCCGGCCGGGACCGCGGTCCCCTGCACCTGGCGTTGCGGGATGCCACCGCCGAGTTCTTCATCGCAGCGGTTGACTCGGACCGGTTGTATTTCCCCAGCCAGTCCCACACCCTGGCACAGGCCTTGCCGGGGGAGGTGCCCGTCCACACGATCGTCTCACCGATCGGCCACGACGCCTTCCTGACCGAGATCCACCAGCTCGATCAACGCCTGCGGGAAGCCTTCTACACCGATCACTAGTGAATGACCGGGGCTTAGCCGCCGACGCCGGGGGGCATCCCGGGGCCAAAGATCGGAGCGGCATCGGGCCTTTTCGCCAGCACCCCGTCGCCCGAGGACTGGCGGCGGAGCCGGCGCAGCACCCAGGGGACGAAGTACACCTTCGCCCACACCAGGTCCTCCGTCCGCGCGGCGCGCCAGCTCTGATGGGGCAGCGGCTGCGGTTCGAGCGGTGTCAGGGAATGGGGTACCGCGAGGGTTTCCAGCACCATCATGGCAATGGTGTGATGACCCAGCGGGGAAAAGTGCAACCGGTCTCCATCCCACATCTGCGGGTTCACCAGCTGCCGGAGCGCCCACATGTCTGCGATCAGGGCGTCATGCCGGGCGGCGATGATCCTCAGGTTCTCGTTGAAAATTGCCGTCTTGGACCTGAAGTTGCCCAGCACCGAATCTCTCGCGTCGGGGCCGGCGAACAGGACCACCGTCGCCTGATCCGCGCTGAGCGCCTCAACGGCACCGTCCAGCCGGGCCGCCAGCTGGTCCGGGTCGCCACCCGGCCGGATCAGGTCGTTGCCGCCGGCCGAGATGGTGATCAGGTCCGGTTTCAAGGCCAAAGCCGGTGCAACCTGCTGGTCCACGATCTGGTGCAGCAGCCGGCCACGAACGGCGAGGTTGGCATACGCGAAATCCTCCCGGCTCCTGCTGAGTTCTTCAGCGACCCGGTCGGCCCACCCCCTGTTGCCGCCCACGCTCTCGGGATTCGGGTCACCAATGCCCTCGGTGAATGAGTCACCGAGGGCAACATAGCGGGTCCACGGATGCGGGATACTGTTCGCCACGCTGCTCTCTGGCATGCTGTCGTGAGGATCGGCCGGGGTGTCGGGCGTCAGGTACAGGTTCCGGTTCATCCTTCTATCCTGTTACAGACCGATACTGAACGCGACCCTCCGCGCGTGAAAGACTAGGTCAATGACTCTTTCGGAATCACCCCACCTGCCAGCCGCCGATCACGCCACCGCGCCTGCCTGGGATCCCGTGGTCCTGTGGTCGCGCCCCGCGGCGGAACGCGAGGGTACCGCCCTGCTCGTCATGTTCCACGGACATCTTGCCAATGAGGAAGACCTCATGGGCTTAGTCGACCATCTGCCGCCCAACCTCACGGTCGCCTCCGTGCGGGCCCCCCACGCGATGGGGCCAGGGTTCACCTGGTTCCCCCTCACCCAGGACACCGGATACTCGGTGGATCTGGTGACTGACACCGTCGCCAAGGTAGCCGGCTGGCTCGACTCGGTGAAAGCCGGGCATACCAGCGTGTCCCTGCTCGGCTTCTCCATGGGAATGGCCGTCGCCACCACCCTGCTGCGTCATCGCCCCCGCGACTTCACCGCCGTCGTCGGGCTCTCAGGGTTTGTGGTGCCAGCCGAGGGCAGCCAGTTCTTCAATGACGACGACGCAGCAGCGCACCCGGTGCCGCTCTTCTGGGGGCGCGATCAGGAGGATCCGGTGATCACTCCCGACCGGATTGAATTCACTCACCGCTGGGCTGTCGCACACACGAACCTCACCAAGGTGCTGTATGCGGGCATCGCCCACAGCATCAGCATGCGTGAGCTTGCCCACGTCAAGGAATTCCTCGAGCTGACAGTTTTCGGGATTGAACCGCAGCCTAAACGCCGTTAGCGGTCTCACGGGTGATAGTGACCGAGGCGCCATTCACGGTGACCACGTCGCCTGGATGGAGCTGCGCGCCGCGGCGCTCCTCGATGGCCCCGTTGACTTTCACGAGGCCGTTATCCACCAGCTCCTTGGCCTGCGCGCCGTCCTCAGCCAGATTGGATAGCTTCAGCAGCTGACCCAGCCGGATCATGTCATCAGTAATGGGGATGGTGTGGCCGACGGTCGGGTCGCTTTCTGGGGATTGGTTCATGGCTCCATTCTGCCCGACCCTGCCGGTCTCAGCGGCATGGCTCCGAATCTCTTGATCCGTTCGACTGGTCCCAGGGCACGGGCCAGCCTGCCATAGGATCAATGGGTGTCACACCACCCCCGGCTTCCCCTGTTCCTCGGCCTGCTGCTCGCCGTCTCAGCCGGCGTGGCAATTCCCCTGCAGGGGAGAATCAACGGCGCCCTCGGCACACACCTCAACGATGGGGTTGCCGCAGCGCTAGTCAGCTTCAGCACCGGCCTCGTCCTGATGGTGATTATCACCCTCGTGCTGCCGCGGGGGCGGGCCGGTTTCCGGCAGATACTTCCCTCGGTGCGGGAGCGGCGGTTCCCGCCCATCTATCTTGCCGCTGGCACCATCGGCGCGTTCTTTGTCTTCTCCCAGTCCCTGACCATCGGTGTTCTGGGGGTGGCGCTCTTCACGGTAGCGGCAGTGATGGGCCAGACCCTCAGTGGCCTGCTCGCCGACCGTGCAGGCATCGGGCCGGCAGGGAAACGACCGCTGACCGTGATGCGATTAATTGGCACGGCGCTCGCCGTCGCTGCCGTGGTCTGGGCGGTGTCACCCCGGTTCGGTGCCACCGGCGACCTCAGCAGCTGGCTGATACCGGTGCTGCTGCCGATCCTGGCCGGATTCCTCATCAGCTTCCAACAGGCCATGAATGGCACCGCGTCGGTTCACTATGGGACCCCAATCATCGCCACCCTGATCAATTTCATCTCCGGGGCGTCGGTCCTGCTGCTCGCCTGGCTGATCAAAATTCTCGTCGCCGGGCCGGGCGCGGCCCTGCCCACCGAGTGGTGGTATTACCTCGGCGGCCCGCTGGGATGCGTCTTCATCGGGCTGGGAGCGGTGCTGGTCCGGAGCCTCGGCGTCCTGCTCACCGGTCTGGGGATGATCGCAGGCCAGCTGGTCGGTTCCCTGGCCCTCGACCTGGTCTTCCCGACCCCGGGCACCGTGGTGGAACTCGCCACCGTGGCGGGCCCCATCCTCACCCTCATCGCCATTGTGCTGACCACCTTGCCATGGCCGAGACGGGCGCTCCGGGTACGCTGATCAGCCGACCCCAGATGCCTTGACCTGGGCAGTTGATCCGGGTAGTTGACCGGAGCAGCCGATACACCCCGGCAGCCGATACGCCTCGGTAGGCTAAGGTTGTACCTTCGATTCGAGCAGGCACCCAGCCCCTGTTTTGGAACCCCTCACCGGGACCATTCACCGGAACCAGATGCTGAACCTCAGCCCTGCCGGACACCACCACGGACCGCACCCAGCGGCCTGTAGAAATGGAGAACCACCTTGGCCAAGAACCAGTCCGCACTCGACCCCATCATTTCGCTCGCGAAGCGCCGCGGGTTTGTCTTCCAGGCGGGGGAAATCTACGGAGGATCACGGTCAGCCTGGGACTATGGTCCCCTCGGCGCCGAGTTGAAGGAAAACATCAAACGCCAGTGGTGGCAGTCAGTGGTTCGCGGGCGCGACGACGTCGTCGGCCTGGATTCCTCCGTAATCCTCCCGCGCAAGGTCTGGGAGGCATCCGGCCACGTCGAGGTGTTCAGCGACCCCCTGGTGGAATGCCTCAGCTGCCACAAGCGGTACCGGGCCGACCACCTCGAGGAAGAATATGAGGAAAAGAAGGGCCGCGCCGCCGAAAACGGGCTCAAGGACATTGCCTGCGCCAACTGTGGCACCCGCGGGGAATGGACGGAACCGCAGGAGTTCTCGGGACTGCTGAAAACCTTCCTGGGCCCCGTCGCCAACGAGGAAGGCATGCACTACCTGCGGCCGGAAACCGCCCAGGGCATTTTCGTGAACTTCAACAACGTCCTCAACACCTCCCGCAAGAAGCCACCCTTCGGCATCGGCCAGATCGGCAAGAGCTTCCGCAACGAAATCACCCCGGGCAACTTCATCTTCCGCACCCGCGAGTTCGAGCAGATGGAGATGGAATTCTTCGTCGAGCCCGGCACTGATGACGAGTGGCACGAGTACTGGATCAAGAACCGCCTCGACTGGTACACGGACCTGGGCATCAAGCCGGACAACCTGCGGCTGTTCGTGCACCCGCTGGAGAAGCTCAGCCACTACTCCAAGGGCACCACCGACATTGAGTACCGGTTCGGGTTCCAGGGTTCGGAGTGGGGCGAGCTGGAGGGCATTGCGAACCGCACCGACTTTGACCTGTCCACCCATTCGAAGCACTCCGGTACCGACCTGAGCTACTTCAACCAGGGCACCAACGAGCGGTACACACCGTACGTGATCGAACCCGCCGCTGGCCTGACCCGGTCCTTCATGGCCTTCCTGGTGGATTCCTACACCGAGGACGAGGCACCCAACTCCAAGGGTGGCGTCGACAAGCGCACCGTCCTGAAGCTGGACCCACGCCTCGCGCCGGTCAAGGCTGCCGTGCTGCCCTTGAGCCGCAACGAGGATCTGTCGCCGAAGGCGAAGGATCTTGCCGCGCAGTTGCGCCGGAACTGGAACATCGACTTCGACGACGCCGGCGCCATCGGCCGTCGCTACCGTCGCCAGGATGAGATCGGCACCCCGTTCTGCATCACCGTGGATTTCGAGACCCTGGACGACCAGGCCGTCACCATCCGGGAACGCGACACCATGGCCCAGGAACGCGTTTCCCTCGACAAGGTTGAGGGTTACCTGGCCGCCCGACTGATCGGCTCCTGATGGTGCTGAACTACCGTGAATGGCGCGACGGCGACGACCTTGAGCTGATCCAGCTCTGGGGCGGACCCGAGAACGCGCAGGTCGAGCAGGCCAGGGCACTGTTCCGTCCGTCATCGAACACCCCGTGGCTGCGCTGCATTGTGGCCGAAGACGTGGTGGGAACCGGTACAGCGGGAGACGGTACGGGCGTTCCGGTCGCCGCAGCGTATGTCTTTGAACCGAAGCTCCACAACCAGCGGCTGTGGGCCTACATTGAGGTCGCGGCGGACCACCGCCGCACCGGGGTGGGGTCCACGCTGCTGGCGATGCTGCGGCATGAGGCGGGCGGGTCGCCGTCGGGCGCCACCCAGTTGCGGGCGAAGGTGATTCCCGGCAGCACTGGCGCGGATTTCGCCACGGCCTCAGGGTTCGGGCAGATCCAGCGGTCGCGGATCGTCAAGGTGGAGCCCGGTGCGCTGTCGCTGCCGGTCTTCGACGACGCTGGTGGGCCGCAGCTGGACGAAGCAGCGACCGGATCGGTCGAACTGACCACCGCCGTCGCCGCCTGGTACAACTCGGTGCACGCGTGGGATCCGGCGGAGATGACCCTGGGCCAGGCCCAGCAGTATCTTCTTGCCGACTCCACCGGGGCCGGGGGAGCAGTGGTGCTCAGGGACAAGCCGCAGGCCGACGGCGGGAAGATCGCCGCGTTCGCTGTCAGCTACACCCAGACCCGGACCGATGATCCAGCCGACGTACTGGTTGGCTACGACCCCGACCTCGCTCCGGCGGAGCAGGAAGCCGCGGTGGCGTCCCTGCTGGCGATGCTGGTGCACCAGTTCCCGGTACTGCTTGAGGTGGATGATTCGATGACCGCCCTCGTCAACGTGGTCGAGCCGCTCCTGGCGATGGGATCAGCATCGGTCAGCGCACCGGAAACCCAGGTGATCAGCGACTAGCGACTGGGCCTGAACAGTGAGATGAGGCGGGCCCACGACTGGTGGGCCCGCCTTATCTCATTCGGCTACTGACGCTCGTGCCGCCCGGTGGCCTTGTCGTGGGCGTCGGCCGCGATGCGTTCCTCCTCGGTCATGGCGCCGCCGCCCAGGGGAGCGGGATGCCACCACGCGCCGGGTTCGGGGACCAGCGGGAAGTTGGCGATACCGCGGTCAATGCCGTCCTGCAGTTCGGCCCGCAACTGCTCGGTCTCCTTGACGACGTCGGCATCCGCGCCGTGCCAGATCGGCGGACTGATGTGGACCCGCACGGGTGCCCTGAAGATGGCTTTGAGGGACAGCTTGTGGCCGCGGCTCATGAACCGGTGAGACCCCCACACGGACATCGGAAGGATCGGCACACCAGCCTCCGCTGCCAGGCGGACCGCACCGGTTTTCAGTTCACGGACGGTGTAGCTGCGGCTCACTCCGGCCTCGGGCAGGATTGCCACATACTCGCCGGCCTTGAGCTTCTCCAACGCACCCTGATAGGCGGCGCTGCCCGCGCTGCGGTCAACGACCACGTGCCCTGCCGCTCTGATCGCCGGTCCGGCGAACCAGTGTGCCGCCGCACCCTTGGTGACGAGGAACCGCATCTGGGCGCGGGCATGCCGCCACAGCACCAGTTCGGCGAACGCAAAATCGAGGTACCCGAAATGGGTGATCGCCACCACCGCTCCCTGGCCCGGGACTGGACGCCGTGACCGGCCGTTCAGCGGACCCGCAGGCAGGAGGTTCTCCTGACCGGACACAATGACCCGAATGCGGAACACAAACCGGAGCGCCTGTCCGGTGTGCACGATCATGCGATAGAAACGGTCATTGGGCTGGGGCTGCCAGCGCCCGATTTTCTCAGTGAGTCGACTCATGATGATGCACCTCGTCCGGGTTTGGGTGGCAGCGGGAAGAATCCGCTGGTGTTCTCGATGTATTCGCGGTAGCCGGGGCGGGTGCTGAGCCGCTTCTCCGTCAGGGGCTTGCCTGTCTTGTTGGAAAGGGTCCAGATCATCAGGGCGGGGGAGAGGATGGTGAGCACTCCGGGCCAGGAATCAGCCGATATCAGGAACAGGCCCACCCAGACGGCTGCGTCACCGAAATAGTTGGGGTGCCGGGTATAGCGCCACAGGCCCCGGTCCATCACCTTGCCCTTGTTCGCCGGATTGTTCCGGAATGCGGCCATCTGGTAGTCCCCGCTTGATTCGAAGTAGAACCCGACCAGCCAGATCACAGCGCCGACCCAGGCCAGCCAGCCCAGGGGGCCGGTGGCGTACATTCCTACCTGAAGGGGCAGCGACACGAAGAGCATCACCACACCCTGCGTCAGGTAAATCTTTCGCAGGGCATAAATGTTGCGGGAGCCCGGCGCCTTGCTGAGCATGTCCTCGTACCGTGGGTCCTCGGCGCCGTCGCGGGCCCGCCACCCGATGAATCCGGCCAGCCTCAGCCCCCACGCAGCGGTGAGGAGCAACAGCAGCCAGCGGCGGGCGTCGTCGCCGGCTGCGTCCACCGAAGTCTGGGCAGAGGTGACGAACGTGATCGCCGCGATCACCACAAACCCCAGCCCCCACGCCGTGTCGATCACCGAGTGGCGCTTCTGCACCTGGGCCATCGCGAAGGTGGCAGCGAGGAGCACGACGACGCCGAGCGCCGCCCAGCCGAAGCCGCCGAGGAAGCTGAGAAACGGGAATTCAGGCATCATTCACCTTCAGGGTGGTAGGGGGCAGTCCGTTAGACGGTGATGGAGAGGGGCTGGTCGCCGACCAATAGATCGCGGGCGGGCAGGGTGCCGTCCGGATGGATGGCGGCTCCGGTGTCCTCGGTGAAGGACTTCAGGACGAAGGAGGCAGTGAGTTCGTGCCAAAGCCGTGCTTTTTTGACCATGAAATGCCCAGCGCTGCGAACCGTGACGTAGTGCAGGTCCGTCGCCAGTGAACGGGCACGGTGCGCATAGCGGAGTGACTGCCGGTGGGATGTCCAGCGGTCCGAGTCGCCGTGCAGGATCAGGACGCGCTTGCCGGCGACGGGATCGGCGGGGGTGGTCTCGCTCAGCCAGGGAGCCAGGGACGCGACCGCGCGGACCTCGGGGTCGTCGGCCACACAGAGGGCAACCAGGCCACCCATCGAATGCCCGACCAGATAGACGGGGACTCCCGGATGCCGGTCACGGATCGCGGCCAGCGCCCAGCGGGCATCATGCAACGGCGACATTTCCTGACCGTTCCACCCCCTGACGCTATTGCGGAGGGACCACACTGCCAGGCCGTGATCCTTGCCGCGGCTGTGGACCAGCGCGGCGAAGGGAACCATCCGCACCGGACTCAGGTGTCGGGCACGGACCGGTTCGAAGCTGTTCGCCCGGCCGCCGTGGAGCACCAGGACCACACCCTTCACCGGGCCTGTCGCCTTTCGAACAGTCACCACTGGCGCATGCGCAACGGTTCCGGCGGGAACCTCATCCGATTCACTAAACCGTTCTTTCATCTGCCCTTTTCCATCTGCCGCGGGGTGTTGTTCCAAACCTTGGGTCTAGCTTATGTCGCGGTCCGGGACCGTTTTGTCCCCGCGTAGAATTCCGTAGAGCACCGAACCAGTGCGTTGAACCTCATCAAGGACAGCTAGGAACCTCGTGGGCCACAGCCACACTCATGACACAGGCAATTCGGAGCCAAGCCCAGCAACGATTGGCGCACGGAAACGCGCAAATCTGTTGCTCGCCACCATCCTGGTTCCGATCGGTGTCCTGACAGTGATCGGCATGATGTTGCTGTGGCCCAGCGGCGACCGCAGCAGCGTCACCATCTCCAATCCCTATGCCACCGCCGACGGCGTTTCCATCGACGTCGGACAGGTGGAACGGGTCTCGGAAGAAGACTGCCCCTCGTCCCAGCCCACCGTCGATGCGGGCGGGGAGGCGCTGCAGTGCCAGGTCGCCTACACGGCGCCCGACGCCGGTGGCGCCCTCGTTCCGGTGGAGGTCACGCCCGAGCTGGCCCGCGCTGGCGCGGTCGAGGCCGGGGACAAAATCCGATACCTGAACCTGGACGGAGTGATCCAGGGAGGCAGCGCCCCCTACATTTTCATGGACTTCGTCAGGACGGTGCCGATGATGTGGCTCGCCGTCCTCTACGCCGTGGTTGTCGTTGCGGTTGCGCGGTGGCGGGGGCTGCGGGCAATGATCGGCCTGGTCGGTGCCCTGGTGGTGTTGGGACAGTTCATCCTGCCGGGTCTGGTGGAGGGGAAGCCGCCGCTGCTGCTGGCGCTGGTGGGGTCGGTGGTGATCATGATCGGGGTGCTGTACTTCGCCCACGGCTTCTCCGCGAGAACGTCGACGGCGCTGCTTGGCACCCTGTTCGGGCTTTCTATCACTGCCCTGCTGGCGGCCTGGGCGACCGAATCCATCTACCTCTTCGGGGTGGGCGACGAAAATGCCTACGCCCTGGTCAACTCCTCGGGGGAGGTGTCGATCTCCGGAATCATTATGTGCGGCCTGATCATTTCCGGGCTGGGCGTTCTCAACGATGTGACCATCACGCAGTCGTCAGCGGTGTGGGAACTGTACGAACTGGCCCCCAACACATCGTCCCGGAGGCTGTTTTCCGGAGCCATGCGGATTGGGCGCGACCACATCGCCTCCACGGTCTACACCATCGCCTTCGCCTATGCTGGTGCCGCACTGCCGCTGCTGATCCTGGTCTCGCTGTATGACCGCACGTTGCTGGAAAACCTCACCAGCGGAGAGCTCGCCGAGGAGGTGGTGCGCACCCTCGTGGGCTCGATCGGCCTGGTGCTGGCCATCCCCGCCACTACCCTGATCGCGGTGGTGGTGGTCAAGGCGGTGGGTATCCGTCAGCACACCGTGGCCGCCGGCGCCGGTCAGGTATCGGGCGGGGCGTCCGCCGGAAGCGCAGCCAGCCTGCCCGGCGGTGACCTCGTGAGTGTCGCTCCGGAGGGCGGCGACGTCGAGACCCGACGGTCGCGGCGGGACCGTGATGCACGCGGGGGTGAATAGCGAGGGGCTGTTGCGCTTCCCGATTTGCCTCAGCTTGCGACAATAGACACGTGACTGTTGTATCAACCCTGCCCGCCGACACCCGACTGGACCTGCCCCCGCTGCAGCTCGGCAACATTACCGTGAAGACCCCGGTGGTCCTCGCGCCGATGGCCGGTATCACCAATACCGCGTTCCGCCGCCTGTGCCGCGAATACGGCGGCGGCTTGTATGTCTCCGAGATGGTGACGTCCCGTGCCCTGGTGGAGCGCAACCCCGAGTCCCTGCGGATCATTTCGCACGACGACGACGAAGCGGTCCGCTCGGTCCAGCTCTACGGCGTCGACCCGGTCACGGTGGGCGCCGCCATCAGGATCCTCGTCGAGGAGGATCGCGCCGATCACATCGACCTCAACTTCGGCTGCCCGGTACCCAAGGTCACCCGGAAGGGTGGCGGCGCCGCACTGCCGTGGAAGCTTGACCTGTTTACCGGCATCGTGCAGACCGCGGTCCGTGAAGCGTCGAAGGGTGAGATCCCTCTCACCATCAAGATGCGCAAGGGGATCGACGAGGATCATCTGACCTTCCGCGAAGCAGGCAAAATTGCCCGCGACAGCGGAGTCGCCGCGGTTGCCCTGCACGGGCGCACCGCGTCCCAGTTCTACTCCGGCAAAGCCGATTGGGATGCCATCGCCGAGCTCCGCGAAGCCCTGCCGGACATTCCGGTGCTGGGCAACGGCGACATCTGGTCGGCCGAGGACGCCATCCGCATGGTCCGCCAGACCGGCGTCGACGGCGTCGTCATCGGGCGTGGTTGCCAGGGCAGGCCCTGGCTGTTCGGCGACCTGATGAACGCCTTCGAGGGAGACAGCACCCGGCACCAGCCCGGCCTCGGCCAGGTGGCCGACACCGTCTACCGCCACGCCGAGCTCCTGGTCGACACCTTCGGCAACGAGATGATGGCGCTGCGGGACATCCGCAAGCACATGGCCTGGTACTTCAAGGGCTACGTGGTCGGCGGAGAACTGCGCGCCAAACTGGCCGCCGTTCCCACCCTTGAGGTGCTGCGTGGGCTGCTGGCCGAGCTCGACGCCGAGTCACCGTACCCGGGCGCCGACGCCGAGGGTCCGCGCGGGCGTGCCGGCAGCCCCAAGAAGACCTCCCTACCCCAGGACTGGCTGAATTCCCGCGCCCTCAACGATGCACAGCAGGCGGACATTTCCGCCGCGGAAGTGGATGTTTCAGGTGGCTGAACCGAGTTTCCCGCATGCGCCAGTCACGGCCGGGTACACCGACGCCGACATGCAGCGGTGGGTGGACGAGCCCGCCAAGAGCACCCACCGGTCCCATTTCGAGCGTGACCGTGCCCGGGTCCTGCATTCCTCGGCGTTGCGGCGTCTCGGCGCCAAAACCCAGGTGGTCGCCCCGGACACCGACGACTTCGTGCGCACCCGCCTCACCCACAGCCTCGAAGTGGCGCAGGTGGGCCGCGAGCTGGGCCGGGCGCTCGGCTGCGACCCGGACATCGTCGACGCCGCCTGCCTGGCCCACGACCTCGGCCACCCGCCGTTCGGCCACAACGGCGAATCGACGCTGAACGACCTCGCCCACTCGGTCGGCGGATTCGAAGGTAACGCCCAGACCCTGCGGCTGCTGACCCGGCTGGAACCGAAGGTCATCCGGGCGGACGGCACCCCAGCTGGCCTTAACCTCACCCGCGCCAGCCTCGACGCGGCGTCGAAGTATCCGTGGACCGCTGCCAACGCGCCGGTACTCCAGGGGCAGCGCACCTCAAAGTTCGGCGCATACGAGGACGATTTGCCGGTCTTCACCTGGCTTCGCGACGGTGCGCCCGCCGGCCAGTCCTGCCTGGAAGCGCAGGTCATGGACCTTGCCGACGATATTTCCTACTCAGTGCACGACGTCGAAGACGCGATCGTTGCCGGACATTTCCAGCTCAAACAGCTCGACAGCTCGGACACGCGCGCCCGGGTGGTCGGCTACACCCAGCAGTGGTACCTCCCGCACAGTGACCCGGCTGCCATCGACGCCGCCCTGACCCGGCTTGAAGCCACCGATGTGTGGGTCCGTGACGCGGACGGCAGCAGACGCTCGATGGCGGCGCTGAAAAATATGACCAGCCAGCTCATCGGCCGGTTCTGCCTCAGCGCGCTGGCCGCCACGCGGGCCATCTACGGCCACGCCCCCCTCACCCGGTACCACGCGAAAATGGTGGTACCCGAGGAGACTGAACTCGAAATCGCGGTCATGAAGGGCCTCGCCACCACTTTCGTCATGACCTCTGAACGGCGCCAACCCGTCTACGAACGGCAGCGCGAGGTGCTCAGTTCCCTGGTGGCGCAGATGGCTGCGGCGGGGAACAGGTTCCTCGAACCCACCTTTGCCGCCGACTGGCAGGACGCGCCCGACGACGACGCGCGGCTTCGGGTGGTGATCGACCAGGTGGCCTCACTCACCGATGCGTCGGCGCTGTCCCTCCACCGACGGGTCGTCGGACCGGTCCCGTCCCTCTGGTAGACGTGAGGGTTGACTCCTCCTGCACAGCTGAGCCCCGCGGAACCTCACAGCACCGGTGACGCATAGACTGTTTTCATGGCCGGACTCATCAAACGCGAAGACATCGATGAGGTACGCCAACGCACTGACATCAAGGAGATCGTCGACGGCTACGTCACGCTCAAGTCTGCTGGTGTTGGATCCTACAAAGGCCTCTGCCCGTTCCACGACGAGCGGTCGCCGTCGTTCCACGTCCGCCCCCAGATGGGCTCCTACCACTGCTTCGGCTGTGGTGAGGGCGGGGATGTCATCTCCTTCGTCCAGAAGATGGACCACACCTCGTTCTCCGAGACCGTCGAAAAGCTAGCCTCGCGGATTGGTTTCGAACTTCGCTATGAGGACGGTGGAACCGGGCCCCGCCGCGAGGACATTGGCAGGCGCCAGCGCATGCTCGACGCCCACAAGATCGCCGCCGAGTTCTACCGCGAACAACTCCTCACCCAGGGCGCGGCCGCAGGACGGCGGTTCCTGCAGGAACGCGGGTTCGACCGGGCCGCCGCTGAACAATTCGGGGTGGGCTACGCGCCGCAGGGCTGGGACGGCCTCCTGACCCATCTCACCGGCAAAGGCTTCACCCAGGACGAGCTCAAGCTCACCGGCATGTTCAGCGTCTCCGCCAACAACGCCCAACGGATCTATGACCGGTTCCGCGGCCGGCTGATCTGGCCCATCCGCGACATCACCGGAGACACCGTCGGGTTCGGCGCCCGGAAACTGTACGAGGAGGACCAGGGGCCCAAATACCTCAACACCCCCGAGACCTCGCTCTACCGCAAATCCCAGGTGCTCTACGGCATCGACCTCGCCAAACGGGAGATCGCCAAATCGCGTCAGCTCGTGGTCGTCGAGGGGTACACCGATGTGATGGCGTGCCACCTCGCCGGGGTCGGCACCGCAGTCGCCACCTGCGGCACCGCCTTCGGCGCCGATCACATCAAGATTGCCCGCCGGCTTCTCTCCGACGATGGATCCGGTGGCGAGGTGGTCTTCACCTTCGACGGTGACGCGGCCGGCCAGAAGGCGGCCCTCCGCGCCTTTGAGGAGGATCAGCGGTTCGTCGCGCAGACCTATGTGGCGGTGGAGGCCAGCGGCGCCGATCCATGCGAGCTCCGCCAGACCAAGGGCGACGACGCCGTCCGCGGCCTGATCTCCTCCCGCAGGCCACTCTTCGAATTCGCCATCAAGGCCTCCTTCGGCAACTACGATCTGTCCACGGGCGAAGGCCAAGTCAACGCGCTGCGGCACGCGGCGCCGATCGTCGCCAGGATCCGGGATGTGTCGCTGCGGTCCATTTACACCCGGGAGCTGTCCCGCTGGCTGGGAATGCAGTTCGTGGGAGAGGACCAGGTGGCCCGGGCGGTGGCGACCGCAGCCAGGAAGGGTACCGGGGTAGCGGGCGGTACCGGCAGCGGATCCGGGAGCGGATCGCGGGAGCACGCTGCGTCGTCGTCGGCTCAGGGTGCAGCCGATGGGTCGGCTGGCGCAGAGTCAGGTGGCGACGTCGAGCAGTTCCCTCGGCCGGATCCGAAGGACCCGATTGGCAGGATGGAACGCGAGGTCCTCGAGGTGGTCCTGCAGTACCCGAACCTTCTCGAGCCGACGCACTGGGAGCGGTTCGCCGAGTCGGGGTTCTCAGTGCCCGTCTACGCGGCACTGAAGGACGCTGTGCAGGCCGCGGGTGCCGCTGGGGTGGAGCCTGCGCAGTGGGTGGAACGGGTCCGGCAGGAGGTCCCTGAGGTGCTGCGCGGCCTGGTCACGGAGCTGGCCGTCACGCCGCTGCCGTCGAAGGCCGAGGATGCCCTCGCCCTCTACAGCAGGGATATCGTGAACCGGCTCTACGAGCTGCGCATTACCCGGCTCAAGGCCGAGATGCAGGGAAAGCTGCAACGGGTCGACGCCGCCGCCGACCCCGAACAGTACGTCCAGCTGCAGCGGGACCTGCTGGAACTGGAAATGCGCCGTCGCCAGCTTCGCTCCGACTGAGGTTCCACCGGGATCCGCTGGGTGAAACAAGCCAATTTCACTTACCCGCACTTGGTATGTAAAGTTGTATCTGCTGCTTTCCTCCGTAGCTCAATTGGCAGAGCATTCGACTGTTAATCGAAGGGTTACTGGTTCAAGTCCAGTCGGAGGAGCCACCAAACCCCTTCCCACCAGCTTCGTGCTGGCGGGAAGGGGTTTTCTTTTTGTCACGCACAACGTCGCGCTAAGCGTATTCTGAAGCAATGGAACAAGACAGCAAACTGATCTTAGTCACCGGCGCTACCGGCTACATCGGCGGCCGTCTGGTGTCCCGTCTCGTCGCCGAAGGACACACGGTCCGTGTGCTGGTCCGGTCACCACAGAAACTCAAGGACGTCCCCTGGAGTTCCTCGGTGGAGGTAGTGGAGGGCGACCTCGAAGATGAGGGGTCACTCAGGGAAGCCTGCGCTGGAGTCGACACCCTGTACTACCTGGTGCACTCGATGGGAATGGGCAAGGGCTTCGAGACCAAGGAGTCGAAGATCGCCTCGATGGTCTCGAGCGCGGCGACCGCGGCCGGCGTCGTGCGGATGGTCTATCTGGGTGGACTGCACCCGGCGGATGTCGAACTATCCACCCACATGCGCTCCCGTGAGGAGGTGGGCCGCATCCTCCTGGAATCCGGAACGCCAACCATCGCGTACCAGGCAGGTGTGGTGATCGGATCCGGCTCGGCGTCGTTCGAAATGATCAGGCACCTCTCCGATGTCCTGCCGGTGATGCCCGCCCCCAAGTGGGTGCTGAACCGGATTGAGCCCATCGCCGTTCGCGACGTCCTTCACTACCTGATCGGTGCGCTGACGCTGCCCCCTGATCTGAACCGGACCTTCGACATCGGGTCCCGGAACGTCCTCTCCTACGCCGAGATGATGAACCAGTATGCAGTCGAGGCAGGTCTGCGGCGGCGCAAGATTCTGGCGCTGCCGGTGCTGACCCCCCGGTTGGCTGGCCACTGGGTTAATTTGGTCACTCCCATTCCGCGCGTGATGGCGATGCCACTCATCGAGTCGCTCCAGCATGATGCGATCACCGCGGAACACGACATCGACAACTACATTCCGGTGCCCGACGGCGGTTTGACTGACTACCGCACGGCCGTCGATCTGGCGCTGGGCAAGGAACGGGGCGGAGAGGTGGAGACCAGCTGGGCGGGAGCCTCCCGGGTCGACAGTGCGGCCGATCCGCTGCCCACCGACCCGGAATGGGCTGGGCACACCGTCTTCACCGATGTGCAGGTCTACAAGTCCAAAGCCTCCCCGGAGCGGCTCTGGAAGGTCATTGAGGGAATCGGCGGGGACAACGGCTGGTATTCGCTTCCCGTCGCGTGGGCCGCGCGAGGGTGGATGGACAAGCTGGTGGGCGGCGTGGGACTCCGCCGGGGCCGCCGCCACACCGACCAGCTGCTCACCGGCGACGCACTGGACTTCTGGCGGGTCGAGGAAATCGTCCGCGGCGAGCGCCTGCGCTTGCGCGCCGAAATGAAACTACCCGGCCGCGCCTGGCTGGAATTGTCTGTGCGCCCCGACGGCACCGGCAGCGAGTACACCCAGCGTGCGGTGTTCTTCCCGAAGGGGCTCCCCGGTCGGTTGTACTGGTTAGGCGTGCTGCCCTTCCACGGGACCATCTTCAAGTCGATGGCCCGCAACATTTCCAGCAAGGCTGAGCGCAGCTAAACCCGACCGGAACTCTTATCCCGGCCCGCCCCTGTCTAGCCCAGGGGCGGGACGGTCCGCGGCCTGACGACAGTCCACAGGAACACCACTCCGGCGCCGATGCAGACAGCCATCACGCCGCCCATACTGGTAGCGGAAACCCCGAGAAGTCCGACGACCGGTGAAATTGCCCCGGCCAGACCGAAGGTGACAGCGCCCAGCAGCGACGCCGCAGTGCCAGCCTGGGCGCCGTGGTTGGCCAACGCCAGCACCTGGACACAGGGGAACGTGAACCCGGCCGACATGATGTAGAACCAGAGCGGCACCATGATCCCCCACAATCCGAGCCCCAGCTGTGCGAACAGGATGATGAGCAGGGACATCAGCAGCATCGACGCGGTGGAATAAACCATCACCCACTGGGGGCCGATCCGGCGGATCACCCGTGCACTGATCTGCACCCCCGCCACAATGCCCAGCGAATTCACCGCAAACAGCAGCCCATACTGCTGCTCGCTGAAGTTGTAGGTGCCCTGGAAGAGGAAGGGAGACGCCGAAAGGTAGGAAAACAGGCCGGAGAAGTTCATCCCGCCCACCAGCAGAACGCCGATGAAAATCCGGTCGGTAAGAACCGCCCGGTAGCGTTGCAGGGCGGTGGCCCCTGAGCTGCCGCGCCGATCCGCGGGGAGGGTTTCAACCAGGAACACCGACACCGCAAGGATGACCAGCAGCCCGTAGCCGGCCAGGAACCAGAAGATGCCCGGCCACGGCATGACGAGCAGCAGTTGCGATCCGATAACCGGCGCGAAAATGGGAGCGAGCCCATTGACCAATGCCATGTAGGAGAGCATCCTGACCAACGGATACCCGCTGAACAGGTCCCTGAGCATCGCCATTGCCACCACGCCACCGCCAGCAGCACCCACGCCCTGCAGGACACGAAACACCATCAACGTGGTGATGTCGGTAGCCATGGCCGCTCCAAGCGAGGCCAGGATGTGGACGCTGGTGGCGAGAATCAGGGGAAGCCGGCGTCCCACCTTGTCGCTGAGCGGGCCGACGATCAACTGGCCGACGGCGAATCCAACGATGGTGCCGGTGAGCGTCAACTGGACCGCAGCTTCGGTGACGCCGAGGTCGCTCTGCAACGACGGGAACGCCGGAAGATAAAGGTCGATGGTGAAGGGGCCCAGCGCGGTCAGGGACCCGAGGATCACTACGTACATCAGCTTTTGTCGTCGGGAAAGTGAAGCGCCGGGGTGGATTACTGTGCTCACTGGTGCCTATCCGACCAAGGGTTTACCCTTGCGTCACGGGTGGCCCGTGGGCCTCGAATAGATGTTTGTGCGAGGGCGCGCTGATTCTCGTCTGAAAAGGGGGAGGGACAACGCACCACGCTGTCGTCAGTTCCATCTTAGGTTGCCTTGGCAAACGGAAGGCACTAAGTCTGCTTGCTATTGAAGTAGGCTTACACAGATTCGGCTTTAGCCACTCAATGGTAATTTTAGGAAAAGGTTTACGCAGCTTGCAGGTACGCTCACGCGACCTGTTAGACGAGGGATGGAGGCAGAGCTATGGATAGTTCCGCTAGCACACGTGGCACAGGGACTTCGAGCAAGCCGTCAGTCTTCGGACTGATCAAGCTATTGGGAAGGCTCACACCGCGCCAGTTCGGTGACGAAGTCACCATGGCGCTGGAGCAGATGAAGCAGAAAGGCATCAAGGCGGGGATCGCAGCAGCGTTCCTCGTGGTGGCGGTCGTCTTCCTGGCCTTCCTCGCCGTCGCGCTAATCGCCGCAGCGATCCTCGGACTGGCCACCATCATGGATGGCTGGCTGGCGGCGTTGCTGGTTGCCGGTGTATTCCTCATCATCATCGCTATCACCGCGCTGATCGGTGTGTCCCGGTTCAAGAAGGCGCTGCCCCTGCTGCCGGAGGAAGCCATCCGCGGCATCCGCTACGACATCGGTGTCCTTCGCGAGGGTCGCAGCTTCGATCCGGCAACCCTTGATGTCAAGAAGCCCAAGGAAGAAAAGCCCAAGGACGAGGCCGACGACGCCAAGCCCAAGGAGCCGACGCCGTCGTACGGCGAATTGCGCCGCCGCTCAGGTACCCGACGCGACCACCTTGCCGACCTCCGCGACGATCTGGGCCGCGAACTCGACTTCAAATCACGCTGGAACGAGGCCAAAACATCGGCGAAGACCGGCGCCAACCGGCTCGCCGAGCAAGCCAGGTCCGTGGTGCCCCCGCGCACGCCGGCCGCACCCCGCGAGCACCCACACAACGTCACCCTGGCCGATCGGTGGAAGCCCCTCTCCGTGGTCGCAGGCTCGGTGACCGCCATTATCGTCATGGTGCGGAAACTGGTTTCCCGCTAGCAGACCCTCGCCCGATCCGGGGCACAGGTCCGGGCGGGCCCGCTCTCCCTGCATAATGGTGGGGGGAGGGAATAGTGATCAGACTCATTGGGGCCGGTGCCAGACCAGGACGCGAAAACGACGTTCTGGCGACCTTCTGGACGCTGCCCAATATCATCACGGTCATTCGGTTCCTTGGGGTTCCGTTGTTCGTGTTCCTCATTGTGCAAAACGAGGACGCTCTGGCCGTCATCACCCTCGTGGTCCTTGGCTCCACCGACTGGATCGACGGGTATATCGCTCGCCGGTTCAACCAGGTGTCGGTTGTCGGCAAATGGCTGGATCCGATCGCGGACCGGACGGCTCTGATCGTCATTGCGGTGGTCTTTGTGGTGGATGGTATTGCCCCCGCATGGCTGGTGTGGGCCATCGTCATTCCGGACGCCATCCTCATCGTCAACGCGCTCATCCTCTTCCGCGGTCCGCTGCACCTACCGGTCACCAATATTGGGAAGATCCGCACCGCCCTGTTGCTGATCGGCTCGCCGATGCTCCTGCTGCACCGCGTGCCGGGCTTTGATCAGCCGTGGCTGTTCGTCACCGCGCACGTCCTGCTGCTGTTGGGCTGTATCGGCCACCTTCTTGCGTTCTACGGGTACTTCACTGCTGCGCACCGGAAGTACCGCTCGGACGGCAGGCCCAACGGATCGGCCCAGCCCGGGGCCGTTGATGCTCCCTAGCCGTCCCCTTTCCCATCACCGCCCCCGGTGCCCGAAGGGCGGCGCATGGTCTGGTTAGCCATTCTCCTGGCTCTCATCGGTGCCTGCTTCCTCGCCGTTGGCGCGCAACGCCAAGGCAGCGCCGTCAGGTCCAATACCGGCGGCCTGTCCCTGAACTCCAAGGGGTTCGTACGGCTCCTCCGCAACCCGCGCTGGGTACTTGGCCTGATCCTCCTGGGTATCGGGATGGCACTGAACGTGGTCGCCCTCAGCCTGGCAAGCCTCACAGTGGTGCAACCGATCGGTGCCATCGCGCTGGTGATCACCACGGTCGTCAATTCGAAGGATCAGGGCATCCGGATCAACCGGGCCACCGTCGTCGCCATTGCTGCCTGCGTGAGCGGAAGCGCGCTGTTCGTCCTGCTCGCCGTCAACGTGACCCGCAAAGACCATGAGGTGTTGCCGGAGCAGGAACTCGTCACGGTGCTCCTGTTGGCAGTCGCGGTTTCAGTGTTCGGTTCCCTCGCGGTCATGTTCCGTCGCCGGCTGGGCGCCTTCGCCTACATTCTGGGGGCGGGGGTGTTGTTTGGTTTCGTCGCGGTACTCACCAAAATTATCGCTACCCACCTTTTGGACTCCAATGGGCGGTTCCTGCTGAATGTGCCGCCCTACACCCTGGTGGCGATTGCTGTCGCTGCCGGCCTTGGTTCGTGGTTCGTGCAGAGCGCCTATGCCACGGGTCCGCCGGACCTCGTGATCGCCGGCTTGACAGTGATTGACCCGATCGTTGGCATCGCCATCGGCATTGTCATCCTGGGCGAGCTGGAACCCGACGTGGAATCGGTCATCGCAATTGCCATGGGAATGGCCGCGTTGGTTGCTATTGTGGGGGTCATCGCGTTGTCCCGGCATCACCCAGATGTGGTGCAACGCCAGAAGGAAGTACGACGACGGCGTTAGCTGAGGCCCATTCTGTCCAGCCGCCGGATCCGCCAGTTACCCACAGAGGAAACCCACAGTGAGCCACCCGGCCGAGAAATTGCCATTGACCATTCTGATCGCAGCAGAAACCTACCCGCCCAACATCAATGGGGCAGCGCAGTTCGGCTACCGGCTGGCAAAGGGAATGCACTCCCGCGGGCATGAGGTTCACGTCCTGGCTCCCAGCACCAAGAATGGCAAGAGCTTCACCGAAGCCGACGGCGAATGGCCCGTGCACCGGCTGAAATCCCATGCGGTTCCCACCCATGACTACTGGCGAATCTGCCTTCCCTGGGAGATCAAACGCGACATCAGCATGCTTTTTGATCGGGTGCAGCCTGACGTCGTGCACATTCAGTGCCACTACATGGTGGGGGAGTACACCCTCTATGAGGCCGTGAGGCGCGGAATCCGGGTGGTTGCCACCAACCACTTCATGCCCGAAAATCTCAACCCGTTCCTGCCCTTCCCGGAGTGGTTCAAGAAAATTGTTGCCAAGAACTCCTGGCGTGACATGGGCAAGGTCATGGGCAAGGCCGCTGTGGTGACCACGCCGACCCCGTTGGCCGCCAAGGCCATGCACGAGCATGCGTTCCTTCGGAAGGTGGTCCCCCTCTCCAATGGCATCGACTCAGCCGCCTACGAATTGCAGCCCGGGGAGACGCTGGAACCCCGGGACCACCCGACGGTGCTCTTTGTCGGTCGACTCGCCGAAGAGAAACACGTTGATGTCCTGATTGACGCCGTCGCCAAGACTCCTCCAGCGCTAAAAGTCCACCTTGAGATTGTGGGTGGCGGCGAGGTGAAAGCCGCACTCCAGGCACAGGTCGCCCGGCTAGGTCTTGGTGGACGGGTCAGCTTCCGCGGACTGATCACCGATGAGGAGCTGCGGCAGGCTTATCTCCGTGCGGCACTGTTCTGCCAGCCTGGAACGGCCGAGCTGCAGTCGCTGGTGACGCTGGAGGCGATGTCCGCTTCCACCCCCGTGCTGCTCGCCAACGCCATGGCTCTTCCCCACCTCGTGGACCACGGGGTCAACGGCTACTTGTTCACGCCGCACGACAGCACCGAGCTCGCCGATCGGATCACCCAAATTCTCAGCCTGCCACCCGCTGACCAGGACCGGATGGGCAAGGCTAGCCGTTCGATGGTCGATGTTCACTCGCTCACGGCCACACTTGCGACGTTTGAGGGCCTGTACTACGGCGAGTTGCTGGAATCCGAGGCGGTCTGACAGGCCACCGGCCGGGTGCCGCCAGGGGCGAGTTCGGCAAATGCTGCGGGGTCGTTAGAATACTTCGGTGTCGTTAGACTTACATAGTCGCTTCGGCGATCACTTCGCGGGGCTGTAGCTCAGCTGGTTAGAGCAGCGGACTCATAATCCGTTTGTCCTGGGTTCAAGCCCCAGCAGCCCTACCGAAGAAAAGCCCCTGGCCTGCGGAAACGCGGATCAGGGGCTTTTTGCGTTGTGACTCTGAGGTAGGCATCCACCGGAAACCCACCGAATTCAATCCAGGCGCTGACCAAACGCTGTGAGCAGAACGGTGTTGTCAGGCCGGTACATGGGTCTTCTGCACGTAGTGTTTCCGGGTGACCCAGGGGTTGGCCTCCAGACGGCCCAGCTGCCGCCTCAGGAGCATTTCCACCGCGAAGGGTGGGCCAGACCCGCGCTGGTGTCCACGAGTCCGGGTCTACCTGCTCCAATGGCGGTCGGTTCGTGGCCCAGCGCACGAGCGGCCCCCGCAAGTGCTGATAGCACCGCGAGGACCGCGTCGACAAGGCGCCGGAGGACTCTTCGAACGTTGGGACAGCGTGTTCGGAGGTTTTTTCGACCCCGTCAACGAAGACCGAGCCCTTGACTGTGGCCCCGCCGACGTCGACTGCCAGGACTACTTCCGGCCCTCTGTACTGTCCCGATTTCATGTCTTGTTGCAGCTACTTCACCAAGCCGTTGGGCGACTTCGTCACCGAAAGTTCGGCGATGATAGGCAGGTGATCCGATGCTGTGGTCTTGATGACCTCCGCGGACGTCGCAGTGGCCCCGCGTGCGGTCAGGATGTAGTCGATGCGCAGGGTGGGGTTCTCCACTGACCCGCTTCCGGGAAGCCCTTCTAGATCCGGAGCGAAGGTGTAGTCCTCGTTCTGCCCGAGTGCGGCAAAGCTGTCAGTGAATACTGAGAATAGGGGCTGCAGCTCCGGTGCGTCCGGCGTCGCGTTGAGGTCCCCGACGATGACCGCCGGCCGATCATTGCTGCCGGTGATATCGATTATTTCCTTAACTTGCAGCGTCCGCTGCTCTTCCCGCTGGAAGTCCAGGTGGGTGTTGTAGAAGGAAAGGTGGGCCCCACGGATGTTCACCACGGCTTCGAGCAATCCGCGTTGTTCGGTGGGTCGTTCTTCGTACTCGATGTTCGTCAGGAGGTGGTTCGTGGAGGAGATGATGGGGTATTCGCTGAGGATGGCTGTGCCGTACTGGCGGTTGCCCACATCGCCGGGCAGCGGTGGTTCGTCGAGGTTAGCTCCGTAGACGACGTGCATGTCGAGCCGCTCCGCAAGCCATGAAGCCTCGTCCAAGAATTCGCTGCGCGCTCCCCAATGGTTGTCCACTTCCTGCAGACCAATGATTTCCGCACCCGAAACTTCGATCACGGATGCTGCGCGTTCGAGGTCGAAATTATTGTCACCGTCAGCCCCGTAGTGGATGTTGAAAGACATCACGGTCACGTCGGTGGTTTTGTCGCCGGCCTTTGCGGGTGAGGCAAGGGCGGGTGCGGCACCGAGGATGGTGCCGCCGACTATGAGTGCGGCTGCCGAGCCGGCTGCCATCAATTGTTTGAACATAGTGCTGTTCTCCTTTTGTGGTGGTGGTGCAGGTTATACGTCGGTAGTCGGGGTGTACGGAAAGAGGGTTCGTCCGGCCAGAACTTCCGTGAGGGGAACAGGGCTCCCAATCTCCCCAACGAAACGGCCGTCCACGCTGTTTTGGAAGCCGAAGACAACCCACTCTCCGTCGCGCTTCCTGTAGAGCTGCACCGCGTAGAGTCCCGGCAGAAAGAAGCTGGAGCTTCCCGTCAGGTCCCACGGTCCGAGCAGGCTCTCCCCACACGCAATCCACGTGCCGGTGCTTGAAGTTTCAAACGGTATGCCCGGCGCCTTGTCGGGGAGGCAGGAGAAAATCAGAACGGTCTCGCCGTCAACCTGTCGTGACTGAATTACTTCCATCTCGCCGAAACCGGCCGGGGAAGACAGTGGCGGGCGCGTATCCCAGTGCGTGAGGTTTGGGCTCACTGCGTGCCCGACGACGCCGCGCTGGTCGGGATTACCGGTTCGGTTGCGGGCTGTGATCACCATTTGCCACAATCGCGTGTCCTCGTCAAAGAAGACGAAAGGGTCCCGCCACGCTTCATCAGGCCAGGTGCCCTCACCCAGCTTTTCGTACCAGCGCTGGTCGGCTTCGAGGGCAGGCATTTCGGACCGCGTCCAGGTTACGAGGTCATCGGATACGGCGGACCCGATCCTCTGCTGTAGCCCATTCTCGGCGCGGCTGACGCCTGTGTAGAACAGATGCCAGGTGCCGTCCGTGCCACGGACGGTGCAGCCGGTCCACGTGGCGAGGTCATCCCATGCGGGTGCGCCGGCGGCGGTGAGTGCGTCCGGAAGGAGAGTCCATTCCTCCAGGTCAGCGGAGACTGCGTGCCCGATAGACGCTCCGTGGTGGCGTCTGTCAGGATCGATCAGCGCCCTGCTCGCACGGAGGAAGAACAGGTGATAGTTCTCCCCGTCGTCAGCGAGCCAGCTGTCCCATACCCAGTGATCCGGCAGCCGGAATGTCACGGTGCCTTCCCGATGAGGAGCGGCTTTGCTGAGGCGCCGGACCGGTAGTAGTCCGTGAACGCCATCCGTGAGGCGGCAACTTCATCCAGCACCACCGGTGCGTCGGGATGGAATTGAAGGAGGGATGCCGGGCGCATGCTGCTGACCGGGCCGTCTACCGCGGCTGCGAGTGTCTCGGCTTTCGATTTTCCCTGTGCTAAGGGAACTATCTCCCGCGCGTCCATGATGGTGCCCAGCCCTTGGGCGATGCGGCGCGAGGGTACGCTCTCGCCCTCACCGAAGAGCCACGCGTTGTCCTTGCGTGTCTGTTCAGACAGAGCCTTATTTTGTGTGCGGGAGGCCAGGGAAGACATCGGTTCGTTGAAGCCGATGTGCCCGTTCGTGCCAATTCCCGGAATCTGGAGATCCACACCTCCGGCGGAGGTAAGAGCGTTCTCGTAGTCCAGACAGGCCTGCTGGAGATCCGCGGCGCTCCCGTCGGGGGTGTATACGTTCTCGGGGTTCAATCCCAAAGGCCCGGTCACCTCTTCAACGACGACGCCGGAATAGCTCGCCGGGTGCCCGTCAGGTAGGCCCACGTATCCGTCCAGAGCGAAGCAGCGCACCCTCTCGAGCGTGACCTTGCCCAGCGTGCGCCTTCGGGAGAGTGCCCGGTAGGTACCAGCGGCGATGAACTGGTTGCTATCCCGAGGACCGTGTCAGGCTTGTCCGTCATCCGACGGGCTACGAGATCAGCGGCATGGGCTCCGATCGCAGACGGATCAGCCAAAACCAGGACGTCCAAGGCCAGTCCTTTCTGATGGTGTGTATCTGCCGGGTGGGTAGGGCTCAGCCCTTGACGGCCGAGCTGGCCACGCCTTCGATGAACCAGCGCTGGAACAGCAGGAAGACGATTATCACGGGAATCACCAGGAGCACTCCAAAGGCCATGACCTGGCCCCAGGCAGGCGGAAGCTGGCCGGCGAACACGCTGATCTGGAGCGGCAGCGGCCGCAGGCTCGGATCCGAGATCATCAGCACCGGCCACAGGAACATGCCCCACTGCGCCAGAAAAGTCAGGATGGCAACGGATGCGTATGCCGGCTTGCTCATCGGCGCAATGATTCGGAAGAAGATGCGCAAGGGTCCGGCACCGTCCATCCGTGCGGCCTCGTCGATGCTCTTCGGTATCCCGGAGAAGAACGAGTAGAACAGGAAGATGGAGAGCGCGTTGCCGACGAAGGGTGCGATCTGGATCCACAGGGTGTTCCGTGCGTCGTTGTAGAGGTAGAACATGGGCACCGCAACGGCTTCGAAGGGAACCACCAGCAGGAGCAGAATGCCGAGCAGGGTTAGGTCCCTGCCGCGCCAGGACAGGCGGGACAGCGCGTACGCTGCCATTGAGTTCACCAGCAGGCCCAGTCCGACGACGGAGACTGTTACCGTGAATGAGACCAGGAAGAACTGGTACAGATGCCCTGTGCTGTCGGAGGACAGGCTGCTGGCCACGCCAGCGTAGTTGTGCAGTCCCCACTGGGAGACATCGAAGACTTCAAAGCCGGACAGGGTGTCCTCGGCCGGTGCCAGCGACGCCGCCACCATGTAGGCAACTGGGGCGAGGAATAGTGCCCCGGTGACGAGCAGGGTGAGATACCGGGGAAGAAGTGCTTGCCGCTGTCGCCGGCTCATTTTTTGAGATGTGCGAACCGTTGTCATGGCTTAGTCCTCCCGCTCGCGGGTAGCGCGTCGCTGAATAAGGGACAGGATGACCACGATCACGAAGAACACGACGGAGATCGCGCTTGCACGCCCGATGTTGTTTTCGTCGAAGGCGGCGGTGACGGCCTCGTACATGACCGTCCGGGCGGCGTCTTCGTTGAGACCGCCGCCACCTTTGGCCAGGACATAGATCTGGTCGAAGACCCGCAGGGAAAGGATGGTCGTATAGAGGGCTACGAAAACCAGTGTGGTGCGGATTCCGGGGAGAGTCACGTGCAGGAACTTCTGCCAGGGGTTGGCGCGGTCCAGTTCGGCAGCCTCGTAAAGGTCGCCCGGCACCTGCTGCAGTCCCGCCAGGAGGATGACCATCTGGAATCCGGCGCCCTGCCAGATCGAGAGCACGATCACGGAGGCCAGTGCGGTGAATTCGGATCCGAGCCAGTCCTGGTTGCCGAAGTTTCCGACCGAGAAGAAGTTCAGTGCCTGGTTGAGTAGACCCTGGTCGCCGCGGGAGAGGATCAGGCGCCAGATGATGGCAACGAGTGCAATTGGAAACACGACCGGCAGGAAGTAGAGGGACCGGAAGAGACCGATACCCGGAATGTGCTTGCTTACCAGCATGGCCAGCGCGAGTGCCAGTCCGGTTTGAACCGGAACCACCACAGCAGCAAAGAGAAAGTTGTGCAGCAGTGCGCTGAAGAACTCGCGGGAAACCGTGGGTTCGGTGAAAATCTGCACGTACTGGTCGATAGCGACAAAGTTCGGTGGGCGGGGGTCTCCCAGCCGCACGCTGTGCAGGGAGAAGAAGATCGCCGACAGAAACGGAATGGCAAGAAAGAGGATCAGCAGCAGAACCGCCGGGGCGGCCATTAGGGGGCCTGCCACACGGCTCCCGGTTCTTCTCGTCTTCTGGCGTCGCTCAACAGCAGTACCTGCCGGAGTTACAAGGCCGGTTGATTGGGCCATAACGCTCTCCTCGCTATGAGGGTGGGGCTGCCATGGCAGCCCCACCCTGATGGCCTTTTAGTCCTCTTGGTAGCCGTTGTTGCTCGAGAAGTCGGAATCGATGGCACTGGCTGCCGAGTCGAGTTCCTCTTGGACGTCGCCGCCGCCCCAGATGGCGAGGAGGGCACTGCCGAAGGAGCTGGTGACCGTCGGGTAGCCGGGGGTTACCGGACGGGCAACCGCGATGCATTCCTCGGTGACGTTCTCGGAACCGCAGGCGCTGGCCAGGGCTGTGGCGAAGAGTTCCAGCTCGCCGCCTTCGCCGTAGAGTTCGCTCTGTTCAAGGGCCGTGGTGCTGCCGGGGATAGCGGCGTTGGCCTCAGTCATTGTGAGAATGCTTTCGTCAGTCATCAGGAAGTCGATGAACTGGCCGGCCTCCGCAGGGTCTGCCGTCGGGGTTACGCCCCACTGCCAGGAGCCGTGGCCGGATTTGGTTCCCAGACCGAACTCGGGCAGCGGCATTAGCACCAGATCCTCACCGAGTGCCTCGCTCAGGGCCGGGTAGGCCCAGTTTCCGGTCACGCTCAGGGCTACGCGCTCAGACTGAAGTGCGCTGCCGTCCGTGTTCGGGTCGGTGTACGGCTTCCAGGAAGCCCACTCTTCCAAGGCATCGACATTGGCGGGGCTGTTGATCACGCCTTCAGCTTTTCCGTCTTTAATGAGCGTTCCGCCGGCCGACCAGATGTGCGGGGTGCTGGTGAAGGTTCCCCACTCAGCGGCGAAACCGTTTGCTTCACCCAGATCCAGTGCCGCGCCGGAGGGGTTCGCCGCCGAGAGTGTCTCGAGAATCCCACTGAATTCCTCCGCAGTCCAGGCTTCTTCAGCGGTGGTCGGGATTTCGACGTCGGCTTCCTCCAGAAGGGTCCGGTTGCCCCACATGCCCAGTCCGACGTCGAACATGCCCACGGCATAGGTCTCGTCGTTGTAGGTACCGCTCTCCGCCACGCCGGAGATCCTGTTGTCCAGCGTTTCCTGGGAGACGACGCCGTCAAGGGGAACAAGTTTGCGGTCGTAGACAAACGCCGCCATTGTCGGGGCGTCCATTTCTATGATGTCCGGCAGTTCATCTGCTGACGTGGCCTGGATTGTCTGCGTGTAGTCAGCCTCGGGAATGAGGGTTAGTTCGACGGTCAGCTCTTCATTGGAAGAGTTGAACTCATCGACGAGGGTTTGCAGGGCCTCTGCTTCGGAAGCCTGGCCGGAGTGTGCCCACACCTCAAGGGTTCCGTCGCCCGCTTCAGGTTCGCCGCCTCCGGAGCAGCCTGACAGCGCCATGGCAATCGCAATGCCGGTGGCTACGGCCGCCCCACTGCGGTTGCTCCTTTTGTTAGTGATCATCAGTGATACTCCTTTTTCCGCCCGAAACATCCGAGCCAGCAGCGGCCCTTCCCCGAGTTTGGACTAGACCAATTTCGATGTCAATAGATTGGCCTAGACCAATTTTCGCTGGGTATCGGCGGTACTATCGGCGGTATTATTGCTCCATGACCGTTCCGGCCTTCGCCGCGCCGAAGTACTACGCCGCGCCGAAGTATTACCAAGTGAAGGAGGACCTGCGCCGCCTCGCGCTCGTGGCCGGCCCAGGAGCGCCCTTGCCGACAGAGCGCACCCTTGCCGCCCGGTACGCGACATCGCGGACCACTGTCCGGCAGGCCATTTCCGAGCTCGTGGCCGAGGGCATACTCAACCGCACCCAAGGCAAGGGGACATTTGTGGCGCCGCCGCATCCCGCCTACATTCGCCAGCTCACGTCATTCACCGAAGATGCCGAGGCGCAGCACCTCAAAAGCGCATCCAACATCCTCGGGATCGAGCCTGTGCTCGCCGACGAGCAACTCGCTGCACAGCTGCGTGTCCCTCTCGAAACGAAACTCACGCGCATCGAACGGGTACGTTTCATCAATGGCGAACCGCTGGCCCACGAGGCAGCGTACCTGCCTGGATCGCTTCCCGATCTGCAACAACACCTCACGGAAAAGGGGTCCCTGTATGCCGTTCTCAGCACCCGTTACGGTATCGAAATTACCGAGGCGGAAGACTCCGTCATGACCACGATTGCCGGTCCGCTCGAAGCTCGCCTTCTCGCTATCGAAATGGGCGCTCCCTTGCTGCTGATTCAACGGCGCGGTCTGAACGCCAGCGGCGTTCCAGTCGAATGGACCCGATCAGTATTCCGTGGTGACCGATTTCAATTTTTCGCGCGCACCCGGCACTGACGCAGCACCAGACAGCTGAGAATAACCATCCAGTCGGCTCCCACTCGCCGGGCCGTGGTAGGTGAGACGATCCCTATGGAGTGACATGCCGAGCTGTCTGACTCGTCATTTTTGCCCGTTGAGATGGGTTGCTGACCTTACGTTGGTTCAACTACCGCCAGCCAGCAACCCATCCGGGGAGTTGCTCATCCAGGCGTGCCTGCCGAGTCGGATCCAGGGTGCCGCGGCGGTGGAGGCCGCGCTGGGTGACCAGCCAGGTTGCCAGGGTGTTCTCGTGCCGGTCGTCGCCCCTCCTGGATCGAGGCGGGTGGCCCTCATCAGCGAACACGTCCGCCACTTCGGTCAGGCACCGGTCCCACATGCTGGTCTCTGGCGCCGGACGTGGGAGCCCTACCCAGTCTCCGAATGCTGCTTGCAGCAGTTCCCGCCGATCATTGCTGATGGAACCATTACGGATCTGCTTGCGCTGGCCCGAGACCCAGACGGTGAGACGCCGTTCGATGGGGTCTTTGGAGACCACCGGAGGCCAGCACCACGGCGCGGCCACAGTCGAGTTCGGCAAGGTTCGACCCGTCGAGAATGTGCTCTTTCCCTTGCTGCCAGGAACGGCTCGCACCGTTCTTGCCTTTGGGAGAGCACGCAAGAAACCATCTTCGGCCACACTGCCGCTATACACCTTGGCGTTGGCCGCTGACGAGATTCTGCGCATGTTGTCCTCATTCCACATCTGCACACCTTGTAACCAGGACTGCAAAGTAACCAGGACTGCAAAACCGCCACGACGATAATCCTGCGATCGTCAATCGTCCAGGGAAGATCTTGGCGCTTCTCAATAGGCTCGCCACGCTCATGCGGGTCGGCCGCACGCCCGGTGGCGCTTAGCCCACCGCTTACCCACCGGAAACAACGAGCAAGGACGAAAGATAATGATCAGTTGGAATCACTCGACTGGCGTTATTGCTGGGATTTACGGAGGGATGGAATGCACCGGAAACCAACGAAAGACCGGAGTTGCTAATCCCTTTGTCCTGGGTTCAAGCCCCAGCAGCCCTACCCCCTTTCAAAGTCCCCGGAACGCTTCTGTTCCGGGGACTTCGTCGTTCCGCGCCCCAGATGATTGGCAAGGAAGTTACTCGTGGGTAACATAGAGCGAAAGAACCGCTGGACGACGCAAAGGACACCCGCATGAGCAAGCCAGTCATCGATGTAAACAACCTTCCCTATGCCGACGGCGACTTCTACTCTTTCGAGGCGCTCCTGAGCCAAAAAGAGCGGGACCGGCTCGAGGAGATCCGCCAGTTCCTGCGGACCGAGGTGAAACCGCACGCCACCGGGTGGTGGAACGATTCAACCTTCCCGAAAGACCTCATTCCCAAGCTTGCCGAGCTGGACGTGATGAGCCCAGTCCGCCGGCAGGGGTACTCAAACCTGTTCGCCGGGCTAATGCACGCCGAGATTACCCGCGCCGATACCTCAATTGCCACCTTCCTGGGTGTTCACGACGGTCTGTTCACCGGATCAATCGAGGAGCTCGCGTCGCCGGAACAGCAGGAAGCCTGGCTGCCCGATATCTACTCGATGAAAAAGATCGGCGCTTTCGGGCTGACTGAACCCCTGGGCGGATCTGATGTCGCAGGCGGCACCCGCACCACGGCCCGCCGGGAAGGCGATAGCTGGATCATCAACGGCGCCAAACGGTGGATTGGCAACGCCACGTTCTCCGACTGGGTGGTCATCTATGCTCGCGATCTCGCCGATAACCAGGTCAAAGGCTTCCTCGTTGACACCACGCTCAAGGGCTATAGCGCCACCAAGATCGAGAATAAGATCGCGCTGCGCACCGTTGAAAACGCCGACATCATCCTCGACAACGTGGTGGTCCATGATGACTTCCACCTCAAAGGCGCCAACAGTTTCAAAGACACCAACAAGGTACTGAAGGTAACCCGACTCTCGGTTGCGTGGCAGGCGGTAGGCCAGCAGCTCGCGGCATTTGACGTGGCACGGCGATATGCCGTCGAACGTCACCAGTTTGGCCGTCCGCTGGCCTCCTTCCAGCTGGTCCAGCAACAACTCGTCGAAATGCTGGGCAACACGGTCAGCTCAATGGGCATGATGGTCCGGCTGGCCCAGCTCGAGGACGAAGGGCAGGCCAAGGACGAGCAGTCGGCACTGGCCAAGGCTTTCACCACGGCGCGGATGCGCGAAACCGTCGCAATGGGCCGCAGCCTGCTGGGTGGAAACGGCATCGTCACGGACTACGAAATGGCCAAGATCTTCTCCGACGCCGAAGCGGTGTACTCCTACGAGGGCACCCACGAAATCAACACCCTCGTGACCGGGCGGGCCATCACCGGGATCGCCGCGTTCGTCTAAGTTGCTGGAATATCAAGGGCGCCTGAGCCTTCCGGATGCCTGTCGCATGGCGTGCTGCATGACGCCCGTCGCATGATGTGCTGGATGAGGCCTTTCGCGTAATGACTGGGGCGGGACGTCAGGGGCCGTGCAGCGGCAGCAGGACCGACGGCCTGCGGTCCAGCACATAATTGAGCGGATTGACGTACTCACCCCTCAGTCGCACGCCCCAATGAACACATCCCGCGGGGCAGTGCGACCCGGCCGTTAGCGAAGCGACCGTCCCCAGCGTCTGGCCCTCCTCGACCGCCTCACCCCGGTCGAGGAGGGCGGCGACCGGCTCAAAGCTACTCAACAGCCCGCCGCCATGGTCGATGGTCAACACCGGGCGATCAACAACCCATCCGGCGAAGACCACCCTGCCCGGCGCCGGACTGAGTACCACCGCCCCGTCAGCTGCGGCCAGATCGACGCCGCGGTGTCCCGGCAGCCAGCGCTGCGCTGGTGGATCGAAGTGCCTCAGCACTACCGGGGTAGGGGTAAGCGGCCAACCCCACGGGGGATCGTAGGTCGCCGTCGCCGTCGCCGTCGCCGCCGTGGCCATGGACCCGGTGGCCGTGGACCCGGTCGCCATCGATCCAGTGCTACCCAGCGCCGTGACCACTAACACTGCGAGAATGATTGCTCGTCGACGGAAGAGTTTCGTGCTCATGCAACAACTGTTCCGCCGTTTCATTCCGCGTGGGTCGCTGTCTGCACCTATGTGGGTAACCGCACTCTTCTGACTGCCAGAGCCCCGAATCCCCGTCCCGGTCGACTCCTGCCATGTAGTAGACTCAACACAGCAGTTTGCTGCGATGCCGCGTGCCCGGAGAACATTTCTGGCACACATCGGCTCGTCGCATCTGACTACGCGTACCTCGACCCCAGCTATCTCACGGATAGCGAAGGGCATGGGTCCAACGGTCCGGATACGTTTCCGGTGATGGACTCCATGGGTGAAAACCAACCGGTACCAGGAGTGACGTTCAACCCGAACGGAACACTAGCAACCGTCAACAGGCAGAACAGGCGCCCTGCGCCCTGCCGATAGAAAGGAACGACATGCCAGTCGTTACCATGCGCCAGCTGCTCGACAGCGGCGTACATTTTGGCCACCAGACCCGTCGCTGGAACCCGAAGATGAAGCGTTTCATCTTCACCGAGCGCAACGGCATCTACATCATCGACCTGCAGCAGTCACTGTCCTACATTGACCGCGCCTACGAGTTCATCAAGGCCACCGTCGCACACGGCGGCACTGTCCTCTTCGTCGGTACGAAGAAGCAGGCACAGGAAGCCATCGCCGAGCAGGCTACCCGTGTTGGCCAGCCCTACGTCAACCAGCGTTGGCTTGGTGGCATGCTCACCAACTTCCAGACCGTCTCCAAGCGCATCCAGCGTATGAAGGAGCTCGAGGAAATCAACTTCGACGATGTGGCCGGCTCCGGTCACACCAAGAAGGAACTCCTCCTCCTGCGCCGCGAACTCACGAAGCTGGAAACCAACCTCGGTGGTATCCGCAACCTGACCAAGGCTCCTTCAGTCGTGTGGATCGTTGACACGAAGAAGGAACACCTGGCCATCGACGAAGCCAAGAAGCTCGGCATCCCAGTGGTCGCGATCCTCGACACCAACTGCGACCCCGACGAAGTTGACTTCCCGATCCCCGGCAACGACGACGCCATCCGCGCCGTTCACCTGCTCACCCGCGTGGTAGCAGATGCAGTGGCAGAGGGCCTGATCGCCCGTCACAACCGCTCCGGTGGAAATGACACCGAAGCAGCAGCCGAGCCAATGGCCGAGTGGGAGCGCGAACTGCTTGGCGATAGCGCCACACCAGCAGCCGACGCCGCGCCAGCCGAGGAAGCTGCACCAGCAGCCGACGCCGCGCCTGCAGAGGCAGCAGCCGAGGAAACTCCAGCAGCCGAAGCCGCAGCCGATGCTGCTCCCGCCGCTGAGGAAGCCCCAGCAGCTGAAGAAGCTCCAGTAGCAGACGACAGCAAGTAACTGGATTTGGGGGTGCGGGTGAAAATCCGCGCCCCCTTCTCCATGTGCCCAGGCGTCACCGCCTGCAGGCATAGCTCTTCTTAGACACAACATACCTAGGAGTTCAGATGGCGAACTACACCGCCGCCGATATCAAGGCACTGCGCGAGCGCACTGGCGCTGGCATGATGGACGTAAAGAAAGCCCTCGACGAGGCTGACGGCGATGCCGGCAAGGCCATGGAGCTCATCCGCATCAAGGGCTTGAAGGGTGCAACCAAGCGCGAAGGCCGCTCAACCGCAGAGGGCCTCGTGGCTGCCAAGGTCGACGGCAACGTCGGCGTCATGGTTGAGGTCAACTGCGAGACCGACTTCGTCGCCAAGGCTGGCCCCTTCGTTGAATTCTCCAACAAGGTCCTCGCCGCAGCGATCGAATCCGGCGCAGCCGACGTCGACTCCCTCCTCGCGTACACGGTTGACGGCAAGCCCGTCTCCGAGCACGTCATTGAGGCCGGCGCCCTGCTGGGCGAAAAGGTAGCAATCCGCCGCCTTGCACGCATTGAGGGTGGCATTGTTGACGCCTACCTCCACAAGACCTCAAAGGATCTTCCCGCGCAGGTGGGCGTACTCTTCGCAATTGAGGGCGAAGGCGATGCAGCCAAGGAAGCCGCTCACGACATTGCGGTTCACATTGCTGCCTACTCGCCGACGTACCTGGTGCGCGACGACGTACCAGCGGAACTCGTTGAGACCGAACGCCGCATTGCCGACGAAACGGCACGCGCCGAAGGCAAGCCAGAGGGCGCACTGACCAAGATCGTTGAAGGTCGCCTCACCGGCTTCTTCAAAGAGGGAGTGCTTGTGGACCAGGCATTCGCGAAGGATGCCAAGAAGTCAGTCGCTCAGGTGCTGACTGAAGCCAACGCAAAGCCAAGCGCATTCGCCCGTTTCCGGGTCGGTGCCTAGGTCCGCTAGGACAAAGTAAGACATAGGAGAAGGGGTGGTCGCCACGGTGACCACCCCTTTTTCCTGCCCAAGTGTCCTGTCCCCCTTTCCTGCTAGGGACCATTCCCGTCAGGACTGCAACGTATTCTTTTAGCAACGAACCCCACAACCGCCCTGGGAGGCACCATGGACAACTCTGATTTGGGCACGCAAGGCCGGGAAACCCGCCGACGCCGGGTGCTCCTCAAGCTCTCCGGCGAAGTTTTCGGTGGCGGAAAGCTCGGCGTCGACCCTGAGACCGTGCGATCGGTAGCCAAACAGATCGCAGCGACGGTCGGCCAGGTCGAGGTCGCGATCGTGGTCGGCGGGGGTAACTTCTTCCGCGGCGCCGAACTCTCGCAGAGCGGCATGGACCGGTCCCGGGCTGATTACATGGGGATGCTGGGTACGGTGATGAATTGCCTCGCCCTGCAGGATTTCCTGGAACAGGCGGGTGTCGAAACCCGGGTGCAAAGTGCGATCACGATGGGACAGGTGGCCGAGGCCTACATCCCGCGCCGCGCTATTCGCCACCTCGAAAAGGGCCGCGTGGTCATTTTCGGCGCCGGTGCTGGACTTCCGTACTTCTCCACGGACACGGTGGCGGCTCAGCGTGCCCTTGAAGTGCATGCAGACCTGGTCCTGATGGCCAAAAGCGGTGTCGACGGTGTCTACACCGCGGACCCGCACAAGGATCCCACCGCGAAGAAGCTTGAGACGTTGTCCTACGACGACGCCCTGCGCCAGGACATCCGCGTCATGGACCAGACCGCCATGACCATGTGCAAGGACAACGACCTGTCGATGGTTGTCTTCGGTATGGAGGGGGAGGGGAACGTCACCCGCGCAATCCTTGGAGAAAAGATTGGAACCACGGTAACCACCTAGGCACGTCATGAGCCTGCCCCGGATGGGTGGCTCAGGTGAACTAGGATTGAAAACTGAACCGGACGACGCGCGGCTGTTGCTCAGCTGACGCACAGCTTAGGAGTTACAGTGATCGACGAGACATTGCTAGAAGCCACCCAGAAGATGGACAAGGCTGTGGAAGCGGCGAAGGAAGACTTCGCCACGATTCGCACCGGACGCGCGAATGCCTCGCTGTTTTCCAAGGTGATGGTCAACTACTACGGTGCCCCAACGCCTCTCCAGCAGCTGGCCTCATTCCAGAACCCTGAGGCACGTACGCTCCTGATCACCCCGTTCGATAGGGCAGCACTGAACGATATCGAGAGGGCCCTGCGCGATTCGGACCTCGGCGCCAACCCCTCCAATGATGGCAACATCATCCGGGTGGTCCTGCCCGAGCTGACCGAGGAACGCCGCAAGGAATACGTGAAGCTGGTCAAAACCAAGGCTGAAGACGCCAAGATCGCCATCCGGAATATCCGGCGTAAGGCGAAGGACGGCATCGACAAGGCGGTCAAGGATGGCGACGCCGGGGAAGACGAAGGCGCGCGCGGCGAAAAAGAACTCGATCTGCGGACCAAGTCCCACACTGACACCATTGACGAGCTGCTCAAGCGCAAGGAAACCGAGCTGCTTGAGGTCTAATGAGCGACACCCATCACTCAGCTAACACTGGGGGACAGCCAGTCTCACACGGGGACGTAGGTTCCGCGCCAGGTGAGGGCGCCCCCACAACGGGGGCAGCGACGGAGCCCGACCGGGCGAAGTCACCAGAAGCGGCTCAGCCCGTGGCCGGCGTTGATGCTGCCAGAAGTGGCCGGCGCGCCCAACGCGCGCCGGGCACTCGCCAGGTACGTCGCAGGCCAGCCTCCAAGAGCGCCGGGGCGCCCAAGGCTCCGTCCCGGGCGGGACGGAACCTGCCCGCGGCAACGGCAGTCGGCGTCGCCCTGCTTAGCTCGGTGCTGGGCGGAATCCTCTACCTGCCGATAGCTTTCGTGGCGATTACCACCGCGTTCGCGCTGGTGGGTGTCTGGGAAATATCCCGGGCACTCGAGGTGCGTCAGATCCGCCTGCCCCTCGTGCCCACCATCGTCGCGACGGTCGCCCTTCCGTTCTCCGCTTACCTGGGCGGCCCGGAGGCGCTGGCCTACGCCGTCGCCCTTTCCACGACAGCCCTGGCCCTCTGGCGGAGTTTCGACCCGGCCCCCGATGCGGCCCGATCCATCACCGCGGGCATTTTTGTGGTGCTATGGGTGCCCCTGATGCTCAGCTTCGCCATGCTGCTCCTGCAGGAACCATCCGGAAAACTACTGGTGGCCACGCTGCTGCTGCTGGTCGTCGCCAATGACACGTTCGGCTATCTGGTCGGCGCGTTCTTCGGCAAGCACGCCATGGCGCCCAAAATCAGTCCGAAGAAGTCCTGGGAAGGGTTCGCCGGATCAGTCGGTGGCGCAGTCGTGGTTGGAACTCTCGCCACTGTGTTCCTGCTGGACCGGCCCTGGTGGTTTGGCCTCGTCCTGGCGGTGGCAACCGTCTCCGCGGCGACCGCCGGCGACCTCGCAGAGTCAATGATTAAACGTGAGCTCGGGGTCAAGGATATGGGCAACATTCTGCCCGGGCACGGCGGGATGATGGACCGGCTCGACTCCATCGTGTTCGCCTCCCCGGTTGCGTTCCTGCTGTCAGTTACATTGGTACCGGGATTTCTCTAGCTCGCAGCCGCCAACCCCCAAAGGATTCAGTAGACCATGGATGAAGCTCGTCAGAGCACCTCTCCCTTTGCGCGCGTAGGCCGCCGGGAGTACGGCTACAACCTTCGGCAGGTGGATAGTTTCCTGACCCGGGCGCGGGCCTACTACAACACGGAGGACCCCTCCGGCGGTCCCGTGACCAGCGCCGACGTGCGATCCATGGCGTTCGACCCGGCGAAGGGCGGGTACGAGCCGCAGGCCGTGGATGCTGCGCTCGACCGCCTGGAAGACGTTTTCGCCCAGCGGGAACGCGACCGCCTGATCGAATCGAAGGGCGAGGACGCCTGGCTGATGCAGATCGGCCGGTCCTCGGCGGTGCTGCGGGGCAGGCTGCACCGGGCCCCGGGCGAACGGTTCAGGCGCCCCACCAAGCGGAAGAACGCCAGCTACAACGTCGACGACGTCGATGCCCTCTGCAACGAACTCCTCGGCTACTTCGAAAACGACGTTCCGCTGAGCGTGGACGTGGTGCGACGGTCAGTGTTCCGCGAAGCTGTGGGGGTCGACGGCTACGAGGAGACCCAGGTTGACGCCTTCATGGACCGGGTGGTCGAACTGATGGCGGCTATCGACTAGGTCAGGTCCCGCCCCCAGCGCCGGCTGACGCAACCTGCTACGGCCCCTGCACCGGTTCGGGGGTGTGCAGCCGTGCCAGCACCCGCGACACGCTACCCGGGGTGCGGCTAACGGTAAGCCGCGACACCAGTATGGTGACGGCGAACGCCGCCGGCACCGTCCACAGTGCGGGCTGTTGCAGCCATTCATAGCGGGCCGACGCCGGACCGAGCGCCGCTGCGGCGAGAATCGATCCGCCGCACAGTACCGCTCCGGACAGCATCCCCGCGACCGCTCCCACGTCGGTCAGGCCCCGCCACCAGATCCCGAGGAGGAGCAGCGGGCAGATGGTTGACGCTGTGAAGGCGAACACCATGCTCACGCTGCCCGCCAATGCCAGCGTGTTGGTGGCCAGTGCCAACAGCAACGGGATCAGTGCCGAAATCACTGCGGCCCGCCTGAATCCCTTCACGCTGCCCTGGAAGAATTCCTGGCTGACCACCCCGGCCAGAGACACCACCAGACCACTGGTCGTCGACAGGAACGCGGCAAACGCGCCTGCCGTCACCAGCGCCGACAGCAGGTCGCCCACAGCCCCGTCGAAGATGCGGCTGGGCAGCAGCAACACTGTGGCGTCCGCTGCCCCGTCCGCTGCCAGATCGGGGGTATAGATCCGGCCGAGGATGCCATACATGGTGGGAAACAGGTAGAAGACCGAGAGCAGCCCCAGGACAATCAGCGTGGTCCGGCGGGCCGACGCACCATCGGGATTCGTGTAGAAGCGCACCAGCACATGGGGGAGACCCAGCGTGCCGAACAGCAGGGCAATGACCAGTGAAATATTGCGGTAGAGCGAGGCATCCCCGCCGATGTTCAGCTCGGCCGCGAAGACGGCGCCGGCGTCGGTGATCGGGCTCCCGGTCGATGACAGGCGCAGCAGGATGAACACGATCGGCACTGCCAGCGCGGTGAGCTTGAGCCAGTACTGGAACGCCTGCACAAAGGTGATGGATCGCATCCCGCCGGTGACCACGCTGAGGCAGACCACCACCACCACCGCCACCGCGCCCACCCACGGCGGGAGGCCGGTGGTGATCTGAACGGTCAGGGCCGCTCCGTGCAGTTGCGGCACAATGTACAGCCAGCCGACGACGACGACGAGCAGGCTGGTCACCCGCCTGACCATCAGCGATTCGAGCCGGGCTTCAGCGAAGTCCGGGATGGTATAGGCGCCGGACCGCCGCAGGGGAGCGGCAACAAAAAGGAGCAGCATCAGGTACCCGGCAGTGTAGCCGATCGGAAACCACAGGGCGTCAACGCCGGAGAGCAGAATCAATCCGGCGACACCGAGGAAACTGGCCGCCGACAAGTACTCGCCGCCGATTGCCGAAGCATTCCACCAGGGCCGTACGGTCCGGGATGCGACATAGAAATCGCCTGTGGTGCGGGAGATGCGAAGCCCGTAGATGCCAATCAACACGGTGCTCAGGGAGACCAGGATCAGCGCCACATAGCCGACCACCGGGTTCAGCTCGGCGTTCACAACCTACCCCTCATCGATCAGGTCCCTGAACCGCATCTCGTTGCGGGAGGCGCTACGGACATACAGCGCGGCGCAGCTAATGACCAACGGGTAGACGCCCAACCCCAGCAGCAGCCACGGCACCGGAACCGTGAAAACGGACAACTCGCCGATTTGCGGGAAGACGGCCAGCAGCACCGGAATGCCGATCAGGATGAGCAGGAAGCCCGCGGCCACCACCAGGGCAAGCCGGAGCTGGGAACGGATCAGGGAGCGGACGAACAGTTCACCGACCTCGGACTGTTCAGCCATTTCCCGGGCAACCGGGTAGGACCCGGGCGTTGGCCGGCCGGCGCTTCGCGGCGCCGTGACCCGGACGCGTTGGGGAGGATCGTCAGCGGGATTCACTGAGGGTGCCTCACTGCTGTCGGGGTCGGAGGCGGGTCGCCTCAAGCTTGTCCCGGACCACGGGTAGATGCCTGCGGCTGACCGGTAGCTCCGCGCCGCCCACCATGAGGGACGCCCGCCCTGCCCCGATTTTGACCTGCTGGACCTGACTCATCGCCACCAGGTAGGACCGATGGATCCGGAGGAAACCGGCGTCGGCCCACTGGCGTTCAAGATCGTTCAGGGGAATCCGGATCAGGTAGCTCGATTCTGCGGTGTGTAGCCGAGCATAGTCACCCTGGGCCTGGACATAGCGGATCTCGTCGCGTCTGATCATCCGGCTGACCCCGCCCTGATCAACAGTGATGACCTCGGGCTGGGCCGCTGTCCCATCCTGACCGGTTTCCATCAGTTCGCAGATCCGCCGCACCGACTCGGCCAGGCGTTCCATCCGCACCGGCTTGAGGAGGTAATCCACCGCGCGAAGGTCGAAGGCCTCCAGGGCGCGGTCCTCGTCGGCGGTGACGAAGACCACCGCAGGGGGCCTGCTGAACCGGGAGATTACCCGGGCGATGTCCAGGCCCGAGAGGGCCGGCATGTGGATGTCGAGGAACAATGCGTCGACGTCGTGGGTCTCCAGGGCGCGCAGGGCCTCAGCGCCGCTGGAGGCGCGGTGGATTGTTTCGATCCTTGCATCCTTGGCGAGGAGGAAAGCCAGTTCCTCGACTGCGGGGAGCTCATCGTCGGCGATGACTACATTGACCATGTGGTCCAGATTACGCGCATCGCGGCGTTGACAAGTGACCCGGACGTCCGGCCGAACCGTGGGGGACGCTACGTCTGATGATCCGGCTGAGACTTGGGGATCCGCAGGGTGATCATCGTGCCGGCGCCGACGGCGGTGTCGATCGTGAGCCCGTGATCCTCGCCGTACACCTGGCGTAGGCGCTGGTCGACGTTCCTCAGGCCCACATGAACCCCCTCGGTGTGGCCGGCCAGGACCGAGCGCAGGTAGTCCGGATCAATGCCGACGCCGTCGTCCTCGATCGTCACCTCGGCGAATGCACCGGCGTCGTGGGCGGTGATGGTGATGTGCCCTGACCCATCAGTGGACTCGAGCCCATGCCGGACGGCGTTTTCCACCAGCGGCTGGAGGCTCAGAAATGGGATCACAGTGCTCAGCACCTCGGGGCCGATCTCCAGGGTGACTTTCAATCGCTCCCCGAACCGGGCACGCTCCAGCAGCAGGTAGCGATCAATCGATTGGAGCTCCTCGGCGACCGTGGTGAAATCACCGTGTCGGCGGAAGGAGTACCTGGTGAAGTCAGCGAACTCCACCACCAGTTCCCGTGCACGTGCCGGGTCGGTGTTGATGAAGGAGGCGATGGCGTTGAGGGAGTTGTAGATGAAATGCGGACTGATCTGGGCGCGCAGGGCGCGCACCTCTGCCTCCATCAGCAAAGTCCTCGACGAATCGAGTTCGGCAAGTTCCACCTGCGTTGCTACCCAGCCAGCTACCTCGTTGGCGGCGCGTACCAGGCCGGCGTTGACGTGCGGGGCGAACGCCCCCACGGTACCGACCACCCGCTTGTCTACGCGGATGGGGGAGATCACCACCTGCCCGCTGCCGGGGACGGCCGTGGGGTCCAGCTGTGCTTCCCTGAAGATCTGGGTGCGCCCACTGGTGAGGACCTGCTGGACCAGCTCCATCACCGGCGCGGGCATCTCGCGCCCGCCGTCCCAGGCGAGCACAGCATTTTCGTCGGTGATCAGGAGGGTGTCACACCGGAGCAGACTCCGCAGATGCTTGCTGGCCTTCGAGGCGCCGGCGGGCGTCAGCCCAGCACGAAGGTGCTCCGAGGCGAGCGCCGCGGTATGCAGGGTGGCGTAGGTGGCGCGGTCGGCGTCGGACCCCAGATCGCGGTAGGAACGGGAAAGCTTGAATCCGAGGGCGGCAACCACCGCGATCGTGATGACCACGATGGCGCCCACCAGGGCGGTGTCGACGGCGGTGCTGAACATGGCTCAACAGTAACCGTCCGCGCCGGCCTTTCGAGGTTGCTGGTGGTCCCATTCGCCGCAGGACGGGTCCACTCACCGCAACTGAGTGTCGATTCGGCGATACACCGTGCTGCGGTACTGGAGAACCACGCCCGCAGGACGCAAGGTGATGGGAGTCACATCTTTACGTGCCTGATGCTGCTCCCGACCCTTCGGAGTTGGCCCGGCGCGGAAGACGTTCTCAACGAGGAGGAACCATGGCTACCGAGCCATCGCCGCCGGATGCAGGCACAGCAGCGCCCGTCGACTTCACCGCATATCAGCAGAACCCCCAATTCAAGGAACTACGCAAACGCCACCGTAGTTTCGTTTTCCCCATGGCAGTCTTTTTCCTGCTCTGGTACTTCCTGTACGTACTGCTGGCGTCCTACGCCACCGACTTCATGTCCACCCCGGTGTGGGGAAACATCAATATCGGACTCATCATGGGTCTGCTGCAGTTCGTCACCACGTTTGCCATCACCATGGGCTATGTCACCTACGCCAACCGGAAGCTTGACCCAATCGCTGCGGACATCCGCCACGAGCTTGAGGCCACCGCTCCGGAGGTCTTCACCGAAAAGCCAGGAGCTACCAAATGATGCCCCTCTCCCTGCCGATGCAGACGGTCGAAAGCACCCAGGTTGGTGAACCGTGGCTCAACATGACCATCTTCGGCTTGTTCGTCGCTGTCACCCTGGTGATCGTGCTCCGGGCTAGCCGCAACACCAAGACCGCGGCCGACTACTACGCCGCGGGCCGGTCCTTCAGTGGACCGCAGAACGGTACCGCCATCGCCGGCGACTACCTTTCGGCCGCTTCGTTTCTCGGAATCGTCGGCGCCATTGCCATCAACGGCTACGACGGGTTTCTCTACTCGATCGGTTTCCTTGTCGCCTGGCTGGTAGCCCTGCTGCTCGTGGCCGAGCTGCTCCGCAACACCGGCAAATTCACCATGGCCGACGTCCTCTCCTTCCGGTTGCGCCAGCGTCCGGTGCGTATCGCCGCCGCCATCACCACCCTGGCCGTCTGCTTCTTCTACCTCCTCGCGCAGATGGCTGGCGCCGGCGGACTTGTCTCCCTCCTGCTGGGCATTGATGACCGGCTCGGTCAGTCCCTGGTCATCACCGTCGTCGGCGGGTTGATGATCCTTTACGTACTGATCGGTGGCATGAAGGGCACCACCTGGGTGCAGATCATCAAGGCCGTCATGTTGATCACCGGCGCGTTCGTGATGACCATCTGGGTTCTCGCTATCCACAACTTCAACCTGTCCACCCTGCTCGGTGCCGCCATGGAGACCGCAGGAAACCCCGAAATCATCAACCCTGGCCTGCAGTACGGTGTCAGCTCCACCTCGCAGTTGGACTTCGTCTCGCTCGCTCTGGCGCTGGTCCTCGGTACCGCGGCCCTGCCCCACGTCCTGATGCGTTTCTACACGGTTCCGACTGCCAAGGAAGCCCGCCGCTCAGTGGTCTGGGCCATCTGGCTTATCGGTGGGTTCTACCTGTTCACCCTGGTCCTCGGTTATGGCGCTGGTGCCCTCATCGGTGCCGATCGCATCACCGCGGCCCCGGGTGGCGTCAACTCGGCAGCACCGCTGCTGGCGTTTGAGCTGGGCGGGCCAATCCTGCTCGGGGTCATTTCGGCAGTCGCGTTTGCCACCATCCTCGCGGTGGTTGCCGGCCTGACGATCACCGCGGCAGCATCGTTTGCCCACGACATCTACGCAAACGTGATCCGCAAGGGCAACCTCGACCCCGACGGCGAGGTGAAGGTTGCACGCCGCACCGTCGTCGTCATCGGCATCCTTTCCATCCTCGGCGGCATCGGCGCGCAGGGGCAGAACATTGCCTTCCTGGTGGCGCTGGCCTTCGCGGTTGCGGCAAGCGCCAACCTGCCGACCATCCTCTACTCGCTCTTCTGGAAGCGCTTCAACACCCAGGGTGCGATCTGGAGCATGTACGGCGGACTCGGTTCCGCAATGCTGCTCATCGCTTTCTCGCCTGTCGTTTCGGGCCGGGAAACCTCGATGATCCAGGGCGCCGACTTTGTCCTGTTCCCACTGAACAACCCGGGCATCGTCTCCATCCCGCTGGCGTTCTTCCTCGGCTGGCTCGGAAGCGTCCTTGCCAAGACCACCGAAGATCCGCAGAAGCAGGCGGAAATGGAAGTCCGGTCCCTGACCGGAGTTGGTGCGGAAAAGGCAACGGAACACTAGCCGCCCGCTTCGACACCTATTTTCAACGGCAACAGGCCGGCCCGAATCCGGGCCGGCCTGTTGCCGTGAGCAGGGTCTTTCCGCAAGGGGGCGTGCCGCGCACGGGGCGGGATTCCGATGTTACGTGTGCCCCTTCCTACGCACCCGGCTGCCGTGGTCCACGTTCCAGGAGGGGCTCAACCCGGAAAGGGACCAGTTCCCCCATGGCCAGGGAGGTGTCACAGCGTTCCACTCCGTCGCAACCGAGGATTTTCCCGTTGATTCTGAAGAGGTCCTCGGCATCCGCGCAGACCACGCGGACCAAAATGTCCGCCTGTCCGGTCAGACCGTACGCTTCGAGCACCTCGGGAATACCCGCGAGCTGCTCGGTGATGGCCGCGAGTTTCTGCTGTTGCACATGCACATGAATGAAGGCCATCAGAGGGTAGCCAAGGGCAACCGGATTGATCCGCCGCTCAAAAGACAGGAACACCGACTTCTTCTCCAGCTGGGCCATCCTGGCCTGCACCGTATTGCGGGACAGGCCCAGTTTCTGGGCCAACGCGACGACGGTGCGTCGGGGGTCCTTCGCCAGGGCCATCAGGAGACGAGTGTCGGTGGAATCCAGGGGTTGCATAATGCGCAATGCTAACACGGTGCAGGCTGCATAAATTGGGCAGGATGCGCAGCCAAACGGGGATCGGTTGTGCTCCTTGGCCTCTGTGAGTAGGGTCACAATATCTTTGGGTAAAGACGCCCGAGGGTCAAGGTCCGACGACGCGACCGGATCAGGGTGATCCGTTGGCGGGTCGGTGCACTCAATGAAGGTTGTGTAATTGTGCCCCTGAATGACACCGCTTCCGCTGGAGAAAACTCACTGATCCAGCTGCTGACCCCCTCGGGTGTTCGGCAGTCCAGTGGGGACTACGACAGGTGGGTTGCCGACGTCGACGGCCCGGCGCTGCAGGCACTCTATGAAGACATGGTGGTGGTCCGCCGGATCGACGCCGAGGCGACCGCGCTCCAGCGGCAGGGCGAACTCGCGCTTTGGCCGCCCCTGCTGGGACAGGAAGCGGCCCAAATCGGCTCAGGCCGGGCACTCCGGGAGGACGACTTTGTCTTCTCCAGCTACCGCGAGAACGCTGTGGCCTACTGCCGCGGCGTCGATTTCACCGATATCCTCCGGGTGTGGCGGGGCAACGCCTCCTCCGGCTGGGACCCGTTCTCCATCAACATGGCCACCCCGCAGGTCATTATCGGTGCGCAAACCCTTCATGCCACGGGTTATGCGATGGGCATCCAGAACGACGGCGCTGATTCCGTGGCCGTCACCTACTTCGGCGACGGTGCCACCAGCCAGGGTGACGTCAACGAGGCGATGGTCTTCGCCGCCAGCTACCAGGCGCCGGTCATCTTCTTCTGCCAAAACAACCACTGGGCCATCTCGGAGCCGGTGGGCCTGCAGGCCCATGTCCCGATTGCCAACCGTGCGCCAGGCTTCGGGATCCCGTCCGTCCGGGTGGACGGCAACGACGTTCTGGCCTGCCTGGCCGTGACGCGGGAAGCGCTCGACCGGGCACGGACCGGCGGTGGGCCGAGCTTCATCGAAGCGGTCACCTACCGGATGGGGCCCCACACCACAGCTGACGACCCCACCAAGTACCGCGACGCGAATGAACTCGAGGACTGGGCGGCTAAGGATCCGATCGCCCGACTGTCAGTGCTCCTCGATTCGCTCGGACTGCTGACACCAGATTTCCTTGCCGCGGTGAACACGAAGGCCAACGACGTCGCAGCCAGGCTCCGCGCCGGGTGCATTGAAATGCCGGAGCCCGCGCCCATGGACGTCTTCAAGCACGTTTACAGCACCCCCAACTCCTGGCTGGACCGTCAGCAGGAGAACTACGGCCGCTACCTCGCCTCCTTCGACTCTGAGCCTGTTGAATCCGAGTCGCAGAAGAGCAGTGGAACAGCCACGGAAGGAAGCCTCTGATGTCCACCATGACATTTGGCCGCGCCATCAACGCCGGCATGCGTCGTGCCATGGAAAACGACCCGAAGGTGATCCTCATGGGTGAGGATATCGGCAAGCTCGGCGGTGTTTTCCGGATTACCGAGGGCCTGCAGAAGGATTTCGGGGAGCACCGTGTTCTGGACACTCCGTTGGCGGAGTCGGCCATCATGGGGACCGCCGTCGGCATGGCATACCGCGGGTACCGGCCGGTGGTGGAGATCCAGTTCGACGGATTCATCTACCCCGCTTTTGACCAGATCGTCTGCCAGGTGGCCAAACTGCATTACCGGACCCAGGGTGCAGTCAAAATGCCGATTACCATCAGGGTGCCTTTCGGCGGCGGCATTGGTTCGCCCGAGCACCACTCGGAGTCGCCCGAAGCCTATTTCACCCACACCTCGGGGTTGCGAGTGGTCAGCGTTTCCAACCCGCAGGACGCCTACACGATGATCCAGCAGGCCATCGCCTGCGACGACCCGGTACTGTACTTCGAGCCGAAACGGCGCTACCACGTCAAGGGCGAGGTGGATGAGTCGATTGAGCTCGCAGCATCATCGATGGAAGACGCCCATGTGGTCGCCGAGGGTGACGAGGTCACTCTGGTGACCTACGGTCCGCTGGTTCCCACCGCCCGTGACGCTGCAATCGCGGCGTCGGATGAAGGTATTTCCGTCGAGGTCATTGACTTGCGGTCGCTGGCTCCCATCGACTTCGCCACCATCGAAGCCTCGGTGCGTAAAACCGGGCGGCTGGTCATCACCCACGAGGCAGCACAGTCGGGTGGGCTGGGTGCGGAAATCGCTGCCAGCATCACTGAACGCTGCTTCAACTATCTCGAGCATGCACCGGTCCGGGTTACCGGCTTCGACATCCCCTACCCGTATTCCAAACTTGAATTCCATCACCTGCCCGATCTGGACCGGATTCTTGACGGCGTTGACCGCGTCATGGGACGAACCAATTCGCTGAGCGGGATCGAAAGGTAGTGGCAACCGTGATTAAGGAATTCAGGCTCCCGGACCTTGGCGAAGGTCTGACCGAGTCGGAAATTGTCAGTTGGCACGTAGCCGAGGGCGACGTCGTCGAACTCAACCAGATCATTGCCGATGTGGAGACCGCCAAGGCAGTGGTCGAGTTGCCGTCCCCCTACGCGGGAGTTGTTGCGCGGCTGCACGAGCAGCCCGGCACGGTGGTGGAGGTCGGCGCCCCGATCATTTCCTTCGACGTTCCAGCCGCTGCGGGTGCGGAGGGCGGCGTCGGGGGACCTGCTGCGGCGGATTCCGAGGGGGCCGTCGCTGTTACGAGCCCCGCCGACGACGTCGCGCCCGCCAAACGCGAACCCAACCTGGTCGGTTACGGCGCAGCAGTAGAGAAGGGGGGCAGGCCAGCCCGGCGTGCCCGCGTCGGATCCGCTGTCAGTCCTGCGGCACCGGCTCCGGCTCCAGCTCCGGACCGGGCGCAGTCGCCCGCGGTCAGTGAGACAGCACCGGCTCCGGCAGTGAATCTATCGGCGTCCGAACGGCCCCGGTCCACTCCGCCGGTGCGGAAACTCGCGCGCGACCTCGGGGTCGAGCTGGAATCAGTGGCCGGGACCGGCCCCGGCGGACTGATCATCCGCGACGATGTGCTTGCAGCCGCCGGAAGCCATGCGGAAGCGTCCTCGGCCTCCGCCGGTGCTCCGGCGACAGCCGCTGCCGTGCCGGTTTCAGCGGCCCACGAACGGTCCGCCGACCAGCGTGAAACCCGGACGCCGATCAAGGGAGTCCGCAAGCACACCGCGGCGGCGATGGTGGCCAGCGCGTTCACCGCGCCGCACGTCACTGAGTTTCTGACCATCGATGTAACTCCGACCGTGGAACTTGTCGCGCGCTTGAAAGCCAGTCGGGCGTTTACCGATGTGAAGATTACACCGCTCACAGTGGTGGCCAAGGCGCTCTGTATCGCGGTGGCCCGAAACCCGACGGTCAACACCCGGTGGGACGACGCCAGTTCTGAGATTGTGCAGCACCATTTTGTGAATCTTGGCATTGCAGCGGCAACACCGCGGGGTCTCATGGTGCCGAACATCAAAGACGCCGATCGGCTCGGCCTGAAAGAGCTCGCCCAGGCGTTGACCGGTCTGGCGGAGACCGCGCGAGCCGGCAAAACAACCCCGGCAGACCTCTCCGGCGGCACCATCTCCATCACCAACGTGGGGGTGTTTGGGATCGATGCGGGGACGCCGATCCTCAATCCGGGGGAGGCAGCCATCCTGGCGATGGGTGCAGTCCGTCGCACCCCGTGGGAGTACCAGGGCGAGATTGCCTTGCGCTCAGTAATGACGCTGAGCCTGTCCTTCGACCATCGGCTGGTGGACGGCGAGCAGGGATCGCGGTTCCTTGCCGATATCGGAACCATCCTGTCCGATCCTGGCATGGTCCTCACCATGATCTAGCGAGGGCGGCGCCCCGGCGGGCTTCGGCGTTGGCGGGCTTCGGCGTTGGCCTGCACCGACGCTGGCCTGCACCGACCTCGGTAGTCGGGCGCCGGCGTCGCAATCACGCGCCACGGAAGCCGGGACGTGGAGCTAGCGGAGCTCGAGGACCAGTTCCTTGACGACCGCGCCGCGGGCGTTGGCGAATCCCTGAACCTCACCAATGTGCTCGAAACCGTAGCGCTCGAGGATCCGGATGGAGTTGACGTTGTCGACGACGGCGCGGGCACGGATCGGCCGATCGGTGAACTCCTCAAGGAATAGCCCGACGGCGTCCGTGGTGATGCCCTGGCCCCAGCTGGCCTTGTCAATCCAGTAGCTGATCTCGGGGGTCTCGTCATTGCGGTAGGCGAGGATGCTGCCCACCACTGCGCCGTCGTGAAGGATGGTGCGCACGGTGATCTGGGGATCGTTCAGGATGTTCTGCCAGTGATGGTTGAACACCCCGCGGTCCGCTGGGTTCTTGGCCGTGAATGCGGCCATGTGGTTGGCACTGGGATCGAGTTGATGGGTGAAAAACTCGTCCAGGTCGGAGGGTTCAACGGCGCGTAGTGAAGTCACATCGAACTTTCGGTTAGATGGCGGGTAGGAACAGGTTACTAGGCAATGAGCTATGCATTAAGCGCCGACCATGCCATTTTCTCCAGCAGGAGCCGCAGGTCGGCAATGTCGCTGCTGCTTTTCCGGCGGGGAGTTGTGTGCGGAGTCGAATTGATCAGTCCGAAGGCCGCGTGAGCCTTCCGTCGAAGTTGGGCGGGGTCGTCGTCGGGCAGGAGTTTGGCCATGACATCCACCCACACTTCCACATATTGACGCTGCAGGAACCGCACGGTGTGCTCATCTTCGGGGGTCAGGCTGTTGAGGTCCCGGTCCTGCACCCTGATCACATTGGCATTACGCAATGCGAAGTCCACCTGGAACTCGATCAGCCCGCGGAGCGCCGACGCCGGGTCCGGAGCATTGGCGACCACCGCGTTGCTGCCATGGAGCAGGTCTTCGCTGACCCCAGCCAGGAGGGCACCAAGCACTGCCGGTTTATTGCTGAAGTGACGGTACACCGCCGGACCGCTGACGCCGGCGGCGGCGCCGAGGTCCTCGATGGAAACGCCGTTGTAGCCGCGATCGGCAAACAACTGGGCCGCGGCATCCAGCAGCGCGGCGCGGCGGGAAGCCTTCGCCATGCTGCGGCCGGTGATCCGGCTCGGAGCAGAAGCTTCCATTGATGCCCCCATCTCGTGCGGCCTAGTGGACCGGTCATCCCATTTTGGTGGACAAGTCGGTTATTAGCTACTAACCTAATCTCAGTTAGTACATACTAACTGAAAATGCTTCCAAACAGACGGTCCGCTCGCCGACGAGCAACCAGTCAGGGAAAGACCCCATGCAGACGCTGACATCCCAGGTAGATCCCACCAGCCCCGGCTTTCGCGAGAACGATACTGCACAGCGCCAACTGGTCACCGAATTGCGCGAACGCCTCGCAGAGGCTTCCCTCGGCGGACCGCAGCGGTCACGGGAACGTCATGTCGCCCGCGGCAAGCTCCTGCCGCGGGAGCGCATTGACCAACTGCTCGACGACGGCAGCCCCTTCCTGGAAGTCGCACCGCTGGCTGCCAATGGACTGTACGACGACGAGTGCCCCGGGGCCGGGGTGATCGCCGGCGTCGGCCTGATCCACGGGCGCCACGTGCTGGTGATTTCCAACGACGCAACCGTCAAGGGCGGTACCTACTACCCCCTGACGGTGAAGAAGCATTTGCGAGCCCAGGAAATTGCGCTGGAAAACAACCTGCCCTGTGTCTACCTGGTGGACTCCGGCGGAGCGTTCCTACCCAAACAGGACGAGGTGTTTCCGGACAAGGAGCACTTCGGCCGGATTTTCTTCAACCAGGCCACCATGTCTTCCCGGAAGATCCCGCAGATTGCTGCGGTCATGGGGTCCTGTACCGCCGGTGGAGCGTATGTTCCGGCCATGAGCGATGAGACGGTCATCGTCCGTAACCAGGGCACCATCTTCCTCGGCGGCCCGCCCCTGGTGAAAGCGGCAATCGGCGAGATCGTCACCGCCGAGGAGCTGGGTGGGGGAGACGTTCATTCGAAAATTTCGGGGGTCACCGATCACCTGGCGGAGAACGATACCCACGCGCTGGAGATCGTGCGTGACATCATCTCGACCCTGCCGCGGAACCCGCAGGCCTGGGAGATTACGGCCTCCACCGAACCAGCTGTCGACCCCGACGAGGTCTACGGAGCGGTTCCCACCGACGTCAACGCCTCCTATGATGCCCGCGAGGTTATTGCCCGGCTCGTCGACGGCAGCCGGTTCCACGAATTCAAGAAAGAATACGGCGCCACCCTGGTCACCGGTTTCGCGACCTTGCACGGCCATCAGGTGGGCATCGTCGCCAACAACGGCGTCCTGTTCAGCGAGTCGGCACTCAAGGGCGCCCACTTTATCGAGCTCTGCGACCAGCGGGGAATCCCGCTGATCTTTCTGCAGAACCTGTCAGGGTTCATGGTTGGCCGCGATTACGAGGCCGGGGGCATTGCCAAGAATGGCGCCAAGATGGTGACGGCGGTCGCCACCTGCCGGGTCCCCAAACTGACGGTCGTTGTCGGCGGGTCCTTCGGTGCTGGAAACTACTCGATGTGCGGGAGGGCCTATTCGCCGCGATTCCTGTGGATGTGGCCTTCCAGCCGGATTTCGGTGATGGGCGGGAACCAGGCCTCGGCGGTGCTGGGCACAGTGAAGCGGGATCAGCTTGAGGGCCGCGGCGACGAGTGGAGCGCCGAGGACGAAGAGGCGTTCAAAGCCCCGATCCGCGACCAGTACGAGGAGCAGGGAAGCCCCTACTACTCGACGGCCCGACTCTGGGATGACGGCATTATTGACCCCGCGGATACCCGCACGGTGCTCGGCCTCGCCTTGGACATTTGTGCCAACGCGCCGGTCCGGGACACCTCCTTCGGCCTTTTCCGGATGTGAGCGAGATGTTACCCATCGAACCAACCACTGACGCTGCCCTGTTCGATACCGTGCTGGTCGCCAACCGCGGGGAAATTGCGTGCCGGGTGATCCGCTCCCTCCGGGCGCTGGGCATTCGCTCTGTCGCGGTCTATAGCGACGCCGACGCCGGTGCCCTCCACGTGCGTGAAGCTGATGTGGCGGTGCGGATCGGGCCCGCGTCGCCAGCGCTGAGCTACCTGTCCATCGACGCGATCCTCGACGCCTGCCGACGCACCGGCGCGCAGGCGGTGCACCCGGGCTACGGGTTCCTCAGCGAAAACCAGGCCTTCGCCCAGGCCCTGAGCGACGCAGGCATCGCCTTCATTGGTCCGTCGGTGCATGCGCTGAATATCATGGGCGACAAGATCAGGTCCAAGAATCATGTGATGGATTATGGTGTGCCGGTGGTGCCCGGCATCGCCCGGCCCGGCCTGACCGATCAGCAACTGCTGAACGCTGCAGCCGACGTCGGATACCCGCTGTTGATCAAACCCTCGGCCGGCGGCGGCGGGAAGGGAATGCATGTCGTTGAACGGGAGGAGGACCTCGCCGGGACCCTGCCGACCGCGCGCCGCGTTGCCGCCTCGGCTTTCGGCGACGACACCCTGTTCCTGGAACGCCTGATCCTCACGCCGCGACACATCGAAGTCCAGATCCTCGCCGACAACCACGGGAACGTGATTCATCTGGGCGAGCGGGAGTGTTCGCTGCAGCGCCGGCACCAGAAGGTCATCGAAGAGGCTCCATCGCCGCTGCTTGACCAGGCGACCCGGGCCCGGATCGGCGAAGCTGCATGCAACGCGGCCCGCAGCGTTGACTACAGCGGAGCGGGAACCGTCGAGTTCCTCGTATCGGCCGATGCGCCCGATGAGTTCTTCTTTATGGAAATGAATACGCGTCTCCAGGTGGAACACCCTGTCACCGAGATGGTTACCGGCGTCGACCTGGTGCAGTGGCAGGTGCGGATCGCTGCCGGTGAGAAACTCACCCTGTCCCAGGACGACGTCGTACTCACCGGCCACGCGGTCGAAGCACGGGTCTACGCCGAGGACCCCGAAGCCGAGTTCCTGCCGTCGACCGGCGTCGTGAGCCAGCTCGCCGAACCGGGCGGCGAAGGGATCCGCGTTGACAGTTCGCTGCTCGGCGGACTGGAAATTTCGGCCAGCTACGACCCGATGCTGTCCAAGATCATCGCCTGGGGGCGCAACCGCACTGAAGCCCTGAACCGTCTCGATCGGGCGCTCGCCGACACCGTGGTGGTGGGGGTCAAGACCAACATTGAGTACCTCAGGCTTCTGATCAACGACGACGACGTCCGCGCCGGCCGGCTCGACACCACCATGATCGAACGCAAGCTGCCCGGGCTGGAGTTCCGCCACATTTCCGATGAGGAAATCGCAGTCCTCGCAGCAGTCGAAGCTGGCAGCTCGACGTCCGAACCGGCGAGTTTCCACCCAGTCGGCTCGCCCTGGGCCCGCCGGGACGGGTGGCGGATGGGGACGCCGCGACCTCGAACGCTGCATCTCGCCGTCGCGCCCGGCGATGTGCGGGAGGTGCTCGTGCAGCCCACCAGTGCGGGGTATGACGTCCGTCTCGGCGACGGTGGCGACGGTCCAGTACGGTCCGTCAGCTATGACCGGGCACGGGGCGCTGCAACGGTGGATGGCATCCGGCGTCGGGCGGTAATCGAACGTTCAGCGTCAACCGACCACCACGGCAGCACCCTCTGGTATTCCGACGCCGGATGGTCGACGTCGGTACGGATCCTGAACCGGACCGAGCGGCTCGAAACCCAGCTTTCGCAGCTTGCTCGCGCTGAGGGGACGACTGACCCCGAAATTCGCTCAACCATGCCGGGAACGGTCACCTCGGTATCTGTTGCCGACGGTGAGACGGTCGAGGCCGGCCAGACGTTGCTCAGCGTCGAGGCCATGAAGATGGAACACCAGCTGACCGCCTCGGTCGCCGGAACCGTATCGATCCACCTCCAACCCGGCGACCTGGTCAAAGCCAACCAGATCGTTGCACGCATCCACGCGACAGAAATTCAGCCCGACGCTGCAGGAACACCCGAATGAAAGAAGAACGCAAGTCATGAACTTTGAACTCAGCGAGGAATACCAGGATCTGGTAGACACCGTCCGCGATTTCGCCGACGAGGTTGTTGCGCCAGTATCGGCCAAGCATGACGAGGAGCACAGCTTCCCGTACGCCGTCGTCGACCAGATGGCCGAGATGGGCCTGTTCGGGTTGCCCTTCCCCGAGGAATACGGCGGCATGGGTGGGGACTACTTCGCCCTCTGCCTCGCCTTGGAGCAGCTCGCCCGGGTCGACCAGTCAGTGGCCATCACCCTCGAGGCCGGCGTGTCACTCGGTGCGATGCCGGTCTACCGGTTTGGCAGCGAGGAGCAGAAGCGTCAATGGCTGCCGCTGCTGGCCAGCGGAAAGGTGCTCGGCGGCTTTGGCCTGACCGAGTCGGAGGCCGGTTCGGATGCGTCAGGGACCAAGACGACGGCGAAGCTCGAGAACGGCGAGTGGGTCATCAACGGCACCAAGGAGTTCATCACCAACTCCGGTACCGATATCACCCAGCTGGTCACCGTCACCGCGGTCACCGACACCACCACGCGCGATGATGGCTCCGTCAAGAAGGAAATCTCGACCATCCTGGTGCCGACCAATACGCCAGGCTTCAAGGCCGAGAAGGCCTACAACAAGGTGGGCTGGAACGCCTCGGACACCCACCCGCTCACCCTCACCGATGTCCACGTTCCCGAAGCGAATCTGCTGGGTACCCGCGGCCGCGGCTATGCGAATTTCCTGCAGATCCTCGATGAGGGACGTATCGCGATTGCGGCGCTCGCCACCGGTGCCGCCCAGGGCTGTGTCGAAGAGTCAATCAAGTACGCCAAGGAGCGTCAGGCCTTCGGCACCAATATCGGATCTTTCCAGTCGATCCAGTTCAAGATTGCGCGGATGCAGGCGCGTGCGCACACCGCGCGGTTGGCCTATTACGACGCCGCCTCGCGCATGCTCGCCGGCAAGCCGTTCAAGACCGAGGCTTCCATCGCTAAGCTGGTGGCTGGTGAGGCTGCCATGGACAACGCCCGCGATGCTACCCAGATTTTCGGTGGATACGGGTTTATCAACGAGTTCACCGTGTCACGTCACTACCGCGACTCGAAGATTCTCGAGGTGGGTGAAGGCACGACCGAGGTTCAGCTGATGCTGATCGCTCGGGAACTCGGTCTATAGCAGCACGCCCCACGCCAGTACCTAAGGAGTTACAGTGATCGACAAAGTTGTTGCGACCGCCGCCGAGGCAGTGGCCGATATCCCCGATGGTGCATCACTGGCCGTGGGCGGGTTTGGGCTCTGCGGGATTCCGGTGGCCCTGATCGACGCGCTGCACCAGCAAGGCACCACCGATCTCGAAACGATCAGCAACAACTGCGGGGTGGACGACTGGGGCCTCGGCGTCCTGCTGTTTGACGGACGGATCCGTCGCACCATCAGCTCCTATGTGGGGGAGAACAAGGAGTTCGCCCGCCAGTACCTTTCGGGTGAACTCGAGGTCGAGTTGACTCCGCAGGGCACGCTGGCCGAGCGGCTGCGCGCCGGCGGCGCCGGGATTCCCGCCTTCTACACTCCTGCTGGCGTTGGCACGCAGGTGAGCGAAGGTGGCTTGCCGCAGAAGTACGACGACGCCGGTAACGTCACCGTCGCCTCAGCGCCAAAAGAGGTGCGCACCTTCGGCGGGCAGGACTATGTGCTTGAGGAGTCGGTCAACCCCGATTTCGCTCTGGTTCATGCCTGGAAGGGTGACCGGCACGGCAACCTTGTCTTCCATGCCACAGCAATGAACTTCAATCCGCTCTGCGCCCAGGCCGGGAAGATCACCATCGCGGAGGTCGAGGAGTTGGTTGAACCCGGCGAACTTGATCCGGCGCAGGTACACATCCCTGGAATCTTTGTCCAGCGGGTGGTGCTTGCTGCTGATCCGGAGAAGCGAGTCGAAAAGCGCACGGTGTCGCTTGCGGCCGAGCAGTCAGAGCCTTCCGGCCCGGCACAGTCTTCCGAGCAGGCGCTGTTCTCCGAAGCATCCGATAGTTCCAACCCGGCGAAGGCGGTCTGAGACATGGCACTGACACGTAACGAACTAGCAGCGCGCGTTGCCCAGGAACTTGAGAACGGGCAGTACGTCAATCTGGGTATCGGCATGCCTACCCTGATTCCCAACTACATCCCCGTGGGCGTCGAGGTGGTGCTCCACTCCGAGAACGGTATTCTCGGCGTCGGGCCCTATCCCACCGAAGCGCAACTTGACCCGGATCTGATCAACGCCGGCAAGGAAACCGTGACCGTGAACGCCGGGGCTGCCTTCTTCGATTCGGCTGCGTCCTTCGGCATGATCAGGGGTGGGCACGTCGACGTGGCTGTGCTCGGCGCCATGGAGGTTGCGGCGAATGGTGACCTCGCGAACTGGATGATTCCCGGAAAGATGGTCAAGGGCATGGGCGGAGCCATGGACCTGGTCTTTGGCGCGAAGCGGGTCATCGTGATGATGGAACACGTCGACCGCAGCGGCAAGCCCAAGATTGTCAGCTCCTGCTCACTTCCGTTGACCGGAAAGGGGTGCGTCAACCGGATCATCACCGATCTCGCGGTGATCGACGTCGACCCCAACCGCAACGGTGGCACCCTGGTGCTGCGTGAAACGGCGCCCGGAGTGAGCGTCGATGAGGTCATCGCCGCCACTGGCGCTCCACTGGAGGTCGACCTGAATGGCTGAGCAGCCGGCGGACCCACAGCGGACCGTCATTGAACAGCGCGGGCTGTACTTCGATGAGCTCGACACCGAAGTGATCTATTCGCACAAGCCGGGGCGGACCCTGACCGAGACTGACAACGTGCTGTTCACGACCATGACAATGAACACCCAGGCCCTCCACCTCGATGCAGCGTGGAGTGAATCCCAGCCTTTTGGCCAGCGTCTGATGAATTCAATGCTGACCCTGGCAACTGTTGTCGGGCAGTCGGTTCCGCAGCTGACTCAGGGGACCATCGTCGCGCAGCTGGGTATGACCAATGTGCGTTTCCCTCACCCGTTGTTTCATGGCGACACCCTGTACACGGAGACTGTGGTGATCGAGAAGCGGCTGTCGTCGTCCAGGCCCGGTCAGGGCATCGTCACGATGGAACATACCGGCCGCAATCAGGAGGGTACCGTCGTCGCGACGCTGACCCGGAGTGTGCTGATGTGGACCAGGGAAGGACACTCGGATTCATGACCAGTTTCACCATGGGACCAGCCCTTTTGTTCTGTCCGGCGGACCGTCCGGAGCGATTTGGCAAAGCGGCCGACCGGGCAAGTGCGGTGATCCTCGATCTTGAGGATGCAGTGGCTCCCGGGGATAAGCCGGCGGCACGAGAAGCGGTGGCCGCGAGCCAGCTGGACCCGAAACGTACCATCGTCCGGGTCAACCCGGCCTCGACAACCGACTTTGCTTTGGACATCGAGATGCTAAAGCACACGGCGTACCGCACGGTGATGTTGGCGAAAACCGAATCTGCGGCCGATCTGTGGGGGTTGAGTGCTTTTTCGGTGATCGCTCTGTGTGAGACGGCTACCGGTGTGCTCAACGCTCAGGCGATTGCAGCCGAACCCAATGTGGTGGCGTTGATGTGGGGTGCCGAGGACCTGGTGGCATCGTTGGGCGGGTCCTCGAGCCGTAACGAGGACGGGTCGTATCGTCAGGTTGCGTTGCATGCCCGGTCCCATGTGCTGCTGTCGGCTGCAGCTGCAGGCAAGGCGGCAATGGATGCGGTCTATATCAACATCGGCGATCTTGACGGGTTGACCGCAGAGTCGCGGGATGCTGTCGCTTCAGGGTTCGGCTCGAAGGCGTGTATCCATCCAAGCCAGGCGCCAATCATCAGCGAGGCTTATCTGCCGTCTTCCGAGGAAGTCGACTATGCCCGGTCCATCCTGGCCGAGGCAGCCAGCAGCGGCGGTGTCTTCCAATTTCGGGGTCGGATGATTGATGGTCCGATTCTCCGTCACGCCGAGCAGACCCTGGCGAGGTCCGGCGACATTCAGGCTCCCGGGAATTAGGCGGGCCCCATTCGCCGTTACCCCAGTATGAGAACAGTGATAGCAGGAGCCCACGGAAAAATTGCCCGCGAACTCACCCGCCAACTTGTTCAACAGGGTCACGAGGTTGTCGGATTGGTGCGCAATCCGGACCACAACAAGGACATTGAGAACGACGGCGGCACGCCAGCAGTGGTCGACCTCGAGTCGAGCACAGCAGACGAGCTCGCCAAAGTGCTATCGGGAGCAGACGCAGTTGTCTTCGCAGCCGGAGCTGGTCCAGGGAGCAGCGCCGAGCGCAAGGACTCAGTCGACCGCGGAGCATCGGTGCTGCTGGCCGATGCAGCTGAAGTCGCAGGGGTCAAACGATTCGTTCAGGTGTCATCGATGGGAGCCGACTCCGTTCGAGACGGTCAACGCCCCGACGGCCTTGACGACATCTTCTACGCCTACCTTCAGGCGAAACTAGCCGCAGAAGAGGATCTGGCGGCACGCTCGTCCTTTAGCTGGACCATCGTCCGGCCCGGCGGACTCACCGACGACGCAGCAACTGGTCGGGTGCGCCTCTCGTCAAAGACCGGGCAGGGATCGGTGCCGCGCAAGGATGTGGCAACCGTCATCGCGGCTCTGCTTGAGACGAAGCTGGGGGACCGGCAAGTACTCGAGGTAATCTCCGGCGAAGAAACCATCGCGGACGCGCTGGCGTCCATCAACCGCTAGGCCAACCGGCCAAGTAGACGCCCGTAGCCAAAGAAACGGCCCGTAGGCTCAGAAACTGCCCTTCCAACGGGCGGTCCTGAGCCTGCGGGCCGTTTCTGCGGCTGAGAGACTCCGCCGGCACGGCACATCCGCGTGCGCGATACTTAAACCATGGAATTCACTGCCCCTGACACAGGACGCCGCCGGATTGTCATCCTCGGATCCACCGGCTCGATCGGAACGCAGGCCATCGACGTCATCCGCCAGGCGCCCGAACGGTTCATCGTCACAGCCCTCGCAGCCGGTGGTGGAAATCTGCCGCTTCTGGCCGAGCAAGCCGTCGCTACCAACGCCCAGGCAGTCGCCTCAGCCACCAGCACCGAAGCTGAACTCAGCGACGCCATCCGCACAGCAGCCGCCAAAACGTCGTCCGCCAAGAACTATTCCCCGGTCCTGTTCACTGGCCCCGATGCCACCACCCACCTCGCCGCCTGGCCCGACGCCGACGTCGTCCTCAACGGCATCACCGGATCCATCGGACTTGCCCCTACGTTGGCGGCGCTAAAGGCCGGACACCTACTCGCCCTTGCCAACAAGGAATCCCTCATTGTCGGCGGTCAGCTGGTCCAGGATGCCGCAGCCGACGGCCAGATCGTCCCAGTGGATTCCGAACACTCGGCCATCGCCCAGTGCCTCCGCTCCGGCGCAGCAGGCGAAGTGGACCGGCTGATCCTGACCGCTTCCGGCGGCCCTTTCCGCGGCAAAGCGAGAAAAGACCTCGAAAATGTCACCCCGCAGCAGGCCCTGGCGCATCCCACCTGGGACATGGGCAAAATGGTCACCACCAACTCCGCCACCATGGTCAACAAGGCGCTTGAGGTTATCGAGGCGCATCTGCTCTTCGGCATCCCGCTGGAGCGGATCGACGTCGTCGTTCATCCCCAATCGATCATTCACTCAATGGTGCAGTTCAGCGACGGGTCAACGATCGCCCAGGCCTCGCCCCCGGATATGCGCCTGCCCATCGCCCTCGGCATCGGCTGGCCACACCGCGTCCCGGGAGCGGCAACCCCCTGCGACTGGACCACGGCCGCGACCTGGACTTTCGAGCCCCTCGACGAAGAAGCGTTCCCCGCCGTTAGGCTCGCCAAAGCGGCCGCGCAGCGGGGCGGAACGGCAATGGCGGTCTACAACGCAGCCAACGAGGAAGCTGTCGAGGCTTTTCACAGCGGAGCAATAGGTTTCACTGAGATTGTGGATACGGTAGAGGCCGTCACCGCCGAGCATGACGACGGCGGGCCGCTCACTCTCGGCAGCGTGCTCGACGCCGAGAAACGGGCACGCACACTCGCCCGAATTCGTTGTGGTGTGCAGGATCAGTACAGCTAAGCCAAAGGAACCACGTTGTCCATTCTGCTCTTCGTTCTGGGAGTGCTTTTCGTCGCAATAGGTATTGCGGCGTCCATCGCGCTCCACGAAGTGGGGCACCTTGTCCCCGCCAAGCTCTTCAAGGTCCGGGTCACCCAGTACATGATCGGGTTCGGTCCAACGCTCTTCTCCCGCCGCCGCGGAGACACCGAGTATGGGCTCAAGGCCATTCCCCTGGGCGGGTACGTCTCGATGGTCGGCATGTTCCCTCCCGCCAGGGTCGACGACGGCGACGGCACCGGCACCGGCACTGCCGTCCGCCCCTCCAGCACGGGAATGTTTCAGCAGCTCACTACTGACGCACGGCAGGCGGCCGCGGAACAGCTCCGTCCTGGCGATGAGGACAGGGTTTTCTACAAGCTGCCGATCTACAAACGCATCATCATCATGCTCGGCGGGCCGGTGATGAACCTGATCATCGGCGTGATCATGTTTGCCATCCTCATCATGGGGTTCGGCTCGCCACAGGCCACCACCACGGTGTCCGAGGTCTACGAGTGCGTGGTGCCAGCCAGCCAGCAGGCCTCCACCGGTCAAACTGCCTGCACCGACGAGGACCCCGCCGCCCCCGCGTTCGACGCGGGCCTGCAACCCGGTGACCGGGTGGTGAGCTACGACGGTCAGGATGTGACGGACTGGACCCAACTGTCCGCCTGGATCCGCGACACGGCGGGCGACGAGACCGCCATCAGCTACCTCCGCGACGGCGAAACCGTCAGCACCACCATCACCCCGCTGCTGACCGAACGGCCCGTCCCCGACATTGACGGACGGCCTAAACTCAACGCCGATGGCACCCAAGTCCTCGAAGCCGTCGGGTTCATCGGCGTCGGCTCACAGCAGGAACTGGCTCCGGGTCCGCCAAGCGACGTGCTTCCCGCGGTGGGGGATAACATCGTCGCAGTAACCGGTGTGGTGATTAATCTCCCGCAGCGTGTTGTCGAGGTGGGGCAGGCAGCGTTCTCCGATGCACCCCGCGACCCGGAAGGCCCCATCAGCGTGGTGGGCGTCGGTCGGATTGCCGGTGAGGTTTCGGCGATGGACGAGATTCCTGTCGAATCCCGCCTGGCAACCCTCGTGGGGCTGGTGGGCGGTGTCAACATTGCGTTGTTTGTCTTCAACCTCATCCCTTTGCTGCCCCTCGACGGCGGACACATCGCCGGGGCGCTCTGGGAAGGCGTCCGCAGGACCGTCGCACGGTTGTTCAAACGTCCGGATCCCGGTCCCTTCGACATGGCCAAGCTCCTGCCGCTCACCTATGTCGTTGCAGTTCTTCTAATGGGAATGGGCGCGTTGCTGATCTACGCGGACATTGTGAAACCGGTGAATCTCTTCGGCTGACGGGCAACGCCGGCCCCAAAGTGGTTGTAAATCAATTTGAGCGCTAAATAGGTTGTTATTTGATTTACACCCGCATAAGGTTGAACCATGTTTGTGATGACAATCGATCAGAAGGGGAGCTCACAGGCCGACGACGGCGTCCCCGGCCTGCTCGACCTGTTGCGCCAGGTCCCATCCGTCGTACCCTTCGAACGCTCCGTGGGCGATGAAGCACAGGGTGTTCTCGACTCTCCAGAGGCAGTGGTCGACGCCACGCTGCTCTGCCTGCGGGCCGGCAACTGGTATGTGGGGATCGGGGTAGGCGACGTCGAACTGCCGCTACCAGCCACCGCGCGGGAGGGGAGGGGCGACGCGTTTGTCGCTGCGCGCGCGGCGGTCGAACGGGCCAAGAAGGCAGGGGATCGTGCCACTGTTGCGGTGGAGGGTGGTTCCGGGACTGCCGAAGCCGAAGGAGTCCTGATGCTGATTGGGCTGCACGTCATGAAACGGACCGCAGCCGAGTGGCGCATCCTGGACCTCCTGGAACCAGGCAAGTGGGGGACCCAAACCGTCGCAGCGCGGCACCTCGGCATCACGTCCCAGGCCGTCAGTAAAGCCGTGGCCCGCTCGGCATGGGTGGAGGAATGGGCAGCCCGACCCGCAGCCGCCGTGCTCCTGCGCCGGGCTGATGCTGCTCTCCGGAAATAGCTCCGGACGTGGAACGTCAGGCATAGCCCCGAAGAGGCTCCGGAAGTGGAATGTCGGACGCGGACTGTAGAGTCCCGGTGTAACGACAGGAAGACGAGGGCCGACATGGAAGTGCTGTGGGTGATACTGACCCTGCTGGTGGCAGCCGGCGTTGGCTGGCCGGTAACCGTAGGCGTGCTGAAGCTCGCTCGCTCAGTCGACGAACACGAGAAGGCGCCGGGTGGCGAGGAAACGGCTGAGCGCCAGGGAACGGTAGATCAGCAGGGGCCTGCAGCGCCTGTCGTGGTTGAAAAGACCCCGGGAATTGTGATTCCCGACCCGCCGGAAAACGACCCAGTGACACCGGCGCCGGCAACACCGGCACCAGCAAGACCGGCACCAGCGACACCGGGGGGCCTGCCGGCACCTCGACCGGGTGTTCTTCGTGGCGGGCTCGTCATCGGCATTCTCGAACGTCTTGGTGTTGCGGGGGCCATCCTCGCCAACGAACCGGTGGCGATCGCGTATGTGGTGGCCATCAAAGGTCTCGGCAGGTACGCAGAGCTGAAAGAAACCCCTGCAGTTGCCGAGCGTTTCATCATCGGGACCCTGACATCGCTGTTATGGGCCGCCGGGGTTGCCGCCTTCGCGGCGGCGTACCTGTTGTAATCACGTATAAGGTGGTTCTATGAGTGTTTTCGCAGTGGAATATGTATACGGCCCTGATAGCTCCGACCTACGCGACGAGCACCGACCGGCTCACCGCGACTGGCTCAATAGCCTGGTGAGCGACGGGCGGGTGCTCTCCGCCGGCGCCTTCACCGACGGAGCAGGAGCCCTTCTGATCTTCACCGCCGACGACGAGCAGTCGCTCAACGACCTCCTCCGCCAGGATCCGTTCGCGCTCGAGGGCGCCATCGCCGCAGTCAAGGCCACCGAGTGGAAGCCCGGCATCGGCCAGTTCTCGCAGTATGCCTGAGCCCACAAAATTCGTTGTACCGATGAACTACACATGGAGGATCCTTTGACCTCGGTCAGTTTAGGAATGCCAGCCGCACCACCGCCCGTCCTTGCCCCCCGCCGGAAAACCCGGCAGATTAAAGTGGGTTCAGTGGGGGTGGGATCGGATTCGCCTATCAGCATCCAGTCCATGACCACCACCCCGACCACTGACATCAACGCGACGCTGCAGCAGATCGCTGAACTGACCGCCACCGGGTGCGACATCGTGCGTGTTGCGTGCCCATCGGCCGACGACGCCGCAGCACTGCCGATTATCGCCAGGAAGTCGCAGATCCCCGTCATCGCCGACATTCACTTCCAGCCGAAGTACGTCTTCGCAGCGATCGACGCCGGCTGCGCGGCGGTTCGGGTCAACCCCGGCAATATCCGCAAGTTCGACGACCAGATCAAAGAGATTGCCGCCGCGGCCAAGGACGCCGGCACCTCGATCCGCATTGGCGTCAACGCCGGCTCGCTCGATCCTCGTCTGATGGAAAAGTACGGCAAGGCAACACCCGAGGCGCTGGTGGAATCCGCGGTCTGGGAAGCGTCCCTCTTCGAGGAACACGACTTCCACGACTTCAAGATCTCCGTCAAGCACAACGACCCGGTGATCATGGTCCGCGCCTACGAGCTGCTTGCCGAACGCGGCGACTGGCCCCTCCACCTCGGCGTCACCGAGGCAGGCCCCGCCTTCCAGGGCACCATCAAATCAGCCACGGCCTTCGGAGCGCTCCTGTCCAAGGGCATCGGCGACACCATCCGTGTGTCCCTGTCGGCCCCTCCAGTCGAGGAAATCAAGGTCGGAAACCAGATTCTGCAGTCGCTGAACCTGCGCCCCCGCAAGCTGGAAATTGTGTCCTGCCCTTCCTGCGGCCGCGCCCAGGTGGACGTGTACACCCTCGCTGAGCAGGTAACGGCGGGCCTTGAGGGAATGGAAATCCCGCTGCGCGTGGCAGTGATGGGCTGCGTCGTGAACGGCCCAGGCGAAGCGCGTGAAGCCGATCTCGGCGTCGCCTCCGGCAACGGAAAAGGCCAGATCTTCGTTAAGGGACAAGTCATCAAGACTGTTCCCGAAGACCAGATTGTTGAGACACTCATTGAAGAAGCAATGAGAATAGCTGAGGAGATGGGGGAAGCCGATGGCGAGACTGCTGGCCAGGGTGGCCCCATGGTTACCGTCAGTTAGGGCACACTCCGGGCAGCTCGACACTTCCGGACGGGTCGGGGCACCTGATGCGGTTGTGCCCGACGGGTTCGTGACGCTCGACAAGGAACACAACGAAGCACTCGGGCGCCTGGTCGACCGTGATCCCACCGCCAACGTGTTCATCGCCTCGCACCTGGAAGCCTCCCGCGGCCTCTCGCCGTCCTACGCCGGCGGCGAGGTGATCGGCGTTTTCAGGAACGGCGACCTGGTTGCAGCGTGTTGGGCGGGCGTCAACCTGGTACCCATCGGGGTTTCCGAGGCCGATGGCGCAGCGTTAGGCACCCACCTGGGCAAGTCAGGGCGGAAGTTCTCCTCCATTTTCGGGCCAGCCGAAGCCGTCCTGGCCATCTGGTCCACGCTGCGCGAGTACAGCCCCGAGCCATTTGATGTACGCCCCTCCCAGCCGTTGCTGGCGATCACTGGGACACCCAAGGTGGAACCCGCCGCGGGCCTCAGATTCACCCGGGATGACGAACTGGACGTCATAGTTCCGGCGTGTGCCGCCATGTTCGAAGAAGAAGTGGGATATTCGCCCTTCACTGGCGGGGGAGAACACTACCGGCGTCGGGTGGCGTCACTGGTCAGACGGCAGGCGTCGCTCGCCGATTTCGACGACGACGGCCAGGTAATCTTCAAAGCCGAACTGGGTACTGTCTCAAGCACCACCGTCCAGATTCAGGGTGTCTGGATGAACCCGGCGTACCGCGGACAGGGCCTCAGCGCCAGCTACCTTGCCGCCGTCGTCCTCGCTGCACAGCAACGCGCCCCGGTGGTGAGCCTGTACGTCAACTCATTCAACAGCCGGGCCCTGGCCGCCTATCAGACGGTTGGGTTCCGCGAAGTGGGGACCTTCGCAACGGTCCTCCTGTGAGCACCGCAGGCCGGCGTTGGCTGACTGTTCTATCCTGCGCCGTCCTGATCGTCGGCACCGGCTGCACCGCGGATGAGGGAACAGATGAGCTGCCCGCCCCTGCCACCCTGCCCGCCGCACCAACCCCAGCAGAGCCGACTGAAGACGCAGACCCGCCGGTCGGCGCCGACCCGGGCAGCGCCCCGACGCCCGGCCAGGACAACGAGTACACGGCAACCGAGCTAGAGATGGCACTGGAAGCGGTCGATGAGCAGGAATCCCTTGCCGGGGTTATCCTTGACGATTCGGCCATTCGGGAGCTCGTCAACGGGGCCGACGATGGAACAAGCGACCTGACCGTGACCCCGGAGGAATGCGACGTGTTCGCCGATCCGAACCTCGCCGGGCAGGCCCTGAGCGCCACCCTCGGCGTGATGACCTTTGCCGGGGCCTCTTCCCTGCAACCGGATTCGGTCAGCCTGACCAGCCAGAAATCGGACGAATCAATCCAGGATCAAATCGAGGCCAACCGGACCCAGCTCGCCGAGTGTTCGGCGTTCGACATGGAGATCAGGGGAGAGGAGGTCTCGGTGGCGGTGACGGAGCTGACGGCCAGCACCAATGCCGATGAAACCTTCGCGGTCAGGACCGTGGTGCAGGTTCCCGGGACAATTCAGGAGACCGTGTCACTGACCGCCTTGATCGGAACCACCACCATCAACGTGACGATCGGCAGTTCGGGTGACGTTGCGCAGGATCTGGCCCGCGGCGAAAGTCTCGTCGACGCGACAATAACCGCACTGCGATCCCTGTAATCGCCTGCGGCGAGGGTGCGTGTCACCGGGCGCTGCCCGAAACGGATAGATTGGTATCTGATTAAGCTGCCTTGGCAGCCAGTGCTGAAGAAACGGATTTAAACGCGTGGTCCTTCGACTCTCAACCCTTTTCCTGCGCACCTTGCGCGAGGACCCCTCCGACGCCGAGGTAGCCAGTCACCGGCTCCTCGTGCGTGCGGGCTACATCCGCAGGGCTGCCCCCGGAATCTACAGCTGGTTGCCGCTCGGCCTGAGGGTGCTCGGCAAGGTGGAGACCATTATCCGTGAGGAAATGGCAGCCATCGGCGCCCAGGAAGTGCATTTCCCTGCGCTGCTCCCCAAAGAGCCCTACGAGGCAACCAACCGTTGGACCGAGTACGGCGACGGCATCTTCCGGTTGCAGGACCGCAAGGGCGCGGATTATCTCCTGGCCCCAACCCATGAAGAGATGTTCACGCTGCTGGTCAAGGACCTGTACAACTCGTACAAGGACCTGCCGGTGAGCCTGTTCCAGATCCAGTCCAAGTACCGGGACGAGGCGCGGCCGCGCGCCGGCCTGCTGCGGGGACGCGAATTCATCATGAAGGACTCCTACTCCTTCGACATCGACGACGCCGGCCTGGAGCGCAGCTACCAGCTGCACCGCAGCGCTTACCTGCGGATTTTCGAGCGGCTCGGGCTGACAGTGGTCCCCGTGGCCGCGACTGCCGGTGCGATGGGTGGATCCAAAAGCGAAGAGTTCCTGCACCCCTCCGAAATCGGCGAGGACACGTTCGTCGCATCCGAAGGCGGTTACACCGCGAACGTTGAGGCCGTCACCACCGTCGTGCCCGAGGACATCGATTTCTCCGACGCGGCCCCGGCAGAAATCAGGGACACACCCGACACCCCAACCATCGACACGCTGGTCAGCCACGCGAACGAGGTCCTGGCGCGGGACGCCGGCCCCTGGACGGCTGCTGACACCCTCAAGAACGTCGTATTGGCAGCAGTCCTGCCCACCGGTGAACGCCGTCTGGTTATTATCGGGCTGCCCGGTGATCGCACCGTCGATCTGAAGCGCGTCGAAGCGAATCTCGCGCCGCACCTCGAGGTCGGTGGCGAAGTGATGGTGGAGCCGGCCTCCGATGAGGACCTGCGGAAACACCCGGGCCTGGTCAAGGGTTACATCGGGCCGGGCCTGAGCCTTGATGCTCCGGTACTCGGCGCGGACGGGCTCACCGGGATCCCCTATCTGGTGGACCCACGGGTGGTCTCCGGCACGTCCTGGATCACCGGTGCCAACGTCTTCGGCAAACATGTGTTCGGCCTGGTCGCGTCCCGCGATTTCGCCTGGGATGGGGTCATCGAGTCAGTCGAGGTTCGCGACGGCGACGAAGCGCCCGACGGCTCCGGACCGCTGAAGGCCGCCCGCGGCATCGAAATGGGCCACATCTTCCAGCTCGGCCGCAAATACGCTGAAGCGCTAGGACTGAAGGTCCTGGACCAGAACGGCAAACTTGCCACCGTGACCATGGGCTCCTATGGGGTGGGGGTGACCCGTGCGATTGCGGCGCTTGCCGAATCCAACCGGGATGACAAGGGCATCATCTGGCCTCGAAACGTAGCCCCGGCCGATATCCACCTGGTCGCTACGGGCAAGGGCGAGGAAATCTTCGCAGCAGCCAATCAGCTCGCCGAAGACCTGACGGCCGCCGGTCTTGACGTCATGTACGACGACCGCCCCAAGGTGTCCCCGGGGGTAAAGTTCGGTGATGCCGAGCTGATCGGCGTACCGACCATCGTCGTCGTCGGGCGCGGTCTGGCGGATGGAGTGGTGGAGGTCAAGGACCGCCGCAGTGGCGAGGCAGAGAACGTAGCAGTGGCTGAGGTAGTGGAATACCTTCGCCGCCTCGTCAGCGCCTAGCAGGACAGCTTGAATTCCGGGCTGGAGGAGATCCAGCTCGCGACGATCCTGCTGGTGGTGGTTGCAGGGTTCGCTGCGGGCTGGGTCGACGCGGTGGTCGGCGGTGGGGGGCTGCTGCAACTCCCCGCCCTCCTTTTAGTACCCGGGATTACCCCGGTGCAGGCGTTGGCCACCAACAAGATGGGTTCGCTTTTCGGCACCACCACCAGCGCAATCACCTACTATCGACGGGCCAGACCCGATCTCAAGACTGCGTTACCGATGGCAGGAATCGCCCTGGTCGGTGGGTTCGGTGGCGCGATCATCGCGACGTCACTGCCGTCGTCGGTCTTCAAGCCCATCATCGTCGCCGCTCTCATCGCCGTCGCGGTGTTCACCGCGTTCCGTCCAACCGTCGGCACCCTGACAAAGTTGCGCCACACCGGCGGGCGACACTATGGAACAGCCGCGGCGATCGGGCTGGTCATTGGCTTCTATGACGGGCTGATCGGCCCCGGTACCGGATCATTCCTGATCATCGCGATGGTCACCCTGCTCGGCTACAGCTTCCTGGACGCCAGCGCCAAATCCAAGATCGTGAACCTGGCCACCAACTTTGGTGCGCTGATGTTTTTCCTGCCCAACGGGTCGCTGCTCTGGGGTCTCGGGCTGGTACTCGGCCTGGCCAACATGGCCGGCGGCTATCTCGGATCGAGGATGGCCATCACCCAGGGCAGCAAATTCATCAGGATCGTCTTCCTCGTGGTGGTCGCGGCGCTGATCGCCAAACTCGGTTACGACGTCTGGGTCGAGAACATCCGACCGGCACTGTAGATCCAGTCCGGATGCGGGCTAGGGGCTGACCAGGTCCGCTGGCGACGGCAGTTCGGGCAGGGGCCGACGCAGCAGCGTACTTGCCACCCAGAGGGAACGCTGCGCGTCGTCACGGTTCCCCGACTCCACGGCCGAAAGTGCGTTTTGCACCTCACGGACCACCGACCAGTCCCTCGCCAACAGCGGGTCAAGATCAGCGGCGAAAGCCAGATCGGAGCACCGCTCCCGCAGATGGCCCGCAGGATCACCCGGAAACAGGTCTCCAGTCCGGTTCCATAGCATCGGTGCGACGGCGAACTCCGCGTCCCCGACAACCGGCTTCGGATCGATGGCCACGTAGCTGGGAGCAGGCGCCGGGGCATCCGCCACACCGACCGGAACGATCGCGCCGGCGGGGAAAGGGCGGGCCCGGATATTGAGGTAGTGGAGGTCGGAGTGCAGCAGTACGTCCCGCTCAGAGCGTCGTCCAACAGCTCCGCGCACCTGGCAGACCTCCAGGGCACACTCAAGAAGCCAGCGTTCAAACGGACGGCCCAGCCGGTCCCAGTCTGCCGGGAGAGTGTCCGTCCACATTTCCGCTTGGGCGGCCACCGATGGAATGTCCTGCCAGAGCTCACCGCTACCCGGAGCCAACGCCAGATCCTTCACCAGGCCACCCCAGATCCCGGCTGTCTCTGCCAGCGGCACCCCTGCGAGAGATTGGTCCCCGTCGAGTCGCTCCAGCAACAGAACGTAGTCCTCCCGGCTGGCTTCCAGCAGTTTGACGGCCCCGCAGCCAGCCCAAAGCTTCAGAGCGTCGGGCTCGGGGAGTGCTTCATCGTGGGGGACTGTGACCTTCAGGACCGCCCGGCTACCGTCAGCCCGGTGCACGGGCAGCACGACGGCGGCGCTGCCGAACCACGGGCGTCTCCCGCCGGGTAGATCGAGGGTCAGCTCCCACTCAGCCAGCGCGCTGTGAACCAGGTCCTGCCACCGGCTCAGCCAGGCGCGCCCGCCGGGCAGCCGTGAGGCGTTGCGAACCAAGGCCGCCGGGAGTTCAATTCCAGGGAGTTCCACGAGGCCAAGTCTAGGCTTCAGGTGTTGCCCGGTGCGGCATTGCCCAAGGCTGGTCGCACCGCGGGTTGCCCTTGGCAGGTCAGTTGCGAATGCCGGGAAACGCTTCAACAGCGTCGGTGGCCAGGTGTTGATGGTGGGCAAGATCACTGAATCGTTGGACGGCCCAGCGCCGGGCGGGGCCGTCGGTCAAACCGACCATGTCGACGTACATGGTCATGAGCTCAGTGTTCAGGGCGGCGAGCGTCGCCTCAGGGTCGTCGAAGAACGCCGCGTCGAGGGCAAATGCCGGCGCCTGGGGGCCGGGTTGAGGGCAGGTGATGGTCCGCAGCAGGGTCTCGCCGGCGCCGGCAGCGCTGGCGTGCTCGGCCGCGAACTCGACCAGGGTCGACGGCTCAGCCCCACGGGCCGCAGCGACCTCGTACGCATAGGCGGACCGGTGTTCGGCGGCAACCGCCTCGCCAAGCAGATCAGCCTCCGGATGATCTTCGGGGCTAGTTCCAGCGCGCGGGGTGGAGCCGCCCGCAGTCCCGTTTCGAGGTATCGGGGCAGGGCAGGTGGGCGACGGCCCAGCGGCGACGCTCGGCAACGGTCCCGGTGGCGGCGATTTCAGGCCCTGCAGGTCGGCGAGTGCTAACGCCTGGCGTCGTTGACTGGCGCCAACCGACGCGAGTAGCCGTGCGATCCCTGGTTCCGCCGTCACAGCAGCGTTGAGGTTCTGCTGTGCGGAGCTGAACAGGTCTGCCACGAAACCGGCCGGTGTGGGTGTCGGGGTGGGAGCTGCCGTTGACTCGGCTGCGACGGTGGGTTCCGACAAACCTGCGGCAGTGGGAGCGGAGGTGACGGGCGGGTCCGAAAGTACCGGGTGCCAGAGGGCATCGGCTTGCTCCTGAAGGATGCCAGCCGTTTCGGCATAGGTGCCGCTCAGTTCGGATTCGGCACCGTCTGAAGAGGCTCCGTCTGAAGCGGCACCGCCCGAAGAAACAGCGACCGAAAGCGCTGTCGCAGCAGCAGCCAGGTCCGCTGCCCGGGATTCTGCACCCAATTGCGCTTCTTCAGTGAAGGACAGCGGTGGCGGACCATCAGCGGGGGGACCATCCAGGTTCAATCCCAGTGCAACCACCAGAGTGAAGGCGAGAAGGAGCGCGACCGTCCGTAGGGTTCGCCGTGCGAGAGTACGCAGGGTGCCGCGGAAGCCGGAACGCCGGGTGTCAGCAGAATCCTTCACAACTCTTGATGATGTCATGATCCCCGGTCGTTCTCCGGCTGATACACCGTACGCGCCGGAAAGTCGGTACCCTAGAGCTACAACATCATCGAGTGGGAGGCAGTAATGGCGGTTCGGCCGGGCAATGACAGTCCGCCTGCGGCAAACACGCTGCAGCAACAAGCTCCTGACGCGGACGTCGAGGCGGAATCGGTGAGGCTCACAGCGCTGCTGCTGCCCACGGTCGAGGGGCACGGGCTCTTTCTGGAGGCCGTAGAGATCAAATCCGCGGGATCGGACCGTATCGTCAACGTGGTGGTAGACCTGCCGGAGAATCAGACTGGGTCAGTCAACCTGGACCTGATCTCGGATGTGGCCCACGACGTCTCACTCGCGATGGACGCCGACCCACACGACCATGGGCGTCCGTACAGCCTCGAGGTGTCTTCCCCGGGAGTCTCCCGCCCCCTCTCGCAGCCCCGGCACTGGCGGCGCAACAAGGGACGCATGGTCACGGTCCGCCGGCTCAAGGGCGACGACGTGACCGGCCGGCTGCTGGAAGTTGACGACGACGGCATCCGGTTGTCCCCACAGATACCAGTGAAAAAGGGGATGAAGCCCAAAACCGGCGACCCCCTGACGCTCTTGTTCACCGAGATCCGTAAGGGCACCGTCCAGGTCGAGTTCACGCATCTTGACGACACGCATCTTGACGACACGCATCTTGACGACACCGGGGACGAAGGCATCCAGCACGATGCCCGCCCCACCAAAAATACAGCTTCGGAGGCCTAAATGGATATTGATATGAGTGCGCTAAGGCTGCTGGAACGAGAACGGGAAATTCCGCTTGAGCTCCTGATTCCGACCATCGAGCAGGCCCTCCTGGTGGCCTATCACAAGACCCCCGGATCGCAGGATACCGCGCGGGCGGAACTGGACCGCAAGAGCGGCCACGTCACCATCTGGGCAACTGAGACCGACGACGACGGCGCCGCCGTCGGCGAGTTCGACGACACGCCCACCGGTTTCGGCAGGATCGCTGCGAGCACCGCCCGCCAGATCATCCTGCAGCGGCTCCGGGACGCCGAGGACGACAACATCCTTGGTGAATTCCGCGGCAAGGAGGGCGAACTGGTTGCCGGCATGATCCAGCAGGGCACCAACCCCCACATGATCCAGGTCAACCTCGGATCGGTCGAGGCGTTGCTGCCGCCGCCGGAACAGGTGCCAGGCGAGAAATATCTGCACGGTTCGCGGCTGCGAGCCTTCGTCGTCGACGTTCACCGCGGTATGAAGGGCCCCTCGATTACCCTGTCACGCTCGCACCCGGGGCTCGTCCGCAAGTTGTTCGAACTGGAAGTGCCGGAGATCGCCGACCACACGGTCGAGATTGTGGCGCTGGCCCGCGAAGCAGGACACCGCACAAAGATTGCTGTGAAGGCTCAGGTGCCTGGGGTCAACGCCAAGGGGGCATGCATCGGCGAGATGGGCTCACGCGTGCGGGCAGTCATGAACGAACTCAATGATGAGAAGATCGACATCGTTGACTACAGCGACGATCCGGCCACCTTCATTGCCAGTTCCCTCTCCCCGTCCAGGGTGTCGTCGGTGACGATCACAGATGAGAGCACCAGGTCGGCACGCGTTGTTGTTCCCGACTATCAGCTCTCCCTGGCCATCGGCAAAGAGGGGCAGAATGCGCGGCTGGCAGCCAAGCTGACCGGGTGGCGGATCGACATCGTGTCCGACGCCGCCAAGGCCTGAACAACCCGGTAGTGCCGCAGATGCGGCCTTGCCAGCTGAAAAGCGCTAGAATGGAAGAGGCTTAGGTCATTGCCATCCCAACAAACCGCCATTAGAACGTGCGTAGGTTGCCGGAAGCGTGATGACCAGGCTGTTTTGCTGCGGTTGGTGAAAGGAAATCTGGACGGCTCCAATGCCGTTGTGATTGACGATCGCCGCCGACTCTCCGGTAGAGGTGCGTGGTTGCACCCCCAGCCGGCGTGCATGGAGCAGGCCCTCAAACGCGGTGCGTTCAACCGTGCCTTCCGGGGCCAGGTTGAAACTCGCGACGTTGAGGATCGACTTCACGCACTCAAGGAAGCTTCACTAGGAAGCCACCCTAAACAAACCGTCCTCCCTGAAAGCGGGTCAGAAAACTGATGGATTCCCGATGAGTACCCAGCGATGAGTGCCCAACGATGAAAAATCTGTTGAGCTTTGCAAATGGCTTTTCGGTTGCCCCGGCAACTGTGGTCTGCAGTAGGAATTAGACGGTTCGTGCCTGACTCGGTGCGGACCGAGACAGGAGAAATGTGGCTAAGGTCCGCGTACACGAGCTCGCCAAAGAGCTCGGAATTACTTCAAAAGATGCAGTAGCCAAACTGCAGGAACTGGGCGAATTCGTCCGTTCCGCCTCATCAACGATTGAGGCGCCCGTCGTGAAGAAACTTCGCGGCGCTTTCCCAGCAGCGGCACCGGCAGCAGCTCCAGCCGCACCGGCACCAGCCAAGTCTGCGGCCGACCCAGCGCCCGAAAAGGCAGCTTCGGCACCCGCAGCAACCCCGGCGTCCTCCACCCCCGCCGCACCGAAGGCTGCCACACCGAAGGCAGCAACATCGGCCACTCCAGGGCCGAAGGCACCGGCGAAGGATCGCCAGGAGACCCCAGCAGCGGCGCCCGAGCCAGCGGCTACGGCACCAGCGGCTGCGGCACCAGCGGCACCGCAGGCTCCGGCAGCGGAACCAGCAGCCCAGCCAGCGGCCAAGGAAGAATCGTCGGCAGCCAAGCCGGGCGCTCGCCCGGCACCGAAGCCAGCCGAGGCGCAGGCTCCAGCCGCGCGTCCCGGTGCGGCTCGCCCCGGTGCACCGCGGCCAGGCAACAACCCGTTCGCACCCTCACAGGGCATGCCCCGTTCAGGGCGCGGCGACGGCGATCGTTCAGGCGGACCCCGGCCAGGCAACAACCCGTTCGCACCATCACAGGGCATGCCTCGCCCAGGACGTCGCGACGACGAGCGTGGCCAGCGCCCAGCAGCGGGTGCAGGTGGCCCACGCCCAGCGGCCGGTGCAGGTGGCCCACGCCCCGCAGCGGGAGCAGCCCGTCCGGGCGGTCCCCGCCCAGCAGCCGGTGCAGCAGGTTCACGCCCCACACCGGGGATGATGCCGAACCGCACCGAACGCCCAGCAGCACCCGGTCGCGGTGGCGCAGCCCGTCCAGGCGGCGGACCGGGCCGTGGCGCCCCAGGTGGCGCCCCCGGTGCAGGTGGAGGTGCACCCGCAGGCGGTGGCTTCGGTAAGGGCGGTCGCGGACGCGGCGGCACTGCCGGCGCTTTCGGTAAGGGCGGTGCAGGACGCGGCAAGCAGCGCAAGTCGAAGCGCGCGAAGCGTCAGGAACTGGAGCAGATGTCAGCTCCGTCCCTGGGCGGCGTCAGCGTACCCCGCGGCGACGGCAACACCATTGTTCGGTTGCGTCGCGGCTCATCACTCTCCGAATTCGCCGAGAAGATAGATGCGAACCCGGCGGCACTGGTCACGGTCCTGTTCCACCTCGGTGAAATGGCTACCGCTACCCAGTCCCTCGACGAAGGTACCTTCGAGGTGCTCGGCACCGAACTGGGCTACAAGATCCAGGTCGTTTCGCCGGAGGACGAGGAGCGGGAACTCCTGGGCAACTTCGACATCGATATCGACGCCGAACTCGAAGCCGAGGGCGACACCCAGCTCGAGGCCCGGCCACCAGTGGTCACCGTCATGGGTCACGTTGACCACGGTAAGACCCGACTGCTGGACGCGATCCGTAAGTCGAACGTCGTCGAAGGCGAACACGGCGGGATCACCCAGCACATCGGTGCCTACCAGATCGACCACGAGCATGAGGGCACCGAAAGGGCCATCACGTTCATTGACACCCCCGGTCACGAGGCGTTCACCGCTATGCGTGCCCGAGGTGCCAAGGTCACCGACATCGCGGTTCTCGTTGTCGCAGCCGACGACGGCGTCATGCCTCAGACGGTTGAGGCGCTGAACCACGCTCAGGCAGCCAATGTGCCGATCGTTGTCGCGGTGAACAAGATGGACCGTGAAGGAGCGAACCCTGACAAGGTCAAGGGCCAGCTCACCGAATACGGTCTGGTTCCCGAAGAATACGGTGGCGACACCATGTTCGTTCATGTGTCGGCGCTTCAGGGCGACGGCATCGACGAACTGCTCGAAGCGGTCCTGCTGACCGCCGATGCGGCACTGGACATGCGAGCCAATCCGAACAAGGACGCCCGCGGTATCGCTATCGAAGCGAACCTGGACAAGGGTCGCGGCGCTGTCGCAACGGTTCTGGTTCAGTCCGGAACGTTGCGCGTCGGCGACACGATCGTTGCGGGTGTGGCTCACGGACGCGTCCGTGCCATGTTCAACGAAGACGGCGACAACGTTATGGTGGCTGGCCCGTCCCGCCCCGTGCAGGTGTTGGGTCTTTCCACGGTGCCTCGTGCCGGTGACACCTTCCTGGTGACGCCTGACGAGCGGACCGGTCGCCAGATCGCTGAGAAGCGTGAAGCAGCCGACCGCAACGCAGCCCTGGCGAAGCGCCGCAAGCGCATCAGCCTCGAGGACTTCGATCAGGCCGTTGCAGACGGCAAGGTCGACACCCTCAACCTCATCCTCAAGGGCGACGTCTCGGGTGCTGTCGAAGCACTCGAAGACTCACTGCTCAAGATCGATGTGGGCGATGGAGTTGCTCTGCGGGTTATTCACCGCGGTGTCGGCGCCATCACGCAGAACGACGTCAACCTGGCGACCGTTGACTCAGCGATCATCATTGGGTTCAACGTCCGGCCAGCCGAGCGGGTGGCAGATCTTGCCGACCGCGAAGGCGTCGACCTGCGCTTCTACTCGGTCATCTACGCAGCAATCGATGACATCGAAGCAGCGCTCAAGGGCATGCTCAAGCCAGAGTACGAAGAAGCACAGCTCGGAACCGCAGAGATCCGGGAAGTCTTCAGGTCATCGAAGTTCGGCAACATCGCCGGGTCGATCGTCCGCTCGGGCGTCATCCGCAGGAACTCCAAGGCACGCCTGGTCCGCGACGGGACGGTTGTCGGCGACAACCTCACCATCGAGTCCCTGCGTCGCTTCAAGGACGACGCCACCGAGGTCCGCACGGACTTCGAATGTGGTATCGGCCTCGGGTCCTTCAACGACGTCAAGGCAGGCGACATCGTTGAAACCTACGAGATGCGCGAGAAGCCGCGCGTCTAGGTTGTGAGCTAGGGCGCCCCGGAATCCGGGGCGCCTTTGCCCACTTCGCGCCCGCACGCGGACTTCGTCCGGAGCGTTCGCTCAGACGCCCACCAACCATAGGCGCCCCGGATTCCCGGGCGTCCGAGTGGGGCGGTCAGGCTTTCTCGGCTTGGCGGCACGTTCGGGGGCTTGCGACGACGACAGTCCTCGCCGGCGTCCTTGAAGTTCCCGATTTATAGGTAAGTATTTTAGGCAAGAGGAGTTAGTTATGGCAGATCCGGCCCGGGCCTCACGGCTTGCACAACGGATTAAGGTAATTGTTGCTGAGGCGTTGCGCCGCCGGGTCAAAGATCCACGGCTTGAGGCCGTCACCATCACCGACGCACGCGTGACCAACGACCTCCAGCACGCGACCCTGTACTACACGGTGTTCGGCGACGCGGACGAACAGGCTGCTACCCGCACCGCCCTCGAGTCGGCGCGAGGAGTGCTGCGGTCAGAGGTGGGCAAGAACATTACCGCACGGTTGACTCCGACGCTGGAATTCGTCCCCGACGAGATTCCGGTCAACGCAAGCCATCTCGAAGAGCTGCTGCGCACTGCGCGGGAACGCGATGCAGAGGTGGCGGCCATTGCCCAGGGCGCGAAGTTCGCTGGCGACGCTGATCCGTATCGCAAGCCGGACGAGGACGCCGACGCCGACGAGGTTTCGTCGAAGTAACGGTTAATAACCAGACACCATGACAGCAGGGTGGGACCGCACACGCGGTCCCACCCTGCTGTCCTTAAGTTCGCCGGGAACTAGTCCTGGTTGAGGTCGGCGTTGTCGCCGGTCGGTTCAACCCCCGATTTGTCCCAGTGGTGACCACCCTTCAGTTTTACCCTGATGATTTTGCCGTCCGGGGGAGTGTCCTCGCCCGGGAGCACATCAGTGGTGGCGTACAGGGTGGAGCCGCGCAGTTCCACGTCTCCGGGCAGGGTCGCTTCGAGCAGTGGTTGCGGCTCGGAGGACCCGCGAGGGATAAGAGAGATCCGGTTGGCAAACAACTCGGCAACGTAGAGGTTTCCACTCTTGTCGATGGCCAGACCGGTGGGCGACACCAGGCCGCTGGCCACCTGTCTGGTGGTGCCCTGCCAGGCGTTGACGGAGAACACCGATCCCAAGGCGCCCAGCGAAGGATCCCCAGGTCCGCCCGGCAGCGAGGTCACATACAGCCTGCCGTTCCAGCCGATTTCAATGTCGGTGGGGACGGGTTCCAGATAGTAGGTGAAGCCAACAGCACACGAATCGATGCCGAGTGCGGCGGCCTTCTCCTCGGTGATTTTGACCGGAATAGCTGGCAGCAGCGCCACCGTCGACACGTTTCCTCTCCGGTCGACCTTGAAGATCGCGTTGGCTCCCGCGTCAGCGACGAAAATGTGGCCCCGCATCGCTACGGTGGCGTAGGGATTGGAGTCCTGTGCGCCGGGGTAGCGGGCGAACGGACCCAGATTGATCTGCGCGGCCAGGCACTCCTCGTCCAGATCCCTGAACCCGTAGATGGTCCCACCGTCCGGATTCGCCGCACGCTCATACGCGGCGATGTCGGCGATGGTCCTGATCTTGCCCCGCTTGTCGACCGACTTCAGGAGCGATTCATTGGCCTCCGGTACACCCTCACCCGCACCGACAGTCATCGTGTAATAGGTAGTCCCCCCGAAGCGGGACACTGATCCGGAAAAGTAGCCGGGCATGGCATCGAGTTGCTGGATCGAACCATCCGCCGTGACGCGGTCGATGGTCCCGCCGAAGGACTGGGCGACGTCGACCGATTTCCCATCTCCGAGGGCCAGCCTCAGGGGTGACAGGAGTCCATCGGCCAGGGTGGTGGTCTTGCCAGGCGTGGGGAGGGGTTTGCTGTACTCCCGGGAATGCGCGGGGCCGGCTCCAAGGCCCAGGGTCGCCGCAAGCGCAATTGATGCGAGCGCGGCGGAGGTTGCTTTTTTCACGGTGTATCTCCTCGACATTGACGAAATTAACAACGTGAGACCCTTGTCCTGGCGAGTACGCAGCGCACCCCATGTTTCCTCTGTCCGCGCGAGCGTCGCCTAAGACGGTAAAACACCTGAAACACTCACAGGATAAACCCAGTCAAAATCTATGTAAATATCAGCAAAGGTGATTCTCAGGCAGCGGAGTGGTCGCCGCGAGGCCGTGCCGGAAGGCGGGAGAGACCGTCGATGAGTTCGGCTGAGTCGCCGCAAAGCGAAATGCGGATCCACCCTTCGCCAATCGAACCAAACGCGGTCCCGGGCGCCACCGCCACGCCCTGTTCGCGAAGCAGCACGTGCACCCACTTCCGGACGTCGCCGTCCGTGGCGTGCGACAAGTCAGCCCACAGGTAAAAGGCGCCCTCGGCGTCCAGGAAGTCGATGCCCAGCGATTGCAGCACAGCCGAAGCCGCGTCCCTGTTGCTCCGGTAGTGGCTCAGCGCCGTCGCCACATAATCCTGCGGGCCGGTCAGCGCTGCCAACGCCGAATACTGCGACGACGCCGCCACGCAGGACACGATCGATTCCATCACGTTGTCGAGCTGCTGTTGCATGCCCGGGGGCGTAATGAGCGCTCCGACCCGAATCCCGGTGAGCCCATAGGTCTTGGACAGGGTGATGGAGGTGAAAACCCTGTCTGCTCCCGCCCTATCGAAACGGGCGGGGCTGACATGCGGGACGTCATAGGTGAACGATTCGTAGCACTCATCGGAGATAACCCAGAGGTCGTGGGCCTGGGCGAATTCCATCAGCTCACGGGTCAGGCCTTCGCTGAAGACAGCACCGAGCGGGTTCGACGGGGAGTTCAGGACGATGACCCGGGTGCGGGAGCTCAGGAGTTCCTCGAGGTCCTTCACCCGGGGCTGGAACCCGTGCTCGGCGTGCAGCGGGTACTCCACGGGTACGGCGTGCAGCAGACCGGCAGTCATTCCAAACGTGGGATAACCGGGATTGGGGATCAGCACCTCGTCGCCGACGTCGAGCAGCAGGCTCATGGCCAGGTGTAGTCCCTGCTGGGCCCCCGCTGTCACGTAGACCCGACCCGGGTCCACGTCGACCGCATTCTGTGCGCTGAACCGGGCGGCGAAGGCTTCCCTCAGGGGGGCGATGCCAGCATTGGGTGTGTAGTTGGTCTCGTCCCGGTCCAACGCCGCCATCCCGGCTTCCAGAACATGGCGAGCCACCGGAAACCCCGGTTCGCCGATGCTCAGCACAATTGCACCGGGCGTCGCCCAGGCAGCTTGAGTGATTTCACGGATCTGGTTGGCTGGGAGCGAATCGGCGTGGGACGAGATCTTCGGCATTGGGCAAGCGTATCCCCGCGTCGCCCTATACTGAGAGGCGTGAATTCCGGGCAAGTCCACTCAGGACTAATAATCGTGGACAAGCCTCAGGGCTGGACCAGTCATGACGTCGTCAGCAAAATGCGCGGTATCGCCGGGACCCGTAAGGTGGGCCACGCTGGCACCCTCGATCCGATGGCAACAGGCGTGCTGGTGGTCGGCATCAACCGGGCCACCCGGCTGCTCACCTATGTGGTCGGTACGTCCAAAACCTATACGGCCACCATTCGGCTGGGGCAGTCGACGGTGACCGACGACGCTGAGGGCGACGTGGTTACAACCGCCGACGCCGCGGGCATCACCGCCGAGGCCGTCCGTGCCGGGGCGGAAGCGCTTACCGGTGAAATACAGCAGATACCCAGCAGCGTGAGCGCCATCAAAGTCAACGGGCAGCGCGCCTACACCCGGGTTCGCTCCGGGGAGGACGTCGTCCTCGCGGCACGCCCGGTCACCATCCACCGCTTTGATATCCACGACATCCGGCCCGTGACGAGCGCGGAGGGCGATGGAACGTTGCTGGACATCGATGTCACAGTCGAATGCAGTTCGGGGACCTATATTCGGGCGCTGGCCCGGGACCTGGGCGGTTCACTGGGCGTCGGCGGACATCTGACGGCACTCCGCCGGACCCAAGTGGGTCCGTACTCGCTGGAACAGTCGGCAACCCTGGAGGAACTGGCCACCGATCTCCGACTGTTGCCCATCAACGATGCGGCGCGGGTGCTCTTCACCCCCCGCGAACTTTCCGCGGCCGAAGCACTCGATCTATCGCATGGGCGTTTCATCCCGGCCGGGCCCGACGACGGTCCGGTGGCCGCGTTCGCCCCCGACGGCACCCTGATCGCCCTCCTCAAGAACTCGTCAGACCGGGCCCGCCCCCTGCTGGTTTTCGCTCCCGGGAACGGCTCTGCCCAGTGATCGTTGACGGGTTCTTTATCGCCGGCGTCATAGTGTGCCTGGCGTCGGCCGTGATCTGCTTCGGTGCTGCGGTGATCCGGCAGCCACCGAATGACATCACCATCCTCTCGGTCGCAGCTGTTGAGTTGTTTCTCCTGGTTTATGGGGTGGCAGCCATCATCAGGCAGGCCGGTGGTGAGGCAATCGCGGGGGAGGCCTGGGAGTTCTGGGGCTACCTGTTGACCGCACTGTGCATCCCCGTGGCCGGGTTCTGGTGGGCCATCCTGGAGCGCAGCAGGTGGAGCAACCTGGTGCTGGGCGCCGTCGGGATCACTGTCTTCGTTATGCTGTTCCGGATGGAACAAATCTGGGATCGGGTGCCCCTGTGACCGACAACAGCACCGACCACAGCCCCGAGAACAGCGCTGCTGTCTCCCGGCACCGCAACAGCGGGCCGGGACGCCTGCTGATTGCCGTGTATGGGGTCTTCGCCCTCGCGGCAACCGCACGCGCAGCCTTCCAGATCGGCACCAAATTCGGTGAGGCGCCACTCGCCTACCTCCTGACCGCGCTTGCCGCGGTCGTCTACGTCCTGGCGACCGTGGCCCTGGCGATGCCGGGGAAACGCTGGTACTGGATTTCAGTCGGTGCGGTGGGTCTGGAACTCGTAGGTGTCCTCACGGTCGGGCTGTTCAGCCTCCTCGACCCGGAGGCATTTCCCAGTGACACGGTGTGGTCCCTGTTCGGCAGGGGATACGGCTTCGTGCCGCTGGTTCTGCCGATCCTTGGCCTCTGGTGGCTTTTTCTGAATCGGCCGGGAACACCAACGGTGCAGACCACCGAGCGGATCAGCCCCGCTGCGTGAGAGTATGACTGCAGGAGTACCAATTAATGCTGGAGCCAGTTAAAGGGAGCATCATGTCCAGTTCAGAGAACCACCCCACCGGCAATCCGCAGGACAGCACCCGCCCGGCCTCGGGTAGCGCGCCGGGAAGCCCCTCCGCCGGGCAGCCACGGCCAACGGGCGCTCAGGCTCCGGGCCATGCCGCCGGGCGGACCGCGGGCCAGCCCGCCAGCCCGGCCGGAGCGCAGGCGAAGGCAGGGACGCCGTCGTCGGCACCCAAAACCGCTGCGAAGAGCGGAAAGAAGACCGCCAAGCCCAAGTCGCCCAAGGGGGAGTGGGGCGTCTTCAGGACTGTCGTCGTCCTGGTGGGTCTGATCCTCGCCGGTTTCGGCGCCTTCTACCTGATCACGGGAACCTCGGGCGTGCCTGACACCGATATTGGGAACCCCAGCCCCACGCTCGAAAGCCAGTTCCGCTTTTTCTCGGCGATGATGGTCGGTGTGGGAGCCGCGTTTATCACCATTGGCGTGAAGTTTGAGTGGGCCAACATGCTCTGGATGGTCTGCCTGATGGTCTTCATCGGCGGTATCGGCCGGGTCCTGTCCTGGGCGTTCTCCGGCACCCCCCACTACATGATGATCATCCTGATGGTCATTGAACTCGCCTTCCCGGCAGCATTGCTGGTGTGGCACCGGTACATCGCCAAGACCACCGAAATCCGCAACGAGTACGCAGCACGCGGCTAAGACCGGCGGTCAGCGCTGCACCCCGGGCCCGGGGGCGGTTTACAACGAAAGAGGAGATGCGTGTACTACTGGAATGACCTGACCAGTGTTCCGAATGGTTTTGGTCCATCGGTGGTCACCATTGGCAATTTCGACGGTGTCCACCTCGGCCATCAGCGGGTGTTGCAACAGCTGGTCGCCGCGGCAAGCGACCGCGACGCCGCAGCGGTAGTCATCTCGTTTGAGCCCCACCCCGCCAAGGTGCATCGGCCGGAGCAGGCGCCGGAACTCATCATGGGTCTTGAGGACCGCATCGAGACCCTCGCCACCACCGGGATCCAGGCGTTGCTGATGATGCATTACACGCTGAAACTGGCGGCAAACACGCCGGAAGAGTTCGTCCAAAAGGTCTTCGTCGACGCCCTCAACGCCCGCGCCGTGGTGATCGGTCACGATGTCCGCTTCGGTCGGGACAATAGCGGCGACCTCGGTACGATGCGCGAACTGGGACAGAAACTCGGTTTCGAGGTGATCGTCATCGACGACTTCGGCGCCAGCCCGACCGATCCCACCGAGGCCGACGGCGATCGGCGCTGTTCCTCCACCTGGGTCCGCGAGGCCCTGGAAGACGGGGACGTGGCAACTGCCGCGCGGATCCTCGGACGGCCACACCGGATGCGCGGCGAAGTGGTCCACGGCGCGGCCCGCGGCCGTGAACTGGGCTACCCGACCGCCAACCTGTCACCAGCCTCCGGCGGCTATATTCCCGCCGATGGGATCTACGCCGGCTGGCTCGTCGACGAAGCCGGCACCCGCTGGCCCGCAGCCATTTCGGTCGGATCGAACCCCACCTTCGAAGGCGTCAGCCGCCACGTCGAAGCACACGTCATTGATCGCCCCAAGGAAGACGTTTCCGACTTCGACCTGTACGGACAGATCATCATCGTGGAGTTCACCCGTCGGTTGAGGGGAATGGTGGCCTACACCGGGCCCGACACGCTGATCGCCCAGATGCGGCTCGACGTCGAAGAGACCCGCGAGGTCCTTTCGACAGAACAACGCCTCAGCAGGTAAACTGGACCGTGGATCCGGCTGCAGTCCGTGGTGGCTGGATCTTTCTGTGTCTTTGGTTCGGCAGGCGACTGTCGGCAAGACCAGGGAACTTGTTCACGGTACAACTCTAGGAGTTATTGTGGCCCTTGACGCCGCTATCAAGCAGGAAATCATTAAGGAATATGCAACCGGGGAAGCCGACACCGGCTCACCTGAGGTGCAGATTGCGATGCTGTCCCGCCGTATTCTCGACCTCACCGAACACCTCAAGATGCACAAGCACGACCACCACACGCGTCGTGGCCTGCTCTTGATGGTTGGACGCCGTCGTCGTCTGCTGGACTACCTGCGTAAGACTGACATCACGCGCTACCGTACGCTCATCGAGCGTCTCGGCCTGCGCCGCTAGTAACACACGTGGGGCGGGTCCTTCCTGAGGGAAGGAGCCGCCTTCCACATGTGGCCACCGGCCACACAAACAACTAAAAACACATGGAGCCAGGCAGGCACCGCGCATTCGCGGTCCTCGGTAGTGGTCTCCGGGAGCAGACGACCGTGCAGCGCAGAACAGTGCAGAGCACGCGTGAGTCCCCGTGGATCTCGATCGAAGACCGGGTGCGAGCATCACCGCATTGAACGGTGATCAGGTTCCGGCAGGGCACCAGCCCAAACAGAAACGGAGGTGACTCTCTATGGAGGGTCCCGAAATTCAATTCGCCGAAGCCGTTATTGACAACGGCCGGTTCGGCAAGCGCACCGTACGGTTCGAGACTGGCCGCCTTGCACAGCAGGCAGCCGGCGCCGCAATGGTTTACATCGACGAAGACACAGCGCTCCTGTCAGCAACGACCGCTGGCAAGCACCCCCGCGAAGGCTTCGACTTCTTCCCCCTGACCGTCGACGTTGAAGAGCGCATGTACGCCGCAGGGCGCATCCCAGGCTCCTTCTTCCGCCGCGAAGGCCGTCCCTCCACCGAGGCGATCCTCGCCTGCCGGCTGATGGACCGCCCGCTGCGCCCGGCCTTCGTGAAGGGCCTCCGCAACGAGGTCCAGATCGTGGTCACCGTCCTGGCGATCAACCCCGACGTGCGATACGACGTCGTTGCCATCAACGCCGCCTCGATGTCCACGCAGCTCTCCGGCCTCCCCTTCTCCGGTCCGATCGGTGGTGTCCGCGTGGCACTCGTCTCCGATGGCAGCGGCCAGGATCAGTGGATCGCCTTCCCGAAGCACTCCGAACTGGAGAACTCGGTCTTCGACATGGTCGTTGCCGGCCGTGTGGTCAGTGGACCCGAGGGTGACGACGTCGCCATCATGATGGTGGAAGCTGAAGCCACCGACAACTCGTGGAAGCTCATCAAGGAAGACGGTGCCACCGCACCGACCGAAGAGATCGTCGCCGACGGCCTGGAAGCGGCAAAGCCGTACATCCGCGCCCTGTGTGACGCCCAGGCTGACCTTGCCGGCCGCGCAGCCAAGCCAACCGTCGACTTCCCGGTCTTCCTTGACTACCAGGACGACGTCTTCGCAGCAGTAGAGTCGGCAGCAGCAGCCAAGCTGACCGAGGTCTTCCAGATCGCTGACAAAAAAGAGCGCGACACCGCCTCGGACGCCCTCAAGGACAGCGTCACCGCTGACCTCGCCGGGCAGTTCGAAGGACGCGAGAAGGAACTCTCTGCCGCGTTCCGGTCGGTCACCAAGAGCGTTGTCCGCCAGCGCATCCTCAAGGATCAGATCCGTATCGACGGCCGCGGCCTGAGCGACATCCGTCAGCTCACCGCCGAGGTCGAGGTCCTGCCTCGCGTTCACGGTTCTGCGATCTTCGAGCGCGGCGAAACCCAGATCATGGGAATCACCACGCTGAACATGCTCAAGATGGAGCAGCAGATTGATTCGTTGTCGCCGGTGACGCGCAAGCGCTACATGCACAACTACAACTTCCCTCCTTACTCCACCGGTGAAACCGGTCGCGTCGGTTCGCCGAAGCGCCGCGAAATCGGTCACGGTGCCCTCGCCGAGCGCGCCCTGATGCCGGTCCTGCCGACCCGTGAGGAATTCCCTTACGCGATCCGTCAGGTCTCCGAGGCGCTGAGCTCCAACGGCTCGACGTCGATGGGCTCGGTCTGTGCTTCAACCCTGTCGCTGCTCAACGCCGGTGTGCCCCTGAAGGCACCCGTCGCTGGTATCGCCATGGGCCTGGTGTCCGACGTCGTCGACGGTCAGACCCGCTACGCGGCACTGACCGACATCCTTGGCGCTGAAGATGCTTTCGGCGACATGGACTTCAAGGTTGCCGGTACCGCCGAGTTCGTCACAGCCATCCAGCTGGACACCAAGCTCGACGGAATCCCCGCCTCAGTGCTCGCCGCAGCCCTGAAGCAGGCCCGTGAAGCCCGCCTGCACATCCTGGGTGTCCTTGAGGCAGCCATCGACGTGCCGGACGAGCTTTCCGAGTTCGCGCCACGCATCATCTCGGTGAAGATCCCGGTTGACAAGATCGGCGAGGTCATTGGCCCCAAGGGCAAGATGATCAACCAGATCCAGGAAGACACCGGCGCTGACATCTCCATCGAAGATGACGGCACGGTTCTGATCGGCGCCACCAACGGTGGTGCGGCCGAGGCTGCACGCGCCGCAGTGAACGCCATCGCCAACCCTCAGGTTCCTGAGATTGGCGAGCGGTACCTGGGTACGGTCGTCAAGACCACCACCTTCGGTGCCTTCGTGTCGCTGACCCCGGGCAAGGATGGGCTGCTGCACATCTCCGAGCTGCGCAAGCTGGCCAACGGCAAGCGCGTCGACAACGTCGACGACATTGTTTCGGTGGGCCAGAAGGTCCAGGTCGAAATCACCAAGATCGATGACCGCGGAAAGCTTTCGCTCTCCCCAGTGGTTGCCGACGACGCTGCTGACGCGGACGCTTCGACTGTCTCAGTTGGCTCAGCAGAGGGTGACGACAACTAGCGAATGGTTGTATCAGCTAACAATGCCTCCGGTCCTGTTCCCGACACCACGTCGGGAGCAGGGCCGTTGGCCGTTTCACACGAGAACCGCACTGGGCCGACGTCGATCGTCCTGCCGCTGCTGCCCACCCCTGCGCCTTCCGCGGACAGTGCGGGTGCCGGCCACGATCCCACGCTCGTCGCTGGGACGCTGGGCGGCGCCGTGGTCCGCCGGTCGGTACTTCCCGGCGGGGTGCGCGTCCTGACCGAGGCAATGCCCGGCCAGCGGTCCGCGACCATCGGTTTCTGGGTGGGGGTCGGATCCCGGGATGAGGCCGAAGGCCAGCACGGGTCCACTCACTTCCTTGAACACCTGCTCTTCAAGGGCACCACGCGGCGCACTGCGCTCGAGATTGCCGAAGCGTTTGACGAGGTGGGCGGTGAATCCAACGCTGCCACGGCGAAGGAGCACACGTGCTATTTCGCCCGGGTGCTTGACGCTGATCTGCCCATGGCAATCGACGTGATCGCCGACATGGTGACCAGCGCCGTGATTGACGCCGACGAACTTGAGCAGGAACGCGACGTCATCCTCGAGGAAATCGCGATGGACAGCGATGACCCCGCCGACGTCGCCCACGAAGAATTCGTCGAAGCGGTGCTCGGGTCCCATCCACTGGGTCGCCCCATCGGTGGCACCCCCGACGCCATCAAGGCAGTGCCCCGCGACTCGGTCCTGGCTCACTACCGCCAGTATTACCGACCATCGGAACTGGTCGTCACCGCGGCCGGGGGACTGGACCACGAAGTGGTCTGCGGGCTCGTCCTCGACGCGCTGCGGACCGCCGGCTGGACGCTGGAGAACGATGCACTGCCCGTGGCCCGTCGTTCCGATACGCCGGTACCGATTGAAAGCACCGGAGGAATCCGGGTCATTCGGCGTGCGGTGGAGCAGGCAAACATTCTGGTCGGCTGCCCGTCAATCACCGCCACCGACGACCGGCGGTTCGTGATGAGCGTGCTGAACGCCGTCCTGGGCGGCGGGATGTCATCACGGCTTTTCCAGGAAATCCGCGAGAAGCGCGGGCTCGTCTATTCGACCTACTCCTTCTCCGCCTCCTACGCCGACGCTGGCTACTTCGCCATGTACGCGGGGTGCTCACCGGCGAAGACCGGTCAGGTCATTGAGCTGCTCGGTGCCGAGCTGGACCGGCTCGCCGCAGACGGGATTTCCGCCGATGAGCTGCGTCGAGCCGTCGGGCAACTCTCCGGCGGCATGGTACTGGCACTGGAGGACAGCGGGTCTCGGATGTCACGCCTCGGCCGGGCAGAACTGGTGTCGGGGGAGTTCCTCGGCCTCGATGAGGTGCTGGCACGGGTCAACGCCGTCACCGAGGAACAGGTGCGGGAACTGGCTGCCGAACTGGCTGCCGCCCCGCGCACGATTACCGTTGTGGGCCCGTTCGACGCCCCGGCGGACTTCGGCCACTAGCGGTCCTGCACAGCTGTTAACCATCAATGACGCACCCCGAACGTCAGGGGCGCGTCATTGATGGTTAAGGCTGTCTGCCCAGCGCGGCTGGGCGTGTGCTGCTAGCCCCCGGCGAAGGGCGGCAGAATATCCAGGACGTCGTCGGCGGCCAGCACCCGGCCGCGGTCACGGGCAGCCACCTCGTTCAGCAGGAAGCTGCTCCGGGCGATGACCTCGGGCATCGCCGGCCCGCCCACCCGAACCGGCAGCGGGTACCGGGCGGTGAGGTGTGCCAGGACCGTCTCGAGCGTCGCTGCGTCGAGGTCGAGTCGTTCTTCTGCCGTACCGGCTGCGGCCTGCGCGGCGCCGAAATATCGAATCAGCATCTAGCCGCCGATCGCGCTCATGCTGCGGTCCGGCTGGACAAAATCGTCCGAACCCAGACCCACGTGGCCCATCCCATGCGCTTTCGGCTTGGCCCACATGGCGTCCTGCCAGCGTGCGGCGATCGCGTCGTCGTCGGCGTCCGACCGCAGCAGATCCCGTAGATCGGTCTCCTCGCGGGAAAATAGGCAGCTCATGATCTTGCCCTCGGCGGTGACGCGGGTTCGCCGGCAGTCGGCACAGAACGGCTCAGTCACCGAGGCGATAATGCCCACGGTGCCGACGACGATGTCAGGGGCCGCGATTCGGCGTACCTCCCAGCGCTCGGCGGGGGCGCCGTCCCGGTTGCGCGGATCCGGGGTCAGCACAAACTGCTGCTCCAGCAGGGTCCGCATCTCGAGGGCAGTGATCATGCCGTCGCGGGTCCAGCCGTGGTCCGCGTCGAGGGGCATCTGCTCGATAAAACGCAGCTCAAATCCCTTGGACACCGCCCATTCGAGGAGTTCGGGCGCCTCATGGTCGTTGATCCCGCGCATCAGGACGGCGTTGATCTTGACCAGGCCAAGCCCCACCTCCGCCGCAGCTTCGATACCCCGCAGCACCCGGTCGAGGAACGGCCGGCGGGTCAGTTGGGCAAACGTATCGGGGTGGAGCGAATCCATCGACACATTGATCCGGCTCAGGCCCGCGTCCTTGAGGGCTTGAGCCTTTTTGTCCAGGCCCAGGCCGTTGGTCGTCATGGAGATGGGCAGGTCCGCGTGGTTGGCGCGGATGTCGCCGATGATCTGCAGCAGGTCGGCACGCACCAGCGGTTCGCCACCCGTCAGGCGCAATTCACGCACCCCGAGGGAATCAACGCCGATCCGCACCAGCCGGACGATCTCCTCACGGGAGAGCACGGCTGACTTTTGCAGCCAGTCAAGACCCTCGGCGGGCATGCAATAGGTGCAGCGCAGGTTACATTTGTCGGTCAGCGACAGGCGCATGTCAGTGGCCTTGCGGCCGAAACTGTCAATCAGCCCCGGCCCGGCATCAGAGGGACGCTGGACCCCGATATGCGGCATACCCAGTTCAATTCCCATCCCTCGAGATTACGCCCTTTCAGCTAGGGTCACTATTCGGTGGAGGCTTATGCACGCCCGGCGAACCGATGATGGGGCGCAGACGTTGGGCTAAATGACTGACACATCACAGAAAGGGTGACCGGCGTGAGACGGACCAACGGATGGGCAGCACTTTCCGGGCTGGTTGCTGTCCTGCTCGCTGTGATCGCCGCCGAGCTGACCGCCGCGCTGGTCAGCCCCTCCCTTTCCCCGGTGACCGCCGTCGGGTCGATCGTCATTGATGTGCTGCCACCCGGCGTCAAGGACTGGGCCATTGAGACGTTCGGCACCGCCGACAAGCTGGTGTTCCTCGGCACAATGTTCCTCATCATCGCTTCAATGGCCGCCGCCGCCGGAATCCTTGAATACAGGTGGCGTCGGGCCGGAGCCGCAGTCGTGCTGGCGTTCGGCCTGGCGGGGATCGCCGCCGTCGCCGCACGGCCGCAGTCCTCAACGCCCGCCTTCGCGGCGCCGGTGGTCGCCCTGGTACTAGGCGTCATGCTGATCAGCGTCATGATCGACCGGCTGGCGGCCTGGCACCCCCGCACGGCGGCCGACGGCGGCGTTCCAGGGCCGGTGGCCCGCCGCCGGTTCCTCGTGGGGGTGGGAGTGGGCGGCGTCGTCGCGGCAGTATCGGGGGCCGCAGCGGCGGGGGTGCGCAACAGCCAATCCCTGGTGACCGTCGCCAGGGAACAGATCTCCCTGCCAAGGCCGTCGGCGAGCGCGAACCGGGCTTCGGCGGCAGCAGTGCTTCCCGCAGGGGCGGATCTCGGCGTCGACGGCGTTTCACCGCTCGTGACCCCCAACGACAACTACTACCGGATCGATACCGCCCTCGTGGTGCCGGTAGTGGATCCGGTCACCTGGCGGCTGCGGGTGACCGGCATGGTGGATCGGGAGGTCGAGCTGTCCTTCGACGAGCTCCTGACCAAGCCCCTGATCGAAAGCTATATCACCCTCGCCTGCGTTTCGAACGTGGTGGGCGGTGACCTGATCGGCAACGCAAAATGGCTCGGCTGGCCGGTCCGCGACCTGCTGGCCATGGCGGGCGTCCAGGAGGGGGCCGATATGGTGCTGTCGCGCAGCATCGACGGATTCACCGCCAGCACTCCGCTGGAAGCCATGACCGACGACCGGGACTCACTGATCGCCGTCGGAATGAACGGCGAAACCCTCCCTGTTGAACATGGTTTCCCCGTCCGCCTGGTGGTTCCCGGGCTGTACGGTTTCGTCTCGGCGACCAAGTGGGTGACCGAGCTGAAAGTGACACGGTACGACGACGACGTCGCCTACTGGTCTACCCGGGGCTGGTCAGAACGTGGGCCGGTCAAAACCTCCTCACGCATTGACGTCCCCCAAAACAATTCGACGGTGCCCGCCGGGACGGTCGCGATCGCCGGCTACGCCTGGGCGCAACACCGGGGGATTGAGCGGGTCGAGGTGAGGGTGGACGGGGGCAGATGGCAGAGCGCCCGGCTGGGAACCGAGATCTCCCGGGACACGTGGCGGCAGTTCTCGGCCGACATCCAGCTGGACCCGGGATCACACACGGTGCAGGTACGGGCCGTCGATGCGACGGGGGCGGTGCAGGTGGACCGGGTGGCACCGGTGACCCCCGACGGCGCCACGGGACTCCACACCGTGTCGTTCACGGTTTCCTGAGCACGGTTGCCTGAGCACGGTTTCATGGGAGCCTAAGGTGGAGCATCAGAGCTAACCGTGAGGGCAGGTAGGGATCCCATGATCAGAAGCGTCGAGGAACATCAGCAAGCCGTGCTGGGGCTGCTGCGCTACAGCAGCGGCTACCCCACCGACAATCTGGCCGATAGCCGGGCAGAGTCGAACAACGACCACCTTCCGCTGGCGGCGGCGCGCGGCCGGGTGCTGGCCACCGATCTGCCCGCCCCGGTGAGTCTGCCTCCGTTCGATAACTCGCAGATGGACGGTTACGCCATCCATGAGGCCGATGTGGGTGTGATCAGCGACCATCGGGGGCTAACCCTCAGCGTCGGAGCTCCCATTCCGGCTGGCATCGAACCGCCGGACCTGGTTCAGGGGACCGCCGCGCCCATCATGACCGGCGCCATGATTCCCCGCCACACCGGTGCCGTCGTCCCAATCGAACGGGTCACGCCCGCCCAGTTCTATTCGGCTGCGGACTACGCGTCAGGCGTCGCCCTGACCGTTGACCTCCCCGGGACGGTCGAGCCCGGAGCCTTCATCCGCCGGATCGGCAGCGACATCGCGGCCGGTACAGCGGCCGTCACCGCCGGGACACTCCTCGGCCCGGCCCAACTGGGCCTCCTCGCGGCCTGCGGCGTGGCAACCGTCCCGGTGCGCCGTCCCTTCACCGTCCTGCTGCTGACCACCGGGGACGAAGTACAGGAGCCCGGCAGCACCCCGCAACCCGGCAAAATCTTCGACGCCAACACCACACTGCTCGAAAGCGCACTCCTGGACGCGGGCGCCGCCGTCGTCCGCCACCGACTGATGGATGACAATCCTGCCCTGCTGCGGGAGGCGTTCGCGGCGGTGGCCGACAGTGGCATCCACCTGATCCTCACCACCGGTGGCATCAGTCAGGGCGCGTATGAGGTGGTGAAGCAGGCTCTGGCCAATAGCAGCGTCGAGTTCCTCTCGGTCGCCATGCAACCGGGCGGACCGCAGGCGTTGGGGACCATCGGCGGTGTCCCGTTCCTGGGGTTCCCGGGCAACCCGGTCAGCGCGCTCGTCTCCTTCGAAATGTTCCTCCGCCCAGCGCTGACCGCCGTCGCGGGGACCCCTCATCCTCGGGTCGCGCTGACCGCCGCGCTCGAAGAGGAGGTCACCTCGCCCGAGGCCAAACACCAGGTCCGGCGGGGCTGGTACACGCCCCGGGCGGCAGCGGGCGAAGCGCTCGGAACGGTTAGGCTGGTAGGCGGCCCGGGATCGCACCTGATCCATGCGCTGGCCGAATCAAACGTGCTGGTCCACCTACCGGCTGGCACCGGTTGCCTGGCCGCGGGGGATCTGGTTACCGTCTGGTTGGTGGATGGGGTGCACGGCGCACCAGCCTTTGGGATTCCCGCAGCGAGCCTCCTCGCCGTGGCCGGGCCAGAGCACAGCTAAGTATCGAGAACCAGTAAGGACAGCATGACCGAGAACCCCAGCCCGTCGTCGTTGAGCCACGTCCGCGCAGACGGCAGCGCCCACATGGTCGATGTGTCGGCGAAGGCTGAAACCACCCGCGAAGCCACTGCACAGGCCATCCTGCACACCACCGCGGAGGTGGTCGGACTGATCACCGCCGGTGGCCTGCCCAAAGGCGACGCACTCGCCGTCGCGCGGGTGGCCGGCATCCTGGCTGCCAAGCAGACGTCCGCACTGATCCCGCTCTGCCACCCCCTGCCCTTGAGCAAGATCACCGTGGATTTCGAGGCCGCCGAGAACGCCGTGACAATTACCTGCGCGGTCAAGACAACGGCAGTCACCGGCGTCGAGATGGAAGCCCTGACCGGTGCCTCCCTGGCAGCCCTCGCGCTCTACGACATGATCAAGGCAGTGGACAAGCGGGCCATCATCACTGACACGAAAGTGCTGGCGAAGTCCGGCGGCAAGAGCGGGGACTGGACGGCATGAGCGCCCCGCGCACCGCAGCGGTGATCATCGCCTCGACCCGCGCAGCCGCCGGGGTTTACCAGGACGAGTGCGGTCCACTCATCCACAGCTGGCTGCTGGAGAACGGCTTCGCGCCGCAGGAAACCCTGGTGGTGCCCGACGGCGACGCCGTGGGCCAAACGATCGGTGACGTGCTCAAGGGCTCACCGTCGGTGGTTATCACCAGCGGCGGCACCGGGTTGAGCCCCGACGATGTCACCCCCGAACAAACCGCACCCTACCTTCAGCGCCACCTGCCCGGCGTGATGGAAGCGCTCCGGCGCCTCGGTACCGAGAAGGTCCCAACAGCAGCACTGAGCCGTGGTCATGCTGGCACCGCCGGAAGCACCTTCGTGATCAACCTGCCCGGCTCACCCGGCGGGGTCCGGGACGGGTTGGCAGTGCTCAAACCACTGCTGGGGCACATCTGCTCCCAGCTGGAAGGAAATAATGAACACTAGCCACGTGGTGCATGTGTCCCTCGCGCAGCAAAGCATCAGCCTCGATGAGGCCCTCGCCCAGGTCGACGCACCGGACTGTGGAGCGGTAGTGGGTTTCGGCGGGGTGGTGAGAAACCACGACGGCGGCCGCGATGTCACGTCGCTGAGCTACTCGGCGCACCCCAGCGCTGAGCGGATTATCGGCGAGATCGCCGACGGGATCGCCGCCCGGTACCAGGGCGTTCGGATCTGGGTGGCGCACCGCGTCGGTCCGCTAACCATTGGTGACCCTGCTCTGGTGGCAGCTGTCGCCTCCGCCCACCGGGGCGAAGCCTTCGCCGCCTGCTCCGAGCTGGTGGACACCGTCAAGGAAAAGGTCCCCATCTGGAAGGAACAGTTCTTCACCGACGGGACCGTCGAGTGGGTGGGTGCCGGATCCGCAGCCACCGCGGGGGACTCCTGACCCAAATGGGCAGGGGAGTGCCTGATCAGTAGGGTTGGGTGTTATGACTGAACAACTTGCCGTGGCCGTACTCGGCGCCGCCGGCCGCATGGGGGCGGAGGCCGTCAAGGCCATCGACGCCGCAGCGGACCTGAAACTGGTGGCAGCCCTCGGGCGCGAAGACACCCTGGACACCATTGTCGCGGCCGGCGCGCAATGCATCGTCGACCTCTCCGTCCCCGACGCGACCTTCGACAACGTGGTGTTCGCCGTGGAGCGCGGCATCCATGCCGTCGTCGGGACTACCGGGTGGGACGAATTACGGCTGCAGCAGCTCGGCAGTCTGCTCGCTGATCACCCGACCACCGGGGTGCTGATCGCCCCGAACTTCGCGGTCGGCTCGGTGCTGGCCTCAGCGTTCGCCGCGCGGGCAGCCAAATACTTCGAGTCGGTTGAGATCGTCGAACTGCATCATCCGGACAAGGTGGACGCTCCCTCGGGCACCGCCGTGCGGACCGCGAACCTGATCGCGCAAACACGCCGGGAAGCCGGCCTTCCCGCCAGCCCCGACGCAACCACCGCCGAGCTCGACGGCGCCCGCGGCGCCGACGTCGACGGCGTCCGGGTGCACTCGGTACGGCTGCGCGGTCTGGTCGCGCACCAGGAGGTGCTCCTCGGTGGCGTTGGCGAGCAGCTCACCATTCGCCATGACTCCTACCACCGCGAATCATTCATGCCCGGCGTGCTGCTGGGCGTGCGCGGTGTCGCGTCCCACCCCGGCCTGACGGTCGGGCTGGACGGCTACCTCGAACTGGAAGCGTGACCTCCCCCATGGCCGAAACAGCTGGATTTCTTGACGCAGTAAAACGCCACCGGGCCAAAATCGGCGTCGCACTGGTGAGCCTGCTGCTCGTCTTCTGGCTGATCATCGCTCTGCAACGCAGCGTCATTCTCCTCACCGACCCGGACCTGGTCGCCAAGGCACTCGGGCTCGCCTACCTCCTGTTGCCGCTGATCGGCGGGTGGGCCATGATCCGCGAACTGCTGTTCGGGATACAGACCTCAAAGATGGCGTCCGACCTTGATGCCGAGGGAGGGCTCCCCATCGACGACCTGCCCCGTACCCCCGCCGGTCGGATTGTCCGCTCGGCAGCGGACGCACGGTTCCCCGAATACCAGGCGGAGGTTGAGGCGGCGCCGGACGACTGGCGCGGCTGGTTCAGGCTCTCCTGCGCCTACGACGCAGCAGGGGACAGGACCAGGGCGAGGCGCTCCATGCGCACCGCCGGGAAACTGTACAACGCAGCCCGCTAACAGCGTTAGCTGTTCACACCCGCCCGCGCCGCCCGCGACGCTCCGGAGGTCAGTAACTCCAGGGGCCCGCGGGCGTTGATGCGCTGGAAGAGGATGCCGAGGACAACAAACACGACCGCCTGGCCCCAATACACCAGCGCCGGGTCGGGCGCCGGGGTCTGGGCATCGACAACGCTCATGGTCCAGATATGAACCGCGTAGAGGGTCAGGGTCATCGCCCCGGCTGCCGACAGGGGGAGCAGCGCGGATTCAAACCGCCGGGTGGCCAGCAGGCACAGCCCAATCACCAGGGCAGCCGTCCCGCCGGTGTGCAGCAGGTCCAGGGGGGAGCCCGAGTGGGGTGCGCTCACGGCCAGCCACCACCACGAATCGGATTGGTCGACCCCCGTCAGGCTGACGCTCATCATTGCCGCCAGCGGGTATCTGCTGCCGTCGGGGGTCTGCAGCAGTGCCGCCAGACCGCCCAACGGGCCGAGGAGGTAGCCGCTGACGAGTTTCGCCGCCACGGCCAGGGTCGCACCGGACACCACCAGGCCCAGTTGTACCCGTTGGTCCCGGAGTGGTAGACGGCCGATCGCCATGCCGATCAGGATGTAGCTCAGCCACTGCAACGCCGGGTAGTAACCGGTCACGGTGATGTCGGCGAGCAGCGTGGCTGGTTCCAGCAGCGTTTCCCAGAGCGGATTCCCACCAATCGACGGCGGATTGACCGTCTCGGCGATCCAGGGCCGCAGCAAATAGGCGGCGACCGGCGAAAGGAGCAGCCAGCCTGCTGCCCACCAGAGAAGCCGCCTGAACGGCATGGAGACGAACGGCAGCGCCAGCAGGAACAGCACCCCGTAGTGGAAGAGGATGATGGCGATGTTGGTTTCCAGTCCGCCCAGCATCAGCCCGATCACCATGATGACGGCCGCACGTGCCGCGATGCCCCGGCGGTCCATCCCGATGGCGTTGCGGTGGTGGATCCGGTTCCCTCCGGTCAACAGGGCAAGGCCGAGCCCGGCGACGACGGCGAACAGGGCTGATGCCCGGCCGGAGAAAACCAGAGCCACCCATGACGCCTCGGCCGTGCCCGGAACGTACAGGGCAAAAATGTGGGTGCTCATCATCCCAAACAGCGCCACACCGCGGGCGGCGTCGACCCCGCTCAGCCGGCGGGTTACCTTGCCAGATACCATGACCTGATCGTCTCACAGCGGGGAGTCAGCCCCGCGGCGGCGATGTGCAGCGGAAGCTAAACGGTGTCGAACCGGGTAACGTTTTACCCATGGCTCAAACCGACACCCGCACCCTTCCCTTCGGCACCCTGGTCACAGCGATGGTGACCCCGTTCCACGCTGACGGCAGCGTGGACTTCGAGGCCACCGCCCAGCTCGCGACTCACCTGGTCGACGACGGCTGCGACGGCCTGGTGATCTCCGGGACCACCGGTGAGACCTCCACGCTGGAGGACCAGGAGAAGGAAGACCTGTTCCGGGTGGTCGTGGAAGCCGTGGGCGGGCGGGCGAAGGTCATCGCCGGCACCGGAACCAACCACACCTCGCACTCCATCGAGATGGCGCAGCGTGCCGTGCGCGCTGGCGTCGACGGACAACTGGTGGTGACCCCGTACTACAACAAGCCCACCCAGGCCGGTGTGCTGGCCCACTTCGAAGCGATTGCCGCTGCCACCGAGCTGCCCATCATGATTTACGACATCCCAGGCCGGTCCAGCATCCCGATCCAGACCGAGACCATGATCCGGCTGGCGGACAATCCCAGGATTGTCGCGCTCAAGGATGCCAAGGCGGATTTCGCGGAGATCACCAGGGTGCTCGCCAACACCACGCTCGACGTGTACTCGGGCGACGACGGCCTCACCCTCCCCTGGATGATGGCTGGCGGCGTCGGTGTGGTCAGTGTCAGCGCACACGTGGCCACCGCCCAGTTCAGGGCGCTGGTCGACGCCGCGGGCGCCGGGGACGTGGCCACCGCCCGCCGGATCCACTTTGAGCTCGACCCGGTGGTGCGCGCGGTGATGACCCACATCCCCGGAGCCGTCTCGGCGAAGCAAATCCTCAAACGCCAGGGGCTGATCCCCAACGCTGCGGTGCGGCTGCCCCTGGTCGGACCCACCGCCGTCGAGATGGAAACCGTGCTCGCCGACCTGGCCGAAGCGGGGATGAACTTCGACCGCCCGCGCTCCACCCGGACCGCTGACGGAACATCCGCATGACGGTATCGGCCGCCACCGCACTCATCGCCCCACCAGAACTCGCACCGGGCGTTCTGCGCATCGTCCCCCTTGGCGGCCTCGGCGAAATCGGTCGGAACATGGCGGTGTTCGAACTGGACGGAAAACTCCTGATTGTCGACTGTGGGGTGCTGTTTCCCGAGGAGAACCAGCCCGGCGTCGACCTGATCCTCCCCGACTTTTCGTACCTCGAGGACCGGCTCGACGACGTCGTCGGACTGGTCCTGACGCACGGTCATGAGGACCACATTGGCGCTGTTCCGTATCTGCTGCGGCACAAAAAAGACATCCCGCTGATCGGCTCCCAGCTCACGTTGGCCCTGATCGAAGCGAAACTGCAGGAACACCGGATCACCCCCTACACCCTCACCGTCACCGAGGGGCAGATTGAACAGTTCGGACCGTTCGAGTGCGAGTTCGTGGCGGTCAACCACTCCATCCCGGATGCCCTCGCGGTCTTCATCCGCACCAGCGCAGGAAACGTCCTGCACACCGGCGACTTCAAGATGGACCAGTTGCCCCTGGACGGGCGCATCACCGACCTGAGGGCGTTCGCGCGGCTCGGCGAAGAGGGAGTTGACCTCCTCATGGTCGACTCGACCAACGCCGACGTGCCCGGTTTCACCACCGCCGAACGCGAGATCGGACCGGTCCTGAACCGGCTGTTTGGGCAGGTCACCAAACGGATCATCGTCGCGTCGTTCTCGTCCCACATCCACCGGGTACAGCAAGTGCTCGACGCCGCCGAAGCGCACGGGCGTTTCGTCTGCTTCGCCGGCCGCTCGATGGTGCGGAACATGGCCATCGCCGCGAAGCTCGGCTACCTCAGGGTTCCCGACGGCATTCTCGTGGACATCAAAAACGTGGACACCCTGCCGGACGACAAGGTGGTTCTCATGTCCACCGGCTCCCAGGGTGAGCCGATGGCCGCCCTGTCCCGGATGGCCAACGGCGACCACCGGATCACCGTCGGCAAGGGCGACACCGTGATCCTCGCGTCCTCACTGATCCCGGGCAACGAGAACGCCGTGTTCAGGGTCATCAACGGGCTGCTCAAGCTCGGCGCCGACGTCATCCACAAGGGCAACGAAAAGGTCCACGTGTCCGGGCACGCTGCAGCCGGTGAGCTGCTGTACTGCTACAACATCCTCAGGCCCCGGAACGTCATGCCCGTCCACGGCGAAACCCGCCACCTGATTGCCAACGCCCGGCTCGCCGAGCAGACCGGGATCCCGAGCGAAAACGTGCTGCTCACCGACGACGGTTCGGTCATTGACCTGGTGGGCGGGGTAGCCCGCGTGGTCGGGGCGGTGGAATGCGGTTTCGTCTATGTGGACGGGTCGAGCATCGGCGAGATCACCGACGCCGACCTGAAGGACCGCCGGATCCTCGGCGAGGAGGGGTTCATCTCCATCGTCACGGTGGTCAACAGGAGCACCGGCAAGATCGTGTCCGGTCCCGACATCCACGCCCGGGGTTTCGCCGAAGACGACTCGGTGTTCGATGAGATCAAGCCCAAACTCAACGCCGCACTCGAAGAAGCAGTAATGAGCAACAAGGACCACACCGTCTACCAGCTGCAACAGGTGGTCCGCCGGGTGATTGGTACCTGGGTGAATAGGCGCTACCGCCGCCGGCCGATGATCATTCCGGTGGTCCTGGAGGCGTAGCAGCCGAAACCGGCAGCAGGCCTGCTCGCCGGGACTCCCAGCTCACCGGGCAGAGCTGTCGATGCTCGGCGGACGCCCCCACCTGCCGAGCAGCACTGCATGCGGCAACGCAGATCCGGCCGCGTATGTCCGGGGAATCCGGGGCTATGTCCGGTACCGTTGGCACTATGGCGACTCGTACTTCCCCGGGCCCCAGAGGTTCACAGCAGTCGCGCGGTAAGAACACCTCGGCTGCTGCGCGTTCAACTTCGGGCCGTAGCGGCGCAAACAAAAGCGGTGGCAACACCCGGCAACCCACCAAACAGCAGCCCGCGCTGCCCGGGGACACGCTTCCCCTGCCTCTGCGCGCACTCCGGGGGCTGTGGATGGGGGCCGCCCACATGGTCGCCTCAGGTATCCGCAAGTTCGGGCACGACGTCCACCCGGACAAGGAGCTCCGCCGGGACGGTACCGGCCTGTTCCTGATGATCCTCAGCGTGGCAGTCGCCGCAGTCGAGTGGTGGGCGCTCACGGGCCCCGGCGCCGATGTGGTGCACGCTGTCGCCGCTGGAACCTTCGGCTGGATGGCGCTGCTTGTGCCGTTCATGCTGCTGATCGGCGCGGTGCGCCTCTTCAGGTATCCGGAGAACCACCGGGCCAACAACCGGGTGGGCATTGGGATGACCATTGCCCTGTTCGCGGGTTCAGGTATCGCCCACCTCTCGGGTGGAGCGCCAGCCCTCGCAGACGGTTTCGAACGCCTCTGGCAGGCCGGGGGAGTGGTCGGTTTCCTCGTGGCCGGCCCGCTCAGCGGAATCCTGACCGAATGGCCGGTGATCGTGCTGCTCTCGGCACTCATTTTCCTGAGCCTGCTGATCATTACCGCCACCCCGTTCCGCCACATCCCCTCCCGGCTGCGCGCCCTGTATGAGCACCTGATGGGTCAGGACCTCATCGAGCGGGACCAGCAGGGCACCAAGGAACGGGGAACCGACCCGGCCACCGAAAAACATGATCAAAGCTACCTCGACGAGCGCCACTCGGCACCCGGCAGGAAACCCAAACGCAAGATGCGTCTCTTCGGACGCGATCGTGCGGCGGACCGCGCCCAGGCCGAGCTTGACGGGTACGTCGGTGATGAAGCATTCGAGCGGGCAGTCCTGGCCGACGACGACGACACCCAGCACCAGACTCAGGCGCACCAGGCGGCGCCGGTCCCCACCGAACCGCGGGTACCACCGGGCGTCCGGCGGCCCACCCAGCAGGAACGCGCCACCGAGAAGATCAAACAGGATCATGGCATCCCCACAGATCCCAACGACCGCGCCCACGACCCCGGTGGCAACCCTGAACCGGCCACCGAGGCGATGGCGGTCCTCCCTACCCCCGCACCACAGGTACCGTCCAATCCGGTGCAGCCGCAGATCCCGCCGACCCCCATGCCACAGCGCACCGAGCAGCTGCAGCTGGCCGGCGACGTCACGTACACCCTGCCGCCGTCGGACTACCTGCCCGCCGGTACCCCGCCCAAGGAACGGTCCGAAGCCAACGACTCTGTGGTCGCAGCCCTGACCCACACCCTCGACCAGTTCCACGTTGACGCGAAGGTCACGGGGTTCTCCCGCGGCCCCACCGTCACCCGCTACGAAATCGAGCTGGCGCCGGGCACCAAGGTGGAACGGGTGACCGCGCTGTCCAAGAACATCTCCTACGCCGTCGCGAGTTCCGACGTCCGCATCCTGTCCCCGATTCCGGGCAAGTCGGCCATCGGCATCGAGATCCCCAATACCGACCGTGAAACGGTGTCACTGGGCGACGTGCTGCGGTCCGGCAACGCCCGCAAGACCGAACACCCGATGGTGATGGGTGTCGGCAAGGACGTTGAGGGCGGGTTCGTCGTCGCCAACCTGGCCAAGATGCCCCACCTGCTGGTTGCCGGTGCCACCGGTGCCGGTAAATCATCGTTCGTGAACTCCATGATCACCTCGATCCTGATGCGCTCCACCCCCGACGAGGTACGCATGGTGATGGTCGACCCCAAACGGGTGGAGCTCACCGCCTACGAAGGCGTGCCGCACCTGATCACGCCCATCATCACCAGCCCCAAGAAGGCCGCCGAGGCCCTGCAGTGGGTAGTCCGTGAAATGGACACCCGCTACGACGATCTCGCCAACTACGGCTACAAGCACATCGACGACTTCAACAAGGCGGTCCGGAACGGGAAGGTCATCCCGCCCGAGGGTTCCAAGCGCGTGGTGCGCCCGTACCCGTATCTGCTGGTCATCGTCGACGAGCTCGCCGACCTGATGATGGTCGCCCCGCGCGACGTCGAGGACTCGATCGTGCGCATCACCCAGCTGGCGCGCGCCGCCGGCATCCACCTGGTGCTCGCCACCCAGCGGCCATCGGTCGACGTCGTCACCGGCCTGATCAAAGCCAACGTTCCGTCCCGGATGGCGTTCGCGACGTCGTCGGTCACCGACTCCCGCGTGGTCCTGGACCAGCCGGGCGCCGAGAAGCTCATCGGCCAGGGCGACGCGCTGTTCCTGCCCATGGGCGCATCCAAGCCCATGCGCGTGCAGGGCGCCTGGGTCACGGAGTCCGAAATCCACCGGGTGGTGGAACACGTCAAGGGCCAGCTGAAGGCCAACTATCGTGAGGATGTGGCGGTCGAGGCGCCGAAAAAGCAGATCGACGACGACATCGGCGACGACCTCGACGTTCTCCTGCAGGCCACGGAACTGGTGGTCACCACCCAGTTCGGTTCCACGTCCATGCTGCAGCGTAAACTGCGGGTCGGCTTCGCCAAGGCGGGCCGGCTCATGGACCTGTTGGAGTCCCGCGGTGTGGTGGGTCCCTCGGAAGGCTCAAAGGCCCGTGACGTCCTGGTCAAGCCTGATGATCTGGCAGCGGTACTCGGCGCCATGCGCGGTGACGGACCCGTGTCCGTCCCCGACGAGCCGGCGCCCAGTGCCCCGCAGGCACCACCGATCGACCTGGTGGCCGACGATCTCGAGGCTCGCCGCCAGGCGGGCCAGTACCATGACGGCTCGGACGACGACGATGACGGCTCAACTGACGCCTGGAGCCTCACGGGAAGGTAGCCTTATGCCGTGAGTATTCCTCCGGCCAAACAGGTCCCTACGCTGAACATTGCCAACGTCCTTACGGTGGTGCGGATCCTTCTGGTCCCGTTCTTCATCTGGTTTCTGCTCCTGGACGACTCGGCCGCCGATGACTCGGGCGGGCTTTTCCGCTGGCTGGCGGTGGCGGTGTTCGCCGTCGCGATCTACACCGATAAACTCGACGGCGACCTGGCCCGGAGCCGCGGGCTAATCACCGACTTTGGGAAGATCGCCGACCCTATCGCCGACAAACTGCTCATAGGTGCCGCACTGATCCTGCTCTCTGTCATTGGAGAACTCTGGTGGTGGGTCACCATCGTGATCCTGGTCCGCGAACTGGGCATCACCGTGCTGCGGTTCGCCGTCATCCGCTACGGAGTGATGCCAGCCTCGCGCGGCGGGAAACTCAAAACGGTCATCCAGACCTTCGCCATCTTCCTGTACCTGCTGCCACTGGCCGGGGTGTTAGGTGACTGGTATTCCTGGGTGGCCATCACGGTGATGCTGGCAGCCGTCGCCGTCACCGTCGTCACCGGGATCGACTACATTATCCAGGCGATCCGGCTCCGGCGTGATGCGCGTTCAACCGGGCACCCCGGCAGCCCGACGTCGTAAGCGCGGCACCGATGGAACCGCCAGTTCCCGCTGGGCCTGCCGCAGAGGTGATCCGCCAGGCAACAGCCTGTCACCTCACCATCGCCACTGCCGAGTCGCTGACCGCCGGGATGGTCAGCGCCGCGCTGGGCTCGGTGCCGGGCGCATCCGCGGTGTTGCAGGGTGGGGCGGTGACCTACCAGAACCAGATCAAGGTGGACATTCTCGGCGTCGACCCCGCAGGGATCGCCGCGACCGGGGCGGTGGACGCCGTCGTCGCACGCCAGATGGCGGAAGGCGCACGGCGCGTCTTCGACGCCGATCTGGGCGTTTCCACCACCGGAGCTGCGGGACCCGAGCCACACGCCGGTAAGGCGGTGGGCACCGTCTTCGTGGCCGTAGCATCAGCGGCCGGGACGACGGTGAACGAATACCTGTTCGACGGCGACCGGGAGTCGGTCCGGAGGCACGCCTGTGCCGCCGCACTGAATCTGCTGGGCGCCGTGTTACGCGACCAGGCCGCAGGGAACAAATCCCAGGACTGAACAGTTATCATTACTGTCAGCCATTGAACAGGTTGACAGCTTAGGCTTGAAACTACCAAGCCGGTACACCTTCCTAAGGAGACACCGGATCAATTGCAACGAGGGAGCATGGCGATTCAGATGGTAAAGCAACCCGTATCCATTAACGGAGTAGTCCGTTGGCGGGATGTGGGGTTGGCGGAAGATGCACAGCGCAAGCCGAAGGAGCGCAAAATGGTAGTGCTACGCCATGAGATCGGCGATGTCCTGCGGGACGTCCGCCAGCGGCAGGGCCGCACACTACGCGAGGTTTCGCATAGTGCTCGAGTCTCCCTTGGTTACCTCAGCGAGGTAGAGCGGGGCCAGAAGGAAGCATCGTCTGAGCTCCTGTCCTCGATCTGCACCGCGCTCGATGTTCCGTTGTCCCTCATGCTCCGCGAAGTCAGCGATCGTCTCGCCGAGGCAGAGGGCGTATCAGTCCCTGACACGGTGCCCCAGGAATTCGCCCGGGCGTTTGTAGACGACATCCCGGCCGACCTATCCGAGGATTTCAGCCGCGGACTGGCCGCAACGAACCGCTAACTCAGCGTCCATAGCGATTTGACTGAAGCCCGCCGGAACACTCCGACGGGCTTCAGTTTGTTGTCAACAGTGTGTTGTCAATCACCAGTTGTCTTTGGTGTACGTCTCATTGAGTTGGGCAATCAGGGTCCCCAGGGTGGTGAGGTCTTTGACGTCCCAGTCGTCCATCAGGTTGTGGAACGCTTCCTTACGGGCGGTCTGGGCGGCGACCAGCTGCTTCGAGCCGGCGGGGGTCAGGGTAATCGACTGGGCCCGGCCATCGAGCGGGTCGGCTTCCTTCTGGACCAGGCCGAGTTGTTCGAGCATCGCTATCTGCCGGCTGACCGATGGTTTGCCGACGCCGATACTCGCCGCAATGTCGGTCAGCCGCATGGCGCCCTCCCGCTGAAGGATCACCAGCAGGCCGTAGGCGGCCGGTTCCATGTCCGGGTGGACGCGCCGGGCCACCTTGTAGGAGTTCGATCGTGCCCTCCGCCACAGCATGCTCAGTTGTTGTTCCAATGCCTGGATGGCAGTGTCTACGGCGGGATCGGCTTCACGGTGCTCGGCTGTCATGTGCTTCATTCTATGGTTACGCACACAATCGCTCATCAACCGGCCCCGAAAGCGGGCCAGCAAGTCAGCCAACTCAGAGACAGTGAGAGGATTACATCATGCGCACCAGTGCCTTTTGGCGGCTTATGGATGACGAGTTCGGCGCGGGGTACTCCCGTACTTTGGCCCGAACGATCGTCCTCGCCGAACTCGGCGGCCGCACCCCCGAAGAGGCCCTGGGTGCCGGAATCAGCCCGCGCGATATCTGGGTCGCGGTGTGTGACCTCCAGGATGTCCCGTCGGAACGCCGGTTAGGCAAGGACATCACTCCCAAATAGTCCGGATGCGGCACCTGACACGCCGCCCAAGTTATTCGAATACTTGTTCGGATAGGACTATCATTTCTAACAGACGGCTGTCGTGGTTATCCACATACGCCGTGAAGCTTCTCAATTTGTCAGTGCCCCGGGCTACGGTCGAATTGAACACGAAAACGGCCGCAACGGCCATAACCAACCGAGGTGAAGAATGGCCGCACCAGCAGACCGCGAGAAAGCTCTCGAAGCAGCACTTGCGCAAATCGATAAGCAGTATGGCAAAGGTTCGGTGATGCGCCTGGGCGATGAGGTGCGCGCCCCCATCGAAACGATTTCGACCAGCTCCATCGCACTTGACGCTGCACTGGGCATAGGCGGGCTGCCCCGCGGCAGGGTCGTCGAAATCTACGGACCAGAGTCCTCGGGTAAGACCACGCTGGCACTGCACGCGGTCGCCAACGCGCAGCGCAACGGTGGCATCGCGGCATTCATTGATGCTGAACACGCACTCGACCCCGAATACGCGAAGCGGCTCGGCGTCGACACCGACGCGCTCCTGGTCTCCCAGCCGGACACCGGTGAGCAGGCGCTGGAAATCATGGACATGCTGATCGGGTCAGGATCGATCGACGTGATCGTCATTGACTCGGTTGCTGCGCTGGTGCCCCGCGCGGAAATCGAGGGTGACATGGGAGATAGCCATGTGGGCCTGCAGGCACGGCTGATGAGCCAGGCGCTCCGGAAGATCACCGGCCGTCTCGCCCAAAGCAAAACCACAGCTATTTTCATCAACCAGTTGCGCGAGAAGATCGGCGTGTTCTTCGGTAGCCCCGAGACCACTACGGGCGGCAAGGCACTGAAGTTCTACGCCTCCATCCGCATCGATGTACGCCGGATTGAAACCCTCAAGGAGGGCGCTGTCCCGGTAGGAAACCGGACCCGCGCCAAGGTAGTCAAGAACAAGATGGCACCGCCCTTCAAACAAGCCGAATTCGACATCCTGTACGGCTATGGAATTTCCCGTGAGGGCGGGCTGATCGATGTTGGAGTCGAGAACGGTCTCGTGAAGAAGTCGGGTGCCTGGTTCACCTACGACGGCGACCAGCTGGGCCAGGGTAAGGAAAACGCACGGAAGTTCCTGCTCGACAACCCCGACCTGACCGACGAACTGGAACGGCGCATCCGCGAGAAACTCGGTGTTGGATTGGCTGCTGAAGAGGCGGCGGTCGAGCCCAAGGCGAAGGCTGAGCCGAAGCTGAAAGCGGTCAGCGGAGAGAACCGCTAGCCAGCCATGCCTTTCGGACAGAACAACGGTTCCCGCAGTGGATTGAATTCCAGGCGGAAATCCGGGGTCGGCTCTGACGGGACAACCGCTCACCGGACATCAGGCGGCTGGAACGCTGGTGAGCGGAAGTCCGGGAGCGGGCGAAAGCTTCGTGGCCGGCAACCTGCTGGCGCCGGATCGGGTGCCATTGGCTCCTCCGGTTCGGCCTCAGAGATGTCTGCAGGCAAGGTGTCCGCGGGGGTGTCAGGGGATGAGACCGCCGGGGATGCGGCCGCCGGTGAGGCGGCGGGATCTGGCGGGGGAGCCCTTGCACCCGATGCAGACCCTTACGCGACGGCACGGTCCATCGTGTTGCGGCAGCTCACCCTCGCGCCCAAAAGCCGGCATCAGCTTGCCTCCAAACTAGCGGAGCGGGACGTGCCCGCAGAGGTGGCGGTGGCCGTCCTGGACCGCTTTGAAGAAGTCCAGCTGATCGACGATGCCGAGTTCGCGATGATGTGGGTGCGTAGCCGGGCAGCGACCCGATCCCTGGCCAGGAGCGCACTGAAACGCGAACTGGCTGAGAAAGGCATCCACGGCGAGATCGCCGAGGAGGCACTGTCCCAGGTGAGTGACGATGAGGAACGGGACGCTGCAGAACAGCTAGTGCGCCGAAAGCACCGCCCCGCCGCCACGGGTACAGATCGTGCCACCCTCGACAAGGAAACGCGGCGGCTGGTGAGCATGCTCGGGCGCAAGGGATACAGCCCGTCGCTGGCGTTCGGTGTGGTGAGATCGGTGCTCGACGACGTCGCTGCCGGTGCAGCTGACGACGACGCCGAACCTGATTTCCTCTGACGAGCCGAACCTGATTTCCTCTGACGAGGTCCGGCGGGCGCAGGTCAGTCACGCTCAGCCGTTATCCATTCGTTCCCTAAAACGGCCGGTTGAGGTCTGGCGGACCCAGAACACCGAACTGTAGGCTGAGCATCCTTATGATCGGGCTGGCGCGGGGAATGACTGCTGCACGGACGGGCGCTGGTGCAGCGTTGGCCGTGGTGCTCCTTGGCGCTTCCCTCCTCACCTCGATCGCTCCGGCTGCAGCCCAGGACTACCCAACCTGGGACGAGATCAAGGCAGCCAAAGCCGATGCCTCAGCCAAACAAGCCCAGGTCGGCGAGATTGAAAGCCTGTTGGAAGGGCTCCGCACCACCGCCGCCGAACTTGGCGACACCGCCGTCAGCTCAGCGGCTGATCACGCGCAGGCCGCAGAGGAACTGCGGGTGAGCGAACGGCTCTCCGACACGCTCGCCGAACAATTAGCCAATGCCGAGGCCGAGTCCGCGGACCTGCACCGGGCAGCTGGCGCAGCCGCTGCCCTCTCCTACAAGACCGGGAGCACCAACACCTCAATGCTGGCGCTGCTGGATCCGGAGGGCGCCATGGACCTGCTCGACCGCCTGATGATACTTGAAACCGTCACCGACCGGGCTGCCGGATCCTACAACGATGCGGTCGCCGCCGAGCGTGAGGCCGAGTCACTGCGGGACCGCTATGACGCCGCCACCGAGCGGCACCGGGAACTGACGGACGAGGCAGCCGAACGGTTACGCACTGCCCAGGGCGACGCCGCCGCCGCCCGCACCTCGGTGCAGGAGCAGGAAACCCGGGCCGCAGAGCTCTTCGAGCAGCTTGCCGAACTGAACGACACCACGGCCGACCTTGAAGCCGACCGCATCCAGGGCTTGCAGGAAGAAGCTGCTTTCCTCGAACAACAGGTAGCAGCAGAGGCTGCTGCGGCGGCCCGGGCGGCAGCCGAAGCCGCGGTGGCAACGACGACGCCACCGCGGGCTCCTGCACCGCCGGTCGTAGCGGGTCCCGCGCCACAACCGCCGGCGCCCCAGTCTCCGGCGTCCCAGTCTCCAGCGCCTCTACCCATACCCATCCCTGGCCCGGCCCCAGCCCCGCCCCACGCCGAGCCGGACCCCGGCACCGCGCCAACACCGCCAGCACCGGCCCCCGCACCAGCTCCAGCCCCCGCTCCGGCACCGGGCCCCGCACCGATCGTTGACGACCCCGCCGGAGCCCAGGCCTATGCTTCATCCCGACTACCGTCGTTCGGGTGGAACGGAGACGAGTTCCAGTGTCTGGTCAACCTATGGAACAAGGAATCCCGGTGGCTGACCAGCGCGAACAACCCGTACAGCGGGGCCTACGGTATTCCCCAATCCCTACCCGGCAGCAAGATGGGCAGCGCCGGCGCTGACTGGCGGACGAACTACCGCACCCAGATCGAATGGGGCCTCGGCTACATCTCCGGTAGATACGGTTCGCCGTGTGCAGCCTGGCAGCATTCCCAGCGGATGAACTGGTACTGACCGGTTCGCAGCGGTTGCCGCGGGAACTCCAGGTCCCGTCGATTGTGGGGGTCAGCGCAGCACACGTACCCTTAACGGGTGAGTCTCATTACCCCAACCCTTCCCACAGGTCCCGCCGCTGAACGGGCCGGTGTTCCTGGCGCAGCGGTGTCGGGGGCGCAGCGCACCTACGAGGTTCGGACCTACGGCTGCCAGATGAACGTCCACGACTCGGAGCGCATCTCCGGGCTGCTGGAGGCCGCCGGCTATGCCGCAGCAACGGACACCCAGGCCGACGTCGTCGTGTTCAACACCTGCGCGGTCAGGGAGAACGCTGACAACAAGCTCTACGGCAACCTCGGCATGCTCGCCTCGGTCAAGGAAACGCACCCCGGCATGCAGATCGCCGTCGGTGGCTGCCTGGCCCAGAAAGACCGCGACACCATCCTGAAGAAAGCGCCGTGGGTCGACGCGGTATTCGGCACCCACAACGTCGGCGCCCTCCCCGCGCTCCTGGAGCGGGCCCGCCACAACAACGAGGCGCAGCTGGAGATCCTCGAGTCCCTCGATGTCTTCCCGTCCACGCTCCCGACCAAGCGCGACGCCGTCTACTCCGGCTGGGTGTCCATCTCGGTCGGCTGCAACAACACCTGTACCTTCTGCATCGTCCCCGCCCTGCGCGGCAAGGAACGCGATCGGCGGCCGGGGGAGATCCTCGCCGAAATCGAGGCGCTGGTGGCCGATGGTGCGATCGAAGTGACCTTGCTGGGCCAGAACGTCAATTCCTACGGGGTGGAGTTCGGCGACCGGGGTGCCTTCGCCAAGCTCCTCCGCGCCTGCGGGAGCATCGAGGGTCTCGAACGGGTCAGGTTCACCAGCCCCCACCCGGCAGCCTTCACCGACGACGTCATCGACGCCATGGCCGAGACCCCCAACGTGATGCCCCAACTTCACATGCCCCTGCAATCGGGCTCCGACCAGATCCTCAAATCGATGCGCCGCTCGTACCGGTCGTCGAAATTCCTCGGCATCCTGGACCGGGTGCGGGCCAAAATGCCCCACGCATCGATCTCCACCGACATCATCGTCGGCTTCCCCGGGGAAACCGAGGAAGACTTCCAGGCCACCCTCGACGTCGTCGAGAAGTCCCGCTTCGCCACCGCCTTCACGTTCCAGTACTCGAAGCGGCCCGGCACCCCTGCCGCTGACCTGCCCAATCAAATCCCGAAGGCGGTGGTGCAGGAACGGTTCGAACGGCTGACCGCCTTGCAGGACCGCATCGCAGCAGAAGAGAATGCCCTCCAGCTCGGGCGGACGGTCGAGCTGATGGTCACCGCCCAGCAGGGCCGTAAAGCCAGCGAAACCCACCGTCTCTCGGGCCGGGCCCGTGACCAGCGCCTGGTTCATTTCTCGGTGCCCGACGGCGTCGAACCGCCCCGCCCCGGTGACCTGGTCACCGTCACAGTCACGGAGGCTGCCGCCTTCCACCTGGTGGCGGACCCCGCGACGCCGGCAGAACTTCACATCCGCCGGTCCCGGGCCGGTGACGCGTGGGATCGGGCACAGGCCGATTCGTGCGGCGTGCCAGCGCCTGGCGGGTCAGCTGCTGGCCCAGCAGGTGCCGTGTCGCTGGGGATGCCCTCGCTGCCGGTCCGCGGCGCCTGACGGTGCTTCCCGCTGCGCCCGCATCCCCGCCCCTGATCGCCGTCGTCGGACCCACCGGGTCGGGCAAGTCATCGCTTGGCATCGAACTCGCGCGCAGGTTCAACGGCGAAATCATCAACGCCGACTCGATGCAGTTCTATCGCGGCATGGACATTGGCACCGCCAAGGTCAGTCTTGACGAGCGGCAGGGGGTACAGCATCACCTGCTCGACACGCTCGACGTCCGGGAGGAAGCCAGCGTCGCCGCCTACCAGCAGCAGGCGCGGACCGCGATCGACGCTATCCGGGACCGCGGCAGGATGCCGATCCTGGTGGGCGGGTCGGGGCTGTACGTCCGGGCGGCCCTTGACGTCCTGGAGTTCCCTGGTACCGAGCCGGGCATCCGAGCCCAGCTGGAAGCCGACCTGGCCCGCGACGGCGCGGACCTCCTCCGCGAGCGCCTCGCGGCAGTGGACCCGATCTCCGCCGGCCGGGATCTCGATGACCGCCGGCTGATCAGGGCCCTCGAAGTGTACGAGGTGACCGGCCGCCCGTTCAGCTCCTTCATGCCGCAACGCCTGTACCACCAGCCGGCACTGCAGCTGGGCCTGCGGGTGGACCGGCCGGTGTTACGTGAGCGCCTGGCTACCAGGGTCCATACCATGGTCGACGACGGGCTGCTCGACGAAGTAGCACGCCTGGACCGCCAGGGTCTGCGGAGCGGTCGGACGGCATCCCGGGCACTGGGATACGCCCAGTTCCTGCAGGTCCTCGACGGTGAGCTGACCACGGAACAGGCAGCGAGCGACACCATCGACGCGACCCGGCGGTTTGCCCGCCGCCAGCTCACCTGGTTCCGCGCCGACCCGCGGATCACGTGGCTCGATTGGGAGGATCCGCTCCTGGGCGCCCGGGCCGCAGACCACCTCCAGCAGACCTTCGGCCTATCCTAGACACGTGACTATTCAATCCGACGCACTGGTTTCACCAGCACCGACCGCCCTGAGTGGTGTCGCCTTCACCAAGGGCCACGGCACCGGAAACGATTTTGTTCTGGTCACCGACCCGGACGGCGAGCTGGAGATCGGGCCCGACGACGTCCGCACCATCTGTGACCGGCACCGTGGTATCGGCGCAGACGGGTTGATTCGAGCGATCAGATCCCGCCACCTGCCGGAGGGGCGGGTGCTGCTCCAGAGTGATCCGTCGGCCGAGTGGTTCATGGATTACCGCAACTCGGATGGCTCGCTGTCGGAAATGTGCGGCAACGGCGTCCGGGTCTTCGTCCACCTGCTGGTCTCCGCGGGGCTGCTCAGCCTCGCCGAGGGAGCCACGGCGTCGATTGCCACCCGCGGCGGGATCAAACTGGTGGAACGGTCCGCCGATGGTTACTCGGTGGATATGGGTCCCTGGGAGTTCATTTTCCCCGACGCTGCAGCATCGCGAGCCACCGATTCCCTGGTGGAGGCCGATGGTCTGGAGGTTCCGCGGCCCGCCCTGTCAATCAGCATGGGCAACCCCCACACGGTCGTGGCACTGGCTGAGCCTGCCGAACTGGATGCCGCACGGCTGTTCACCGCGCCGGTCGTCGACCCAACGCCCGTCGACGGGACCAACGTCGAATTCGTGGTGCCGCACGATCCGCTGGTGCACGACGGCGTCGGCCGCGTCAGGATGCGGGTGCATGAGCGCGGCGTGGGGGAGACCCTGTCCTGCGGGACGGGGGCGTGCGCAGTTGCGGCGGCCACGAGATTCTGGGCCGGGGCCGAAGCGCCCCTCACCTGGCGGGTCGAGGTGCCCGGCGGCGTCGTCGGCGTCCGGTTCCACGCCGGACCTGACGGGCGCGAACATGTCAGCCTGAGCGGGCCAGCCGTCCTGGTGGCGACCGGGACCTTCCTCTAAGGGCTCCCAGACAGCCGAGCGGTGCTAGGCGGTACGGTGCTAGGCGGCGTGCGCTAGGGAGTGAGGCGTTCCACCCGGATGATCCTGAACGACTTCGAGGTAGCAGTACGGGACACCTCGAACCCGTCGGCCAGCTGATCGGCAATCCACTTCTGCAGCGAGTCAGCGCCGAGATTCTTCTGCACCACCAGCCACGCGGACCCGCCAGGCGACAGCCGGGGCAGCCACTTCAGCAGCAGCGCGTGCAGCTCGTCCTTGCCCACCCTGATCGGTGGATTGGACCAGATGGTGTCGAAGGTGGCATCGGCGTCGACCTCTTCCGGGCGGGTCGCCACCACATTGCCCAGGCCCAACAGTTTCGCGTTTTCCGCGGTGAGCGCCAGCGCCCGTTCGTTGACGTCGACGGCGACCACCTGGGCGTCGGGCGCCAGCAGCGCCATCGTCAGTGCCAGTGGACCCCAGCCGCAGCCAATATCGAGCATCCGGGAGCCCACCGGATTGGCGGCCTCAGCGAGCAGGATGCGGGTGCCCTTGTCGATCCCGTCGGAGCTGAAGATGCCCGAGGACGTCACCAGGGTGCGCTCTACCCCGGCCAGCACCGTGCGGAGCGGTTTGCGGGTCTCCGGGCCGGCCGGCTGGGCGCTGAAGTAATGGGAATCCATAACAAACCAGCGTAGTCGAGCCGCCGACGGTTTCTGGAACCCGGTCACCGCCGAATCCGCCAGCAACCTGGGCGCCCGTGAGGGGAATTTCGGCCACCGCCGTCCCGGTTGGCCCGCCCGGTCCACTTTGCTCACCGGTAGGGCCCTGCCGCGCCGGAGGGATCAATTGCGCGCTCAGTGAAGTGCCTCACCCGATCGGGACCGGGACGACTACCATTGAAGGACACCACTTTAGGGAGCGTATGACCACGAATAACGGGGGACCGGCGACGCCGGAACCAGAGATCGGCCCAGCCGAAATTCAGGCAGTGATTGATCGGATCCTGGCTAAAGACGAGGCCGCGTCCGCGAAGGGCGCAGGCAACCGTTTCGTCGGTGTCTCATCCGGGCACGACGACGAACGGTCGTCCTACGACGGCGACCAGCAGGACCTGGACGAACGGCGTGCACTGCGACGCGTCGCAGGGCTTTCCACCGAACTCGAAGACGTCACTGAGGTCGAATACCGGCAGCTCCGCCTCGAACGCGTCGTCCTGGCAGGGCTCTGGAGTGAAGGCACCGCCGAAGATGCTGAAAACTCGCTGCGGGAACTGTCGGCGCTGGCAGCCACCGCCGGTTCAGAGGTGCTCGACGGCATCGTCCAGCGCCGGCTCAAGCCAGACCCCGGCACCTTCCTCGGCTCGGGCAAGGCCCAGGAGCTCAAGGACATCGTGGTATCCACCGGAGCCGACACCGTCATCGTGGATAGCGAACTCTCTCCCTCCCAGCGCCGCGGACTGGAAGACATCGTCAAGGTCAAGGTCATTGACCGGACGGCCCTGATCCTCGACATTTTTGCCCAGCACGCGAAATCGCGGGAGGGCAAAGCCCAGGTCGAGCTGGCACAGCTCGAATACCTACTCCCCAGGCTGCGCGGTTGGGGTGACTCCATGTCCCGCCAGGCAGGCGGCCAGGTCGGCGGCGCCGGCGCCGGGATGGGTTCCCGTGGGCCCGGCGAAACGAAGATCGAGCTTGACCGGCGGAAGATTCGCACCCGGATGGCGAAGCTGCGCCGGGAGATCAGCGGGATGAAACCAGCCCGCGAAACAAAACGCGCCAACCGCCGTCGTAATGAGATCCCCTCGGTCGCAATCGCCGGCTACACCAACGCTGGCAAATCCTCTTTGCTGAACCGCCTCACCGACGCCGGCGTCCTGGTGGAGAACGCGCTGTTCGCCACCCTGGATCCCACGGTGCGTAAGGCCGAAACCGCCGATGGGTTGGGCTACACGCTCGCCGATACGGTCGGGTTCGTCAGGTCGCTGCCCACCCAGCTGGTTGAGGCATTCCGGTCGACGCTCGAAGAGATTGCCGACTCGGACCTGATTCTCCATGTGGTGGATGTGTCCCACCCCGATCCGGAGGGGCAGATCGCCGCGGTGCGGGAAGTGCTCTCTGAGGTCGATGCCCGCAAGGTCCCCGAAATCATTGTTCTGAACAAGGCCGATGCCGCGGATCCCTTCGTGATCGAACGCCTGCGTCAACGCGAGCCCCGGCACGTGGTGGTCTCAGCCCGCACGGGCGAGGGTATCGCCGAGCTCCTCGAAGCCGTCAGCGCTGCCATCCCGCGACCCAGCGTGAAGCTGACGCTGCTGGTGCCGTACGAACGCGGCGACGTCGTCAGCAGGTTGCACCAGTCCGACGCCGAGATCCTGAACCTTGAGCACGTTGAATCGGGCACCCGGCTCGACGTCATGGTCCGTGCGGGTCTTGCCGCCGATCTGGAGGAATTCCGCCAGCATGCCTGACAGCGGTACCGCGGGGCCGCTGGAACTTCTTGACGCCGCAGTTGAAGCCATGGGCGGCGAGAACCGGGTGGGCCAGCATGAGATGACGCAACGGGTCGCCGAGGCGCTGACCACCGGGGACCACCTGCTGGTGCAGGCTGGCACGGGCACCGGTAAATCGCTGGCCTACCTCATCCCCTTGATCTCCCACGCCCTGACCCACGACAAACCGGCCATCGTATCCACTGCAACGTTGGCGTTGCAGGCCCAGATTGTCGGTCGCGACGTGCCCCGGCTGCTGAAGGCCCTCAAAGGCAAGCTACCCCGCCCCGTCGACGTGGTGCTGCTCAAAGGGCGCGGCAATTACGTCTGCAAGCACAAGACGGGCGGAGGCTTCCCCGAAGAGGGGGCACCCGACGCGCTCTTCAGCCTCGGCGAGGACACCGCCGCACCGCATCCCTCCGCCGGCCCGGCCACCCCGCTGGGCCGCGAGGTTGTCAGGCTCCGGGAGTGGGCCGAAACCACCGACACGGGTGACCGGGACGAGCTGACTCCAGGGGTGAGCGAGCAGGCGTGGCGGCAGGTGTCCGTGACCAGCATGGAGTGCCTTGGCGCCCAAAAGTGCCCGGTCGCGGCGGAATGCTTCAGCGAACGGGCCAGGGCCAAGGCGGGCGACGCGGATATCGTCATCACCAACCATGCAATGCTCGCGATCAGTGCCTTCGAGGGGCTGGCGGTGCTCCCCGAGTACGACGTCGTCGTCATCGACGAAGCCCACGAACTGCATGACCGGGTCACCGGCGCGGTGTCCGGACAATTATCGGCGGGGATGATTTCCGCTGCGGCGTCGGCGGCCCGCCGTCATCTGTCAATCGCCACCGAGGGCCTCGACTCCGCAAACCGCTTTTTCGAGTCAACAGTCGCCGGGATCCCCACGGGGTTAATGGCTGCCGGACTCACCGAGGAGCAGGAAACGGCGATCACGCAGGTCCGCGAAGCCTGCCGGGCCGTCCTGTCGGACGCCAAAGGAGACGGACCGACCCCGGCAGACGGTGGCCGGCAGATGGCGAAGTCCCACGTCCTCGCCGTCTTCGAACTCTGCGAGCGGCTTCTGACGGCGACACCGGCCGGTGAGGTGCTCTGGGCCTCACGGCCAAGCACCTTCTCACCGGGCACCGGGTATTCACAGCCCGACGACGACGCACCCGCGACCATCAACATCGCGCCACTGTCCGTGGCCGGGAAGCTGCGGGAAGGCCTGTTCGCCGATCACACAGTGGTCCTGACCTCGGCAACGCTCGCCATCGGGGCCGAGTTCGGTCCAGTCGCCGGTTCGCTCGGTCTCGCGGGCGCCTCGGCGCCGTCATGGACCGGCGTCGACGTCGGCAGCCCCTTCGACTACCCGAAGCAGGGCGTCCTGTATGTCGCGAAGGACCTTCCAAAGCCGGAGCGGGGCACCTCGCCTGAGCAGCTCGACGAACTGGAGGTCTTGCTGAAAGCATCGCGGGGTGGGGCGCTGGGACTTTTTTCCTCCCGCCGCGCGGCCGAAGACGCAGCCGAATCACTGCGCCCACGGGTCGACTTCGAGATCCTGTGCCAGGGCGAATCGTCAATGTCGGCGCTGGTCAAACAATTCTCGGATGAGCCGGACACGTGCCTCTTCGGCACCATGTCACTCTGGCAGGGCGTCGATGTGCCAGGCCGGTCGTGCCGGCTGGTGACCATCGACCGCATTCCCTTCCCGCGCCCTGACGACCCACTCATGACAGCGCGGACGAGAGCCGTAGCGAAGGCCGGTGGAAACGGTTTCATGAGCGTTTCGGCAACCCACGCGGCCGTCCGCCTCGCTCAGGGCGCCGGACGCCTCATCCGCGCAGCCGAAGACAAGGGGGTGGTGGCGATCCTCGATTCCAGGCTCGCCAACGCACGCTACGGATCATTCCTGCGTGCCGCGCTGCCGCCTTTCTGGTCCACCACCGATCGCACGACGGCGGTCGGCGTCCTGGAGCGGCTGGCAGGAAAACCCACGCCCGGGGGTTAGAGGGCGCGCATCACCGAGACGACCTTGCCCATAATCGTGGCGAGGTCTCCCAGGATCGGCTCGTACTGGGTGTTCTGGGGGAGCAGCCAGGTGTGACCGTCGCGCTGGCGGAAAGTCTTCACCGTCGCCTCGTCGTCGAGGAGCGCGGCCACGATGTCACCGTTCTGTGCTTCCTGCTGGCGCCGGACCACTACCCAGTCACCGTCGCAAATGGCGGCGTCGATCATCGAATCGCCATAGACCCGCAACATGAAGAGATCGCCGTGTCCCACCAACTGGCGGGGTAGCGGCATGACATCTTCCACTACCTGGTCGGCCAGCACCGGGCCGCCGGCAGCGATCCGCCCCACCATCGGAACCATGGCTGCGTCGATCGCGCCGCCGACGTCCGGTGTCGTGCCCTGGCCCGATCCTTCTTCGCCGCTGTGCTGATCATGGTCGAGGGTCAGCGGAAGCAGGATCTCCATGGCGCGGGGGCGCTTCGGATCGCGCCTGAGATAGCCCATCCGCTCCAGCTGCGACAACTGATGGGTGACGCTCGAGAGACTGGCCAGCCCCACCGTGTCTCCGATCTCGCGCATGGAGGGCGGATACCCGTTGGTGCCGATGGCCCGCTGAATGGTCTCAAGGATCTTCTTCTGGCGGGGCGTCATGCCCTTGGGCACCTGGCGCCCACGCGGGCGGCCACGGGCTGGCAGGACGGCCGGGGCGGGGTCAGCCGGGGCAAGGTCGGAGGCCGGTTCATCCAGTGGTGCGTCGGACTCTTTCACGGTCGCTGTCCCTTCGATAAGAATCCATGTACCCCGGCAGATCCCTGGATTCCAGGGGCCGAGCTTATTTTGTCAGTGGCGGATGATGTGCTGGTTTCTGCTGGATCCCGAACCTTCATCCTTGCCCTAACGGTAAGGGAGTCAGGACACGTTTTCAAACATTTGTTCGATCGTGTCTCGACAAAGTTCGTCAATCAGTGCTAAAAATAAACAAGCAGTAATTCGAAGATAAGTTCGAACAAAACAGGAATCGCCGGTTTTAGCTCGAACACCGTCTTCAACCTTCAGGGTTGGTCCCGGGCTCATACCCCAGGACCGAATGGACTGATTCGAGAGTACAGAGAGGTGTATCCATGTCTGTCATCACCACACACCAGAATTTCCCTACCACCGAAAGCGACGCGACCACGAGCGGCGCCACCAAGCTGCGGCTGACCCGCAGGGGCCGGCTCCTGTTGGTCGGATTGCCGATCGTGCTACTCGCGTCGGCCGTTCTGATGTTGTCAGGATTTTTCAACTCGCCTGCCAAGGCATCAGCTGAAGGCGGAGAGGTGACCGAGACCGTGAGTGTCAGCGTCGCAGCCGGCGAAACCATCTGGCAGCTGGCAACCGAGTTCGCTCCGGACCGCGATCCGCGCATCGTCGTCTCCGAGATCGTTGAACTGAACAGCCTGGGCACCTCAGTGCTGCAGGCAGGGCAGCAACTGGATGTCCCCACCAACCGGTAACGCCTCGACAGCCAGTACTGCACCCCCAGAACCCTCCAACCCGGTCGGCCAGTATCGGCCACCGGGTGCGGAGCTTCTGCGAACGCGGTGAAGATCCTGATGAAGGGTGAAGGCCCGCCGATTCTGCACCTGCAGCACTCCACGCTTAACCTTGACAGGTGAGCGAACAGTTTGAGCGGTTGAGCCGGTTGCCCCTGCGCGAGGATCTGCGGGGCAAGCACCCCTACGGTGCGCCCCAGTTGGATGTCCCCATCCTCCTGAACGTCAATGAGAATACCCATGGAGTGCCGGACGATGTCCGGCAGGCAATCGTTGATGCGGTGAGCCGGGAGGTCGGGGGGCTGAACCGTTACCCCGACCGTGAGTTCACCGAACTCCGGACCAATCTTGCACGCTACCTCGGCCACGGACTGACGCCCGAAAACCTGTGGGCCGCCAACGGATCCAACGAGGTACTGCAGCACCTGCTGCAGGCCTTCGGCGGCCCGGGTCGATCAGCCATCGGCTTCCCCCCGACCTACTCCATGTATCCGTTGCTGGCCAGCAGCACCGGCACCCGCTATATCGCAGGGCAGGGTAACGGCAGGTTCGAGCTCAGCGCCGCCGACGCGGCCCGCGAAGTGCGCGAATCCGGCGCGAACCTCGTCTTTCTGTGCTCGCCGAACAACCCGACCGGCTCAGCGCTGGGCCTGGATGTGGTGGAAGCGGTTTATGAGGCGGGCAGCGACGCGCAGGCAATCGTGATCGTCGATGAGGCCTATGCCGAGTTCGCCCACGCAGGCACCGTCAGCGCCCTCAGCCTGCTGGCGGGCCGGGAACGTCTTGTGGTGTCCCGCACCATGAGCAAGGCTTTCGCGATGGCCGGGACGAGGCTCGGTTACCTGGCGGCGGCCCCCGAGGTTGCTGACGCGCTGCGCCTGGTCCGGTTGCCGTACCACCTTTCGGCCATCACCCAGGCGGCAGCGAACGCGGCCCTGACCCACTCTGACCGATTGCTTGCCAACGTGGAAAACATCAAGGTGCAACGCGATCGGATAGTGACCAGTCTCCAGCACCTCGGGTTGACCCCGGTGCCCTCGGACGCCAACTTCGTTCTCTTCGGCGGACTGGACGACCCGCACCGCATCTGGCAGGGCCTGCTCGACGGGGGAGTGCTGATTCGCGACGTCGGTATTCCCGGTCACCTCCGGGTCACCGCAGGCACCGAGACGGAAACCACAGTGTTCCTCGACACCCTCGGTGCCCTGCTGGAGGGGACCGTCTCCTAGACTGGTGATAGACCCTTTCCAAGCGGCGCCCGGTGCTGTCCCTACCGTCACCCATCCGCTACGTACCAATCGAAGGATAGCCATGAGCGTGGAAACCACTGTCGGACGCACTGCGAGCCGGGAACGGACCACCAGCGAGTCGTCGGTGTTTGTCGAGCTCGATCTTGACGGCACCGGACGCGCGGAGATCAGCACCTCGGTGCCGTTCTACGACCACATGCTGACTGCGCTGGCCAAGCACTCACTGATCGACCTCACGGTCCGAGCCACCGGTGACACGCACATCGATGTCCACCACACCGTCGAGGATGTCGCCATCACCATCGGCGAGGTGCTCCGGGAGGCCCTGGGGACGAAGGCCGGGATCCGCAGGTTCGGCGAAGCGACGGTGCCCCTGGATGAGGCGCTGGCCAACGCCGTCGTCGACATCTCCGGCCGGCCATACCTGGTGCACACCGGTGAGCCCGCAGGCCAGGAATACCACCTGATCGGAGGGCACTTCACCGGCTCGCTGACCCGGCACGTCTTCGAGGCGATCACCCTGCATGCCCAGATCTGTCTGCACATGACGGTGTTGGGTGGACGGGATCCACACCACATTGTCGAAGCCCAGTTCAAGGCGTTCGCCCGGGCGCTGCGCGCTGCAGTGGAACCGGACCCACGCGTGGAGGGCATCCCGTCCACCAAGGGGGCACTATGAGTGCGCCACGCGTAACGGTTCTGGACTACGGTTCGGGGAACATCCGTTCAGCGGTCCGTGCCCTGGAACACGTCGGCGCTGAAGTGACGTTGAGCGCCAAACCCGACGACGTCCTGAACGCCGACGGGTTGGTGGTGCCCGGCGTCGGAGCCTTCGCGACCGTGATGAAGGGTCTGAAGGATGTCGATGCACTGCGCATGATCGGCCGGCGGGTGGCGGGCGGCAGGCCAGTGCTTGGCATCTGCGTCGGCCTGCAGATCCTCTTCGAGGAGGGCGTCGAGCACGGCGTCCGGACCGCGGGCATGGGCGAGTGGCCAGGCACCGTTGAACGGTTGCAGGCTGACGTCGTCCCGCACATGGGCTGGAACACGGTGAAGGCAGCCGAGGGGTCACAACTGTTCGAAGGCATCGAGGACGAGCGGTTCTACTTTGTGCACTCCTACGGAGTGCAGCAGTGGAAGTTCGAGGTCACCCAGCCAGCCATGAAGCCCCCAATGGTGACCTGGGCGGACCACGGCGGTCAGTTCATTGCCGCCGTGGAAAACGGTCCCCTCAGCGCCACCCAGTTCCACCCCGAAAAGTCCGGTGACGCCGGGGCCCGTCTGCTCTCCAACTGGACAGCCGGGCTGCGGTAGTCATGTGGAGCATAGTGTTGATGGGGCTCGCGGGCCTGTTGATCGGTGGGGCTATCTCCTTCCGGCGGCAGGAACTACCCAAGGCCCTGATCATCAGCTTCTGGGTCCTGGCGGGAATGGCGCTCCTCGCTGCCTACCTCCTGACCCTGACCGACATCTGATTCCAGACCTCCGACAGCTACGAAAGAGTCACAACACCCGATGAGCCCCTTTACTGAATCCCCCATTCTCGAACTGCTTCCTGCCGTCGACGTCGTCGACGGGCAGGCTGTCCGCCTGGTCCAGGGCGAGGCCGGCAGCGAAACAGGTTACGGTGACGCCCTCGAGGCGGCCCTCGCCTGGCAGCAGGACGGCGCCGAATGGGTGCACCTGGTGGACCTTGACGCAGCCTTCGGCCGGGGCTCAAACCGCGAACTGCTCGGACGCGTGATTAATGAACTCGACATCAAGGTGGAGCTGTCCGGCGGGATCCGCGATGACGCTTCCCTCGACGCAGCCCTGGAACTCGGCGCGCACCGGGTGAACCTCGGCACCGCAGCCCTGGAAAACCCGGAGTGGACCGCTGCGGCCATCGCCCGCTACGGCGACAAGATCGCCGTCGGCCTGGACGTCCGGGGCACCACCCTGGCAGCCCGCGGCTGGACCGAAGAAGGCGGCGACCTCTGGGAAGTCCTGCAGCGCCTCGAAGACGCGGGCTGCTCCCGGTACGTGGTCACAGACGTCACCAAGGACGGCACGCTCCGCGGCCCCAACCTCGAACTACTCCAGCAGGTGCTTGAGCGGACCTCGCAGCCCGTGGTCGCATCGGGTGGAATCTCAAGCCTCGAGGACCTCGCGGCGCTGCGCCAGCTGGTGCCACACGGACTGGAAGGTGCAATCGTGGGCAAGGCGCTGTACGCCGGCGCCTTCACGCTGCCCCAGGCGCTCGACATCGCCGGGCACCCGGCATCCCGGGTGTGAGCGAGCGGCAGCTCCCCGCACATATCGCCGCTGCCCTGGCGGCCAACACCGCCGATTCCGCGGGGCAGGCCTGGGAAGGCCGTGACCTGAGCGGCGAGGGTAACCCGCTGCACAACTTCGACGACGACGACGGCGCCGCACCGCCCGCCTACACCGAGGCAATCGACCGGCTGCTGGCCGGAACCAGCGACGAAACGGGAGTGCTCGCCGCCCTCGCCGGGGTGAGACTTTTCGTACCCGTGGTAGCCCAGCTCGCCGGGGAAACCGCGCCCGACGACCCTCACTCGCACGCCGACCACGGCCACGGCGGGGGAGCACCGGAGGGCGACAAGGAGGCCGACATGGCCCTGGTCACGCTCAAAGCACCCGATGGCCGCACGGCGCTGCCGGTCTTCAGCTCTGTTGCTGCACTGGCCGCGTGGCATCCGGAAGCCAGGCCCGTGGCCGTTTACGCGCCGCGTGCGGCGCTGTCGGCGGTCGCCGACGGAGCGCAGCTGCTGGTCATCGATCCGGGCGCACACTTCACCTTCGTTGTGCGTCGCCCCGCCATGTGGGCGCTGGCCCAGCAGCACCAGTGGCGGCCGGCCTACAGCGACCCAAGCATCGCCGACCTGGTCGCCCAGATCACCGGTAAGGAGCCAGCGATCCTGCGGGTAGCGCTGGGTCCCGGAAGCGGGGTTCCGGCCCGCGCGGCAGACGGTACACTGGCATCCGGCGGCGGACCGGGCCCCGAAGTGCGGCTCCAGATCACGCTCCGAGACGGGCTGGCTGGGGAAGCGGTCCAGACGGTGGTCCAGCAACTGCAGGACCGGCTGCGGGCCAATACAGAACTTGTGGAACGGGTCGACTCCCTTGAGGTGGTACTGACCCGCTGAGGACGTGCGGGCGGACCCGCAGAAGAGTGAACCAGTGAATTTTGCCCTCTACCGGGAGCTGCTCCGTATTGTCCCGGTGCGGCGTCTGCTCATCGTCGGAATGATCGCCAGATTCCCGCACTCCGCGGCCGGGGTCCTGCTGACCCTTCATGTGGTGCAGACCCTCGACCGTGGGTACGCGGAAGCCGGCGCTGTCGCGGCTCTTCTGACGATTGGCATCGCCGTCGGCGCACCCTGGCGGGGCCGTCGGGTCGACAGCGCGGGGCTGCGCAAGGCACTGATTCCGTCCGTGATCGCCGAAGCGGTGATCTGGTCTGTGGCACCCCAGCTGTCCTACGAGTGGCTGCTCGTCGCCGCCCTGATCGGTGGGTTGTTTACCCTGCCCGCCTTCTCGGTGGTTCGCCAGTCCCTGGGCGTGATGGTGTCCGGGGAGAAGCGACGGACCGCGTTCACCCTTGACGCGATCAGCACCGAAATGATCTTCATGGTGGGACCGGCGCTGGGCGTCGTCCTGGCCACCCAGGTCTCGACGGTCTTTGGCCTCACCCTGGTGGGGCTGGCCACCGCCGGTGCCGGTCTCTTCCTGATGTGGTTCAACCCACCGACCCGGAGCGAGCAGCTGGGAGCTGTCTCCCGGCCCCCGACCGAAGCCGAGGACGAGGCCGCCGCCGTCGGTGCGCTGGTCGCATCGGCGCCAGCGCACGTCACCGAAGCGTCGGCCGAACTGTACCCGGGGGGACGCGCAGCACACGGTCGTCAAGGGGCGAAGGGACGTCAGCGGGCCAAGGAGCGGCTGGCGGGCAGCTTCGTCTGGCTGACGGTGGCGGTGGCGGTGGTCCTGGTGGTGGCTGCCGGGGCAGGACTGGTGCTGGCCGGTACCGAGGTGGGGATCGTCGCCGCGCTCGAGGAGTCGGGCCGGGAGGGTGAACTCGGGCTGGTCTTCGCCGCCTGGTGTGCCGCATCGGTGGTGGGCGGCCTGATCTATGGTGCGCTGCACCGGCCGGTGTCCCCGCTGGTGCTCCTCCTGCTCATGGGGCTGTTCACCATCCCCATGGGTTTCGCCGAAAACACACTGGCACTGTGCCTGCTCTCGATCCTGCCGGGACTATTGTGCGCACCGGTCCTGTCGGCGGCGTCCGAACGGGTGGCCGACCTGGTGGTCGAGGAACGGCGTGGCGAGGCGATGGGATGGTATGGCTCGGCACTCACCTCGGGGGTAGCGCTGGGTGCACCACTGGCCGGCATCACCATCGACACGGTGGGCCCGTCCGCGGCCTTCACCGCCGTGGGGTCGGTCGCGGTACTGATCTGCCTGCTGGGCCTAGGCGCCCAGCAGGTACGACGACGGCGGGCTAGTTGACCGCGCCGGTGAATTTTTCGCCGGGGCCCTGACCTGGCGCGTCCTGAATGACCGACGCTTCGCGGAAGGCCAGCTGCAGTGAGCGGAGCCCGTCGCGCAGCGGCCCGGCGTGCTGGCCCCCGATCTCGGGGGCAGCGGCAGTGACAAACCCGGCCAGTGCCGTGATGATCTTGCGGGCCTCGTCAAGATCCTTGAGTTCCTCGGCGTCGTCGCCTTCTGCCAGGCCGCATTTCACGGCTGCGGCGCTCATCAGGTGCAGCGCGGAGGTCATGATCAGCTCCACGGCACTCACCTCGGCGATGTCGCGGCGAACCTGGCGACCGTCGTCGGCGGTTTGGTCTAAGGGGTCCTGGAGTGATGGCTGGTCCGGGGCGCGAGCGGAACCGCCGTCGTCGCCGGGTGCCTGGAAGATGTTGCGTTCGCTGTCTGGATTACTGGCCGGAGTACTCATGCTGGTAAGCTTGTCACAGACCGACTGGAGGTCACTATTTCATGCGCCCACACGGGGCATGAAAAAGATCACTTCCAGTTTGCAAGCGGAGTTTCCTCCCACCCGCGATTGCCAGGTGTTTCGTTGCGAAACATGGTGGCAGCCGGGTAACAGGTCGGTACGTACGATCGTCAAGACATTTCTTGACAGTACGCTTCCACTCGCAGTGGAAGTAACCGATCATCGAGGCCTCTGATTGCACGTGCAGTCGGGGGCCTTCTTCTATTGCAGGTGGTATTACTTCAAAGATTTCAGGAGCAACACATTAGCGAGCCAAGAATCAATGATCGTATCCGCGTCCCAGAGGTGCGGTTGGTAGGACCTGCGGGCGAACAGGTAGGCATCGTCCGTATTGAGGATGCTCTCCGTCTTGCCTCCGAGTCAGACCTGGATCTTGTTGAGGTTGCACCGCAGGCCAAGCCTCCGGTTGCCAAGCTCATGGATTTTGGCAAGTACAAGTATGAGGCCGCGGTCAAGGCTCGTGAGGCGCGCAAGAACCAGACGAACACCGTTCTCAAGGAGATCCGGTTCCGCCTGAAGATTGACACTCATGATTACGAGACCAAGCGCGGACATGCGATGCGCTTCCTGGGCGCAGGCGACAAGGTCAAGGCCATGATTCAGTTCCGTGGACGTGAGCAGCAGCGACCCGAAATGGGTATTCGCCTGCTGCAGAAGTTCGCTGAGGACGTTGCCGAGGTGGGAATCGTTGAATCGACCCCCCGCATCGACGGTCGCAACATGGTCATGGTCATTGGTCCGGTCAAGAACAAGGCTGAGGCAAAGGCTGAAGCGCGACGCGCTACCCAGCGCGCCGATGCCAAGGCTGCGAATGAGGCGGTGAAGGCTGGTACCGAGAAGGTGGATACCACCCCGGACAAGGCGCCCATGACGCAGAGCCTCGCGGACCTGCTGCCCGACGGCTACTCAACCACCGCTTCCCAGGAGGCGGCCGAAGAAGCCGCAGCACAGGAAGTGATTGCGGCCGAAGTTGCAGCCAAGGAGGCCGCGGCGCAGGAAATCGTCGACCGCGAGAAGGCTATCCAGGACAAGGCGGATCAGGAAGTCGCAGCAGCCGAGGCAGCCAAGGCAGCGAAAGCTGCCGAGAAAGCCGCTGCTGAAGCACCGAAGGCTCCAGCCAAGGCGGCCGGTGCGAAGGCAGCTGAGAAACCAGCAGCTGCTCCCAAGCCCGCTGCAGCGCCGAAGCCAACCGCGGCTCCCAAGCCGATGGCCATGCCCAAGCCAGCAACACCCAAACCTGCCAGCAAGGCAGCTCCCCGGAGCACGCCGAGCCGGCCTAAGCCCGGAACCTCCGACTAGGGATTACGTCCCCCGGAGCCGCCAGGCGCCCGAATAAACCCGCAGGCACCCCCGCGGGTGCCGTACGACCCGCCTGCAACAGCTGGTGGAAACCAAAGGAGATCGGTTCTCATGCCGAAGATGAAGACCCACAGTGGTGTCAAGAAGCGTTTCAAGCTGACCGGAAGCGGCAAGCTCAAGCGCCAGCAGGCTAACCGCCGCCACTACCTGGAGCACAAGCCCTCCACGCTGACTCGCCGTCTCGGTAGCGACAAGATCGTCTCGAAGGCCGACACCAAGGTCATCAAAAAGATGCTCGGCATCTAACTCACCCAAACCACTTAACCGGGCTTGCGCCAGTCTCCTGCACACTGCAGGACAGCGCTGAACATCATCACCCGGTAGATCTACTGAAGGAGTACGCACGTGGCACGTGTGAAGCGGGCGGTAAACGCCCACAAGAAGCGTCGGGTAATTCTCGAGCGGGCGAAGGGCTACCGTGGGCAGCGTTCACGCCTGTACCGCAAGGCCAAAGAGCAGCTGCTGCACTCATTTGTGTACAGCTACGGTGACCGTCGCAAGCGCAAGGGTGACTTCCGTCGCCTCTGGATCCAGCGCATTAACGCTGCGTCCCGCGCCAACGGCCTGACCTACAACCGTCTGATCCAGGGCCTGAAGGCCGCCGAGATCCAGGTTGACCGCCGTATGCTGGCCGAGCTTGCAGTATCTGACGCCAACGCGTTCTCCGCATTGGTACAGATTGCCAAGGATTCGCTGCCTGCTGACACCTCAGCACCAGCCGGCGCCCAGGCGTCAGCCACCAAGGCACCAGCCAAGGCAAACGCCTAAGCTTTCGTTTTACCCTTCTCGGTTCGGTCTCACCCGGATTACGGGGAAGACCCAAAATACTGAGAACATCAGTACATGACTAACACCGGACGCCCAGCGGCACCGCCCATGACCAACCCCCGAGCTGATCGGGTCAAGGAAGTGGCTCGGCTCGCTGGGCGTCCGGCCCGTTTAAGGCAGGGCCGGTTTCTCGCCGAGGGGCCTCAATCCGTTCGGGAAGCATTGGCATTGCATTCGGCGCGCCACGCTGCGGGCGAGCCGGAGGTCATCGAGGAACTGTTCATCACCGAGGAATGCCTGGACCGGCACGCCGAGCTTGGACTGTTCGAAGGACAGCCAGCCCCACGGCTGGTGACTGAGGAAGTGCTGGCCGCAATGTCTTCGACGGTGACGCCGCAGGGTGTCATCGCGGTGTGTTCGTTTGTCGATGTCCCGCTCGAAGCGATGCTCGCCAGGGAGCCCCGGCTAGTTGCCGTGATGGTGGAAGTGCGCGATCCCGGCAACGCGGGAACCATCCTGCGGGCAGCCGATTCCGCTGGCGCCGACGCGGTGGTGTTGACGTCGTCGAGCGTTGACCTCTACAACCCGAAGGCTGTCCGGTCAACTGTCGGGTCACTGTTTCACTTGCCGGTGGTCCTGGGCGCCGACCTTGACCTGGTGCTCACCTCGCTGCGGGAGCGCGGGATCACCGTGCTGGCAGCCGACGGATACGGCGACGTCGACCTCGACACCCTGCAGGAAGGCAGTGCACGACGGCGGCTGGCACCCTCAGCCGAGAACGCTGGGGACGGGAGCAGTGCAGCTCAACTGGAAGCCCCGACGGCCTGGCTCTTCGGTAACGAAGCGCAGGGGCTGCCCGACGTCGTTTTGAAGGGCGCGGACCACCGGGTGGCAGTGCCCATCTATGGTCGGGCCGAAAGCCTCAACGTGGGGACCGCCGCAACCGTCTGCCTTTACGCCTCCGCGAGGGCGCAGCGCCTCAGCTGAGGCCCTGGCCGACCGCCGAATGTTCAGTCGGCCGGGTCGTCCTGGTTCCCCGGTCCATCCGCCCGCTGACCAAGGCCACAGCAAGCCCGATGACGGCCAACACCGCACCGACCAGTGCCGGAGCAGTGTACCCCCAGCCAGCGGCGATCACCGCGCCGCCCAGGAACGCGCCCAGAGCGTTGGCAATATTGAGTGCTGCATGGTTCAGGGACGAGGCGAGGGACGGCGCGTCAGGGGAGACGTCGAGCAGGCGGACCTGAAGCGATGGAATCAGCATGGCGCCAATCGCACCGACCAGGAAGACAAACAGCAGGGCGGTCGGCGCCCACTGAACGGCGAAGGAGAACGCCACCAGCGCGGCGGCGATCACGCCCATCACCCAGTAGATGGTGCCCATCACGGAAATGTCGGCCAGGCGGCCGCCAATAATGTTCCCGGTCACCATGCCCAGACCATAGAGGGCAACGACGAACGGCAAGGTCGCTTCGGGGAGGCCCGTGACCTCGGTCATGGTGGGGGAGATGTAGGAGTAGACAGCGAAGAAGCCGCCGAAGCCAACTGTGCCGATCAGCAGCGTCATCCACACCTGGCCACGTTGCAAGGCGCCCAGCTCCCGGCGGATACTCGCATTCTGCAGGACCTGCTGGTGAGGGACGCTGCGGGAAATCATCCAGATAGTGACCACCCCAATGACACCGACCAGAAGGAACATGGTCCGCCACCCGAACATCTGACCCAACCAGGTGGCGAACGGTACCCCGATGACGTTGGCGATACTGAGCCCCAGCATCACCATGGCCACGGCGTGCGCCCGGCGCGTGGGCGCCGAGAGGGATGCGGCAATGACAGCCGCGATGCCGAAGTACGCGCCGTGGGGGAGACCCGACATGAAACGGGAAAACAACAGCCAGCCGTAGTCGGCGGCGAAATAGGACGACAGGTTCCCGACGGTGAAGAGAACCATCAGCCCCAACGCCATCCCTTTGCGGGGCAACCGGGCGCCGAGGGCAGCGAGCAGGGGAGCGCCGATGACGACGCCGATCGCGTAGGCCGAGATGACATGCCCACCCTCGGGAATGGAGATATCAAGGTCGCCCACCATCTCCTGCAGGAGACCCATGATGGCGAACTCGGTGGTGCCAATACCGAAGCCGCCCATGGCGAGGGCGATGATGGCGAAGTTCAGCTGCCGTGGGGTGAGGGTGCGTCGGACGTCAGACATGGAACTCGTTTCGGCATCAGATGGTGTTGGTGGCGTTGCTCTGTAGAGCGCAACGCATCGACGCCGTTGTCTATTTCAACTGTAGCCGGGCCGGTACCGCCAGCTACACTCGGTTCGTGCCAGCTGACCAGTTACCCCGCCAGATTGTCGGCGCAGCGATCGTCGATTCCCTGACTCACCCCACCCGGCTGCTTGCCGCCCGTCGCACGGCGCCCGAGCAGTTCGCCGGCATGTGGGAATTCCCCGGGGGGAAGGTCGAGGCGGGGGAAACGGACACAGCCGCACTGCATCGGGAGCTCCTGGAGGAGCTTGGGGTCGAAGTTGAGCTCGGCGCTGAGATCGTCGGGCCGGTACCCGGTGGCTGGGCGTTGAACGAACGCGCCGTCATGCGGGTCTGGCTAGCCGAAGTCACCACCGGTGAACCCCGGCCGCTGGAAGACCACGATGTTCTCTCCTGGGTTCCCCTTGCCGGTTCCACTGAGTTGGCCGACCTCGCCTGGATCCCTGCCGACCGCCCCATCGTTGACGCGGTGCTGACGCAGACCTGCCATGCCGGAGCGGCTCAACAGTAGACCGGGGAGCTCTCGCGCCGCATCTAGAACAGTGCTGGCTCTAGAACAGTGTCGGCTCCGCATCCGTAGCGGGTGCAGGGCGCACGGTAGACGTAACAGCCGTTTCGCTGACTCCGGGAGGTCCCGGCTGAAGCTCTCGAAAGAACTGCGCCCCGGAGGTGAACCCGTGATTAGCCCGGTGCTGCCGAATCCGCCCCGACAGCCAGGTGCGGTACTCCTTGGATGCATAGCTCCCGCCGCGATACAGGCGCCGGTACCGGCCCACCAGCGCCGGGTGATTCTCCGCCAGCCATTCCAGGTACCACTCCCGGGCCCCGGGCCGTAGATGAAGGGCGCCCGCCGAGACTCCAGTGGCACCGGCAGCGGCCAGGGCGCCAAACAATGCATCGAGTGACTCGTCATCGTCGGTCAGCCACGGCAAGATCGGCATTGCCAGAACCCCGCAGGGCAATCCAGCGTCGCGCAGGCGGCTGATCAGCTCGAGCCGTGCCTTGGGGCTGGGTGTACCGGGTTCCACCGCATGGGCTAGTGCGGGGTCGGTAATGGCGAGCGAGATTCCCATCCCAATCTGCACCGCTGAAGATGCTTTCTTCAGGAGCGGGATATCCCGTGCCAGGAGGGTGCCCTTCGTGAGGATGGAGAACGGTGTCCCCGAATCGGCGAGCGCGGTGATGATGTCGGGCATCAGCCGGTAGCGGCCCTCGGCCCGCTGGTACGGATCGGTGTTGGTGCCCATCGCGACATGTTCCCGCTGCCAGGACCTGCGGGACAGTTCGCGGCGCACCACTTCACCCACATTGGTCTTGACCACCAGCTGGGAGTCGAAGTCCAACCCAGTGTCGAGGTTCAGGTAGCTGTGGGTCTTTCGAGCGAAACAGTAGACGCAGGCGTGGGAGCAACCGCGGTAGGGGTTGATGGTCCAGTGGAACGGCATGCTGGAATTGCCGGGTACCCGGTTCAGCGCCGACTTGGCGAGCACCTCGTGGAACGTGATGCCCGCAAATTCTGGCGTCCTGACAGTCCGGAGCAGGCCGCTCAGGGGCAGCAGCGGCTCCTGAGGAGCCGGCGCCGTCGTCGTCGTACTCTGACCAGCCCATCGCATGAATATATTAGAACATACGTTCTACTGCGGCTGAGGGAGGACTGCTTGTAAGCTGTGAACTCAGGAAGGTGGTGCGTGCCATGGGCCAGGTGATCGAGGTCAAGGGCCTCCGGAAATCGTTTGGTCGCCGGGATGTCCTGCACGGCATCGATTTTGGGGTGGAACGCGGCGAAGTCTTCGGCGTTATCGGGCCCAACGGTGCAGGAAAAACCACCACCATGCGGTGCCTGCTCGACATCATCAGGCCGAGCGCCGGGAGTATCAGGATTCTGGGTGAGAATCCGGGCGCTGCGGGACCTAAACTGCGGCGCAAAATCGGTTACCTGCCGGGTGAGCTATTCCTTGAGCAACGGATCACCGGACGCCGGCTGCTGGCGCACTATGCGGCCATCAGCGGTGCGGTGCGGCCGGGGCGAGCGGACGAGCTGGCGGAACGCTTCAACCTGGACCTGGACCGCCACACCCGCAAACTGTCCAAAGGCAACAAACAGAAGCTGGGGCTGGTGCAGGCCTTCATGCATGACCCCGAAGTGCTGATTCTGGATGAACCAACCAGTGGCCTCGACCCGCTCATGCAGCAGGAGTTCCGGGCACTCCTGCGCGAAGCCCAGCAGCGGGGGCAGACCATCTTCCTGAGTTCACATGTCCTGAGCGAGGTCCAGCAGGCCGCTGACAGGGTCGCCATCCTGCGCGACGGCGACATCGTCCAGGTCTCAAGCGTCTCAGCCCTCCGGGAGGGTGCCCACCGCCAGATCCGGATCGCGGTGACCGGTGTCCCCGGGCCCGAGCTGGAGCTGCTGCTCCGGGACGTGCCGGGGTTGCACACCATCGAAGTTCAGACGGCCGGCGAGCTCACCGAAATCTCAGCCACCCACGAGGGTGCCATCCGGCCGTTGATCCTTGCCCTGGCACCGCTCCAACTCGCCGATCTGGTCATCGAAGAACCCGATCTCGAGGAATCAGTGCTCACCCTGTATGGCAACGGGGGGAACGATGGCACCGGCGGGAACGGAGGCACCGGCGGGACGGGCGCTGCCAGTGCTGCCGGTGCTTCCGGTCGCCGCGGTGCCGTGGCCGGCCCCCGTGGATTCAGCGAGCGGAGCCGGTCATGAGTCACTCGGCACCGCCAGCCACCCGGGACGGCCGGACCGACCCAGCCAGGATCCTGCCGTTGTTCAGGCGCGCGCTGCTTGATCACTGGCGATCCACCCTGGCCTGGGCCGTGGGCCTCGCCGCCGCCATCCTGGTATACCTGCCGCTGTTTCCTTCCCTCGGGAACAGCGACGAGATGCAGGACATGATCAACGCGCTACCTCCGGAGATGACCAGAGCACTGAACTATGATCAGATCGCCTCGGGTCCCGGGTACACGCAGGCCACCATCTTTGGGCTGATCGGCTTCCTGCTCCTGACCATCGCGTCGGTGTCCTGGGGTGCGTCGGCGGTGGCCGGTGATGAGGAGTCCGGCCAGTTGGAACTGACGCTGGCGCACGCGGTCACCAGACCCCAAGTGGTGTTGGAGCGGGCCCTGGCTATTGCGGTGCGCACTGTCGCGCTCGCGGCAGTCGTCTTCATCCTCGTGCTGCTCCTCAACGAGCCCGCTGAGCTGGGGATTCAGACTCAGGACCTCTTTGGTGCGACGGTCCTGTTCGGGGGACTCGCGCTCCTCAGCGGGATGGCCGCCCTGTGTGTCGGGGCGGTGAGTGGCAGGAGGCTTTATGGCCTTGCGGCCGGCGCCGGGGTCGCCGTGCTGAGCTACGTATCCAACGCCGTCGGACGCCAAAGCCCCGATCTTCAGTGGCTGCTGAACCTCTCGCCCTACCACTGGGCGTATGGGAACTCACCGGTGGCCAATGGGGCGGACTGGGGTGCTGCCGCCTGGCTATGGGGCATCTCGGCAGCGCTCGCCGGACTCAGCGCGGTCGCCTTGCAACGACGGGATGTCGGGATCTAGGAGGGAAGGGGTCGGTTCAGCCAGTGAGATCGCGGTGCCGGATGAGGTACGCGGCGAGGACTGCACCCCCAACCGCTACGAGGCCCATCACCACAATCGGGACGGGATCGAAAGCTTCAACCGGCATGGCCGGGGAATGATGAAACGGCCTCACTGCCTGCAGCCACTCCGGCAGGCCCAGCAACTCGCCAAACTGGCCGGGCACCAGCCCGCCCGTCAAAAGGCCCCAACCGTCGCAGTTCCCACCCGTCGCAGTTCCCACCTGCCGTAGTTCCCGCTCGTCGCGGATTTCCCCCTTAGGCTTGAGCAACGCCTGCCAGCCATCCGAAAGGACCTCATGCCCCTCGACGTCGAGAGCCTGCGTTCACACTTCCCGTCCCTGGCCTCCGGGATCGCCCATTTCGATGGTCCGGGCGGAACCCAGACACCGCGCGTCGTGGGGCAGGCGATCGCTGATACGCTCACCGGTCCGCTGTCCATTCGGGGGAGCTCAGTCGCGTCGGAGCGCAACGCTGATCAGGCGGTCCTCAGCTTCAGGTCGGCGATGGCGGATTTCCTCAACGCGGACCCGTCCGGGATTGTTTACGGCCGCAGCGCCACCCAACTCACCTACGACTTCGCCAAGCACCTCAGCACCGGCTGGGGGCCAAACGACGAGGTGGTCGTGACCCGTCTGGACCACGACTGCAACGTCCGGCCGTGGGTTCAGGCCGCCGAGCGGCGGGGCGCCACCATCCGCTGGGTCAGCTTCGACCCTGAGACCTCAGAATTGCGCCTGGACGAACTGCGGGAGGCGCTGAGCCCCCGCACCCGGCTCGTCGCCGTCACAGCAGCATCGAACCTGCTCGGGACCATGCCCGACATCCGGGCTATTGCCGGGATGGTGCACAACGCCGGTGCCCTCCTGTTCGTCGACGGTGTCCACTACGCCGCCCACGCTGCCGTGGATGTGCGGGCGCTGGGCGCCGACTTCTTCGTCTGCTCGCCCTACAAGTTCCTCGGCCCCCATTGCGGTGTGCTCGCCGCAGCGCCAGCCCTGCTGGAGACGCTGTTTCCCGGGAAGCTGCTGCCCTCCACCAACGCGGTCCCTGAACGCTTTGAACTTGGCACCCTGCCGTACGAGATCATGGCTGGCACGACGGCGGCAATCGACTTCACTGCGACCCTGGGCGACGGCGGGTCCCGCCGGGAACAGCTCATCGCGGCCCACGCCGACATCGAACGGCATGAGGCGTCACTCCTGGCGCTTTTTGAGGCGGCAATAGCCCAGCTGCCAGCCGTGACAGTCCACTCCCGGGCCGCCGTCCGGACCTCGACGCTGCTGCTCACCTTCGACGGCCACGACGCTGCCGCGGCCAGCCGGTTCCTCGCCGAACGTGACATCCTGGTGCCCGCCAGCAACTTTTATGCGATTGAAGCGGTCGGCGTGCTGGGGCTGGGAGCGGCGGGCGGGCTCCGGGTGGGTCTGGCGCCCTACACCAACCTCGACGACGTGCAACGGCTGATCGAGGGGCTGACCGCGTTCCTCGCCTGACCGGGCCGCCGGTGCCCGGCCCAGAAGAGTGGCGCACCCGAGGACGCGGTGTTGGGCAACCACTACTGTGCGCCTACGCCACTCGGGTGGGGCGTCGCCTAGGCTTGACCCATGATTCTCCTCACTGGATTCGAGCCGTTCGGCGGCGAAACAGTCAACCCGTCCTGGCAGGCGGCGCAGCAGGCCGCCGAGGACCTGCGTGCTGACGGGGTCGATGCTCTTGCGGTCGAGTTGCCCTGCACCTTTGGTGAAAGCATCGCCATCCTGCGTGCTGCGGTGTCCCTGCACCGCCCCAGACTGGTGTTCTGCGTGGGTCAGGCCGGCGGGCGAACGAGGATCTCGCTGGAACGCGTCGCGATCAACATCGACGACGCCCGCATCCCCGACAATGAAGGCAACCAACCCATAGATGCCCCGATTCGGGTCGGCGGACCGGCGGCGTATTTCTCGACCCTGCCGATCAAGCAGGCGTTGCAGGACTTGATCGAGGCTGGCATTGCCGCTGAAATTTCCCAGACCGCCGGCACCTATGTGTGCAATCACGTCTTTTACGGGCTCATGGACCAGCTGGCCACCACGACCGACCGCAAGGGTGACGGTCCTCGGGGTGGTTTCATCCACGTTCCCTATTCCGTGGAACAGGCAGCAGTTCACGGGGTTCCGGGAATGCGCGTTGCCGAGATGGCAACCGCGCTTCGCCTCATCGCGTTGACGAGCCAGCAGACGACGTCGGACCTGCGCCTGGCCGCCGGGGCGGAACACTAGGTACCGCTCACCCGATCGGGTCGGCGGGTGAGATCAGGGCGGAAGGGAAGCCCACCACACTCTCGGCCCGACGGTGGCGCGCAGCACCTTAAGGAAGGCTCGGCCCGTCAGCTCCTCCTGTCCGTCAAGGGAGCCAGAGATGGTAGTGATGCCAGGGGAGACCGACTTGGCTTGTCCCGAGGTCGCGATGATCGCAGTACCGGTGTCGGAGGACTTCCAGATGATTGGGCCCTCGACTGGTCGGGTGCTGCCATCGTGGAGCTGGGCCACTGCGACGAATTCGACTGTCCCGCCCAGAAGCACTGTTTCAGCTCCGGGCTCGATGATCAGACCGACAATCCGTTCCTCGGCCGGGCTTCCCCACACCAGCCTGGGCGCCAACGCTGCCATCGCGATCAGCGCCACGGCGCAGGCTACGGCGGCGGTGACGGCGAGAACCACGTGCCGCCGATACACTCGCATACCGTCCTGCAGTGCCCGGTCGACAAAAGCCGGATGGGATTGGGCCCGGTCGCTTGCTTCAGCCGCGAGGCGGTCGCGGAGCTGACTGTTCATGGCGTTTCCCGCTGGGCATCTGCCTTGGCATTGCCGGTTCGCAGATCGGCACGCACGCGGTCCACCGACCGGTTGGTGATCACTGCAATCTGGGTGGGCGAAAGTCCGGCGAAGTCGCGGAGGACCATAGCCGTGCGTTCCGGTCCATCAAGCGCTGTCAGCAACGAACCACCCGCCGAGGGTGCCCTGATCCGCCCGGCGTTGTGCAGGTGCAGATCGACGAGGTCGACCAACTGGCAAATCACGAACGTTCGAATGTCGGGAGTCACCGGCCCCTTCCATACCGCGGCCGCCTTCGCCCAGGCCGCTTCAAGTAGCCGCAGGGCTATCACCGGGTCATCACAGAGCAACTGAGCGCAGAGTTCAAGATCCCCTCGCTGACGGTCGAATTCGTCCCGCAGTGCTTCCTCCCGGGAGGAGACTGCTGTGGCCATTCTGTCGCCGGAGGGGAGTCCGAACTCCACCTCCTTCACGGCGGGGAGGATCACCTCGGTCACAAGCAATGCCGTGCCCACGGTGATCAAGCCGAATCCATAGAGGCCCACGCCGAAGATGGCGAGGCTGGCCAGCCCCTCATCGGAAAGATCGGGTGGCAAAAGAATTCCCGCCACTACCAGGGTGACGCTTAAGCACCCCAGGACCAGTTGTTTGGGAGTCAGCAACGACCGTCGCGGACCCTTGGGAATTTCACACACGATTCACCTGATTCAGCCCGAACTCGGGTCTCTGAATAGCACGCCGAGCGTTACTGGTGCGTTATTCCAGCCGCGTTACTCCAGCGTCGCGATCCGCCAGCGGACCGTAACGCTACAGACGACGTCGGCCTCGCCTGGTTCGACGGGCATAGCTGATTGCTCAGCCAACATCACTTCGCGCATCAGGGGACGCGGAGAGTGTCCCGCCACCTCGGATACTTCCTCCACTGTGCCGAGGACGCATCCCGCCAGTTCGGCCCAGCGGCGGGCCCGGGCGAGTGCATCCTGCCAGGCGGCCTCCTGTGCCTGGGCAGCCCTGGCCCCCGGATCGGAGAAGCCGAACGACAGAGAGCTGATCCGGGCATCGTCGCCGCCAGCCTGCACCACAGCCTCAAGTACGGCTGACGCTGACGATAGGTCACCGATCGACAGGTTGAGATCCTGTGACGCGACATACCCGGTGACCCGCTGCTCCTGGTTCTCGCCCCACAGGATTTCCGCGCGCAGCCCGATCTGGTGGGTGGCCCGTTGAAGTGACTGAAGCCGGAGGGAGTCCAGGGCATCGAACACCCTGACAGCAGCGTCGGCGGCCCCGAGATACGCCTGCGGGGCCGTCGGACGGCGTACCTCCACCCCGACGCCGAGGTGCAGGCGGTCGGGCACGGCGGCGACCGAGCCGGTACCAGTGACCGTGATGGTTGGAACGTCGGTACCCAACGTCACGGTGCTCCCCTTTTCCCGAATACGGCGGAAAGTGTCGTGGCAAGCGGCCGCACTGGTCGCTGAACATACCCACCATCGGCCAATCCCGCGCGCCGCTCAAAAAGGTTCAGGGATGCAGGATCACCGGTACGCAGGAGGGAAAAAGCCGCCGCCGCGAAGTAAAGCGGCAGGAAGGGCAACCCCAGACAGACGGCGTACTGGGTGCTGTGCCGGGCTTCGTGGGCAAGAAGCGCCGGGCGGGGTGCCCCCTCCGAGGCGGACCCGCGGAACAGGATGACGTTTCCCACGGTGAAGGCACGCGCGACCGGCAGGGTGCCGGTGTAGCCAAAAGCGAGGAGGAGCCCCTCGGGGCCAGGGCGGAGGTCGCACCGTTTCGTTTTCGCCAGCATCAGCCCCGCCGCGGTGGACAGGTTCAGCCAGTTGAGCAGCCATCGCATTCTGTGGGCCGGGACCATGGGAATCATCCTAGTACGGGAGTCACAGGTGCCCATTGGGGACTCAGCACCGGTGTTAGCTAGACTTGCACCGTCTGCCAACGGTCACCGGATCCGCGGTGAAACACCAGTTGCCCACCACCACTGAAGGTATGAACATCTCGATGTCTGACTCCACACCGCCGGGCGGACCCGCGCACGCAACGTCCGCCGTCGTCGACGTTCCTTCCCCGCTTGATGCCGAGGCGATTCGCGCGACCGTTGATCGCGCGCTCGACGACATTGCAGCCGCGGCCGATCTTGACGGGCTTAAGCAGGTGCGAATCGCCCATACCGGCGACAAATCGCCACTCAGCCTCGCGAACCGGGGCATCGGTGCCCTCGCCAAGGACGAGAAGGCTGCGGCCGGCAAGAACATCGGGCCGGCGCGCGGCAGAATCAACGCTGCGCTCGCCGCCCGGACGGCTGAACTGGAAGCCGAACGTGATGCCCGCATCCTCGTTGAGGAGGCGGTGGATGTGACGGCCGCACCGCGACGTCGGCGTGCGGGTGCACGCCACCCCCTGTCCACGCTGCAGGAACGCGTCAGCGACATCTTCGTGGGCATGGGCTGGGAAATCGCCGAAGGACCCGAGCTGGAGTCGGAGTGGTTCAACTTCGACGCGTTGAACTTCAAACCAGACCACCCGGCCCGTGACATGCAGGACACCTTCTTCGTGGAGCCTCCCGAGGCGCACCTGCTGCTGCGCACCCACACCTCACCCGTCCAGGTGCGGTCCATGCTGGAACGTCCGCTGCCGCTGTACGTGCTGTGCCCCGGCAAAGTGTTCCGCACCGATGAGCTCGACGCCACCCACACGCCCGTGTTCCACCAGTTCGAAGGCCTGGCCATCGACCGGAACCTCAGCATGGCCGACCTGCGCGGCACCCTGGAGCACTTCGCCCGGCTGATGTTCGGCGACGACGCCCAGATCCGGTTGCGCCCGAACTTCTTCCCGTTCACCGAGCCATCAGCCGAACTCGACATCTGGCACCCCGGCGCCAAGGGCGGGCCGCAGTGGATCGAGTGGGGTGGCTGCGGCATGGTCCACCCCAATGTGCTGCGCGCTGCGGGCATCGACCCCGAGGAATTCTCCGGGTTCGCCTTCGGCATGGGCATTGAACGCACCCTGATGTTCCGCAACGAGGTAGGCGACATGCGGGACATGATTGAGGGCGATGTACGGTTCAGCGAGCACTTCGGGATGGAGATCTAAGCATGCGTATTCCACTTTCCTGGTTGCGTGAATTCGCACAGGTCCCAGCCGGTGCCACCGCCGAAGACGTAATGGCCGAACTGGTCAAGGTCGGCCTTGAGGAAGAGGCCGTGCACCGTCCCACCGACACCCTGTCCGGGCCCGTCGTCGTCGGCCAGGTGCTCTCGGTGGTCAAGGAGCCGCAGACCAACGGCAAAACCATCAACTGGTGCCAGGTCCGCGTTGTCCCCGAAGGCCAGCCCCAGACGCTGACCACCGAGGGCATCGACCCGTCGGGGGTGCAGGGCATCGTCTGCGGCGCCCACAACTTCGTCGAGGGTGACAAGGTGGTGGTCACCCTGCCGGGCGCCGTATTGCCCGGCGACTTCCACATCGCCGCCCGCAAAACCTACGGCCACGTCTCCGCCGGCATGATCGCCTCGGTGCGCGAACTTGGCATCGGTGACGATCACGACGGCATCCTGGTGCTCTCCACCCTCGGACTCGACCCGGAGGTGGGCTCCGATGCCATGGACCTGCTGGGTCTCTACGACCAGGCCGCCGAAATCAACGTCACCCCGGACCGCAGCTACTGCTTCTCGATCCGCGGCGTTGCCCGTGAGTACGCCCATGCCACCGGGACCGCTTTCACCGACCCCGCAGCCCAGGTCACCGCGCCCGCGGCACTGTCCGGTGGTTACCCGGTCACCATCAGCGACGAGTCGCCGATCTACGGCAACCCGGGCTGTGACAGGTTCGTCGCCCGCACCGTCCGCAACGTCGATGCGAGCCGTCCCACGCCGCCGTGGCTGGCCTCCCGGCTCCGGCTCGCCGGGATCCGTTCCATTTCCCTGCCCGTCGACATTTCCAACTATGTGATGCTCGAACTGGGTCAGCCCATTCACTGCTACGACCAGGACAAGCTCTCCGGCGGCATCGTCGTCCGGCGGGCAACGCCGGGGGAGACGCTCAAAACCCTCGACGACAAGGTCCGCAAGCTCGACGTCGAGGACCTCCTGATTGCCGACGGTTCAGGCGCCATCGGCATCGCCGGTGTCATGGGTGGCGCCGACACGGAGGTGTCCGACTCGACCGGCACGGTGCTGGTCGAGGCGGCCCACTTCGATGAAGTGTCGATCGCGCGATCACGCCGCCGCCACAAGCTGCCGTCCGAGGCCTCCAAGCGGTTCGAGCGTGGGGTGGACTGGCAGGTTGCCGGCATCGCCGCCCAGCGCGTGGTGGACTTGCTGGTCGAACTCGCCGGTGGCACCGCCGACGACGCCGGAACCGAGGTGGGCACCCAGCCCGGCGCCGTCGTCATCGACCTGCCTGCTGGTTACGCGGCCAGCCGGATCGGCATCGACTTCACCGACGAGCAGATCACCGGGGCCCTCACCGATTTGGGGGCCGTAGTGGAAGCGCACGACGGCGGTCACACCGTCACGGCGCCCAGCTGGCGGCAGGACCTGCAGATCAAGGACGACCTCACCGAGGAAATCGCCCGGCTGGTGGGCTACGACAAGATCCCGTCGCGGCTTCCCGTGGCACCTCCCGGCAGCGGCCTGTCCCGCGTCCAGGTGCAGCGCCGCCGCGTGCTGCAGGCGCTGGCCGACTCGGGCCTCACCGAGGTGCTCTCCTACCCGTTCGTTTCGCTGGACAGCAACAACACCTTCGGGTCCGCCGACGCGACGGAACAGCCCGCCATCAAACTGGCCAACCCCTTGAGTGCCGAACTGGGCTACCTGCGCCGCTCGGTGCTGCCCGGACTGATCGAAGTCGCCAAACGGAACCATTCACGTGGCTTCCGGGATCTGGCCCTGTACGAGGCGGGCCTGGTGTTCCTGCCGCAGGACGCCGTCGGCAGTCGTGACATTCCGCCGTTGGGCGTCCGCCCTTCCGAAGACATCCTTGACGGCCTCTATGACGGACTGCCCGACCAGCCGTTGACCATCGCTGCTGTCTTCACCGGCAACGACTCACCGGCAGGCGCCAACCATCAGCCACGCCCGTGGGACTGGGCGGATGCCCTGGACACGGTCCGGCTGATGGCCGACGTCGTCGGCGTCGACCTTGAGGTGACGCAGGGGGAGCACCAGGTGTTTCATCCCGGTCGCACGGCACGCATTTCGCTGCGCACCGGTGAACTGCTCGGCTATGCCGGCGAACTTCACCCGAAGCTTCTTGCCGCCCTAGACCTTCCAGCCCGCACCGTGGCGCTGGAAATCAACGCCGACCTGCTGTTCGACGCCGCTCCGGATGTGATTGTCGCGAAGCACCTCTCGACCTTCCCTGCCACCACCCAGGATGTGGCACTGGTGGTCGACGGCGGGCTGCCGGCCGACGTCGTGCTCTCGACCCTGCGCGAAGGCGCGGGGGAGCTCCTCGAGGACGTGCACCTGTTTGACGTGTACGACGGCGCGGGAATTGAGGACGGGCGCAAGTCGTTGGCCTTCGCCCTGCGGTTCAGGGCACCGGACCGGACCCTGACCGCCGACGAGGCCAGCGGCGCCCGCGACGCAGCGGTCCACCTGGCGGCCGAACGCCACGGAGCCGTCCAGCGCTAGCCCGTTCCGGGCGGTCCGGTCGCGGTTCCGGGCGGTCCGGACTGCCCGGACCGTCCGGACTGCCCGTGACCCGTGGGCAGTCAATCCGGGTGCTAGGGAACGAGCAGCAGTTTCCCGGTGGTTTTGCGTGCCTCCAGGTCTTCGTGCGCCTGCGCAGCGGCTTCCAGGGGATAGGTTGCGCCAATCCTGACCTTCAGCGAGCCGTCCACGACGGCGGCGAACAGCTCCGAGGAGCGCCAGCGCCGCTCCTCAACGGTCAGCAGGTGATCGAGCAGTTTCGGCCGGGTGAGATGAACCGACCCCGCGGACGCCAGCCGCTGCGGGTCGAACGCCGGAACCGGCCCCGACGCAGCGCCGAACAGCACCAGCGTGCCGCGCTTCCGTAGCGACGCCAACGACCCGTCAAAGGTGGCCCGGCCCACGCCGTCGTACACGACATCCACTCCGACGCCGTTGGTGAGCTCCCGCACGGCGGTGTCGAAGCCCTCATATCGGAGCACTTCATCTGCTCCGGCTTCCCGGGCCAGCGCCTCCTTGGCGTCGGTGGAGACCGTGGTGATCACCCGGGCACCCCTGGCCTTGAGCAGTTGGATGAGGAGCAGGCCCACGCCTCCCGCACCGGCATGCGTCAAGACCGTCTGGCCCAGCTGAACGGTGAAGGTGGTATTGATCAGGTAGTGCGCGGTCATGCCCTGCAACGGAAGCGCTGCTGCCGTTTCGAGGCTGATGCCCTCGGGCACCGGCAGGGCCTTGTCGGCTTCCACCAGGGTGAACTCGGCGTAGGTGCCCTTCCCTTCGGCGAAGGCCACCCGGTCGCCGACGGCGAAGCCGGACGCCTCCGGGCCCAGCGCCACCACCTCGCCGGCGGCCTCGGCGCCCGGGGTGAAGGGATAGCCCACCGGGTAGTAGCCGCTGCGCTGATAGGTTTCGATGTAGTTGACGCCTGCCGCGGCCACCCGCACCAGGAGCTCGGAGCCCGCTGGTGTGGGCCGATCCACCTCGGTCACCTTGAGTACTTCGGGTCCTCCGGCTTGCTGGATAACAATGGCTGTTGGCATCGAGGCTCCTTTGTTGGCGTGCTGTGTTTCCATGCTAGAACGACCGGGTCTCCTCGCAGCACCTCGTGCATATTTATGTGGACCTCTGTATATTCCTGTTGTACTGTTGGGTCATGACTATTTCAGTGGCGGTTTCGGGTGCCAGCGGCTACGCCGGCGGTGAGTTGCTCCGCCTGCTCGTCTCCCATCCTTCGGTGACCATCGGTGCGATCACTGCCCACAGCAGTGCAGGATCGCGTCTCGGTGAACTTCAACCACACCTGCACTCGCTGAGCAACCGCCTGATTGAAGAGACCACTGTGGAAAACCTCGCTGGCCATGACGTGGTTTTCCTCGCCCTGCCTCACGGCGCCAGCGCCGATATCGCTGCCCAGCTACCCGACACCACCCTCGTGATCGATGCCGGCGCCGACCACCGCCTCTCCGACCCGGCTGCCTGGGAAAAGTTCTATGGCTCCGCCCACGCCGGCACTTGGCCGTACGGCCTCCCTGAGCTGCCCGACCACCGCGAACTCCTGCGCTCCGCCCGCCGGGTCGCCGTCCCGGGCTGTTACCCCACCAGTTCGCTGCTGGCGCTCACCCCGGGGTTCGCGGCCGGGCTGCTGCAGCCCGACGACGTCGTTATCGTTGCAGCGTCGGGCACCTCCGGCGCGGGCAAAGCGGTCAAGCCGCACCTGCTGGGGTCCGAGGTGATGGGGGGAATGAGCCCGTACGGAGTCGGTGGCGCACACCGGCACACCCCCGAGATCGAGCAGGGGCTATCCCTCGCCGCCGGGCAGCAGGTCCAGGTGTCCTTCACCCCGACCCTCGCACCGATGGCCCGCGGCATTCTCACCACCGCCACCGCCAAGGTGATGCCCGGAACCACTGCCGAACAGCTGCGGGATGCCTGGACCGCAGCGTACGACGACGAACCCTTCGTCACCGTGTTACCGGAAGGCCACTGGCCGGCCACGAAGGCCGTGCTCGGCTCCAACTACGCCAACCTCCAGCTGGCGTTCGACGAACACGCCGGGCGCGTGATTGTCACCTGCGTGATCGACAACCTCACCAAGGGCACCGCCGGTGGGGCCATCCAATCCATGAACATCGCCCTGGGACTCCCGGAGACCGCTGGGCTCACCTTGCAGGGAGTAGCACCATGAGCATCACCGCACCGGCCGGATTCCGCGCCGCAGGCACTGCCGCCGGACTCAAATCCTCGGGCAAGCCCGACGTCGCGGTCGTTGTCAACGACGGACCCCTGCAGCACGCAGCGGCAGTGTTTACCTCCAACCGGGTTGCCGCCGCACCCGTGCAGTGGTCCCGTCAGGTGGTTTCCGACGGGCGGGTCGATGCAGTGGTCCTCAACTCCGGGGGAGCGAACGCCTGCACCGGGGCCGTTGGCTTCCAGAACACTCACGCCACCGCCGAGTACGTCGCCGACGCGCTGGGGGTCTCCTCGGGTGACGTTTTCATCTGCTCCACCGGGCTGATCGGGGAACAGCTCCCCATGGACAAGCTGCTGCCAGGCGTCAGCGACGCCGTCGCCCAACTGTCCACCGCCGGCGGGCAGGCCGCAGCCGAAGCCATCATGACCACCGATTCGGTGCCAAAGAACGCGAGGCACCCGGCTTCAGTCGACGCCCCCAGCGAGGGATACTCCATCGGCGGGATGGCGAAGGGCGCCGGGATGCTCGCCCCCGGTCTGGCCACCATGCTGGTGGTACTCACCACCGACGCTGTTGTCGATCCCGCACAGCTGGCCACGGCCCTGCGCGCGGCCACTCGAGTGACCTTCGACCGGACCGACTCGGACGGGTGCATGTCCACCAACGACACGGTGGTCCTGCTCGCGTCGGGCGCCAGCGGGGTCACCCCCGACCTGCAGGAGTTCGAGGGAGCGCTCACCGGGGTCTGCCATTCACTGGCCCAGCAGCTGATCAAGGACGCCGAAGGTGCCAGCCACGACATCGCCATCACCGCCGTCAACGCGGCCAGCGAGAAGGACGCCGAAACGGTGTGCCGATCGGTGGCCCGCTCAAACCTCTTCAAGACGGCCATCTTCGGCAACGACCCCAACTGGGGCCGGGTGCTGGCAGCGGTCGGCACCACCGACGCGGCCTTCGAACCGGACCAGTTGAACGTCACCATGAACGGGGTGCAGATCTGCCGCAACGGCGGCATCGGCGATTCACGGGACCTGGTGGACCTCACGGGCCGCGAGGTCACGGTCGAGATTGATCTCAACGCCGGGACCGAGACCGCGACCATCTGGACCAACGACCTCACGCACGAATACGTGCACGAAAACTCGGCGTACTCGTCGTAACGGTTGCCCGCCGCGGCAGCTTAGAACAGAAGGAGACCATGAATTCAGTCATTGCCGCACAGGACAAGGCAGAGACCCTCATCGAAGCGCTGCCGTGGATCCAACGGTTTGCTGGCACCACGATGGTGATCAAATACGGCGGCAACGCCATGGTCAACGAGGACCTGCGCCGCGCCTTCGCCGAGGACATCGTCTTCCTCCACCACGTCGGAATCCGCCCGGTCGTCGTCCATGGCGGCGGACCGCAGATCAGCTCCATGCTGCAACGGCTCGGCATGGAGTCCGAATTCAAGGGCGGCCTGCGGGTCACCACCCCCGCCACCATGGACGTGGTCCGGATGGTGCTCACCGGTCAGGTGGGCCGCGAGCTGGTCGGTCTCATCAACTCCCACGGCCCCTACGCCGTCGGACTCTCCGGTGAGGACGGCGGCCTCCTGCAAGCCACCCGCACCGGCACCGTCGTCGACGGCGTCGAGGTGGACCTCGGCCTGGTCGGCGAGGTGGTCGGCGTGAACCCGGCCGCCATCCTCGACATCCTTGAGGCCGGCCGGATCCCAGTGATTTCAACGGTCGCCCCGGAGATTGACGACGACGGCGAGGGCACCAACCAGGTCCTCAACGTCAACGCCGATACCGCCGCGGCGGCCCTGGCCCAGGCCCTGAACGCCTCCAAACTGGTGATCCTCACGGACGTCGAGGGGCTGTACGCCAACTGGCCCGACAGGTCCTCGCTGATCTCTTCCCTCACCGCCGGCCAGCTGCGCGCCATGCTGCCGCAGCTGGAGTCGGGCATGATTCCCAAAATGACCGCGTGCCTCGCCGCCATCGACGGCGGAGTGGAGCGCGCGCACATCGTCGACGGCAGGCTGGCCCACTCCATGCTGCTGGAAACCTTCACCACCGCCGGAATCGGCACCCAGGTGGTACCGGACGAGGACGGATCATGACTGATCTCAACCACACGGAACAGCTCGCCGAAGTGCTCGACCAGCAGGCCTCGGGTGCTGACTGGCTGGCGCGTTACAGCTCCTCGCTGCTCGGCGTCTTCGGCACCCCGCAGCGGGTCCTGGTCCGCGGCAACGGTTGCACCGTCTGGGATGCCGACGGCAACCAGTACCTCGACCTGCTCGGCGGTATCGCCGTCAACGCTCTGGGCCACGCCCACCCGTTCGTCACCTCGGTGATCTCCAGCCAGCTCGCCACCCTGGGGCATGTGTCGAATTTCTTCACCAGCCCCACCCAGATTGCCCTGGCCGAAAAGCTGCTGCAGCTCTCGGTGGCGCCCGCCGGGTCGAAGGCTTTTTTCACCAACTCAGGCACCGAGGCGGTGGAGGCAGCCTTCAAGCTGGCGCGCCGCAACAGCACCCCAGCGGCGGACGGCAAACCCGCACGCACCCGGATCCTGGCCCTGGACGGCGCCTTCCACGGCCGCACCATGGGGGCGCTCGCGCTGACCGCGAAGCAGGCCTACCGTGAGCCGTTCGAACCGCTCCCCGGCGGCGTCGAACATCTGCCGTTCGGCAGCATCGAGGCGCTGGTGAACGCGGTCGACGAGACCGTTGCAGCGGTCATCCTCGAACCCATCCAGGGGGAGGCTGGCGTCCGTCCGCTCCCTCCCGGGTATCTGCAGGCCGCCCGTGAGGTCACCACCCGAGCTGGCGCGCTGCTGATCCTCGACGAGGTCCAGACCGGGATCGGCCGCACCGGGTCCTGGTTTGCCCATCAGCCCAGCGGCATCGTGCCGGATGCCATGACGCTTGCCAAGGGACTCGGCGGCGGGTTCCCTATTGGTGCGCTGATCACGTTCGGCGCTGCGGTGTCATCCCTGTTCGCCCCCGGCCAGCATGGCACCACCTTCGGGGGGAACCCCGTCGCGACGGCCGCAGCGTTGGCTACCCTGCACACCATCGAGGCCACCGACCTCCTCGGCCACGCGCACGACGTCGGAGCCTGGCTCCGCGCCGAGCTTGCCACTGTCGAGCTGGTCACCGAGGTCCGCGGTGAAGGGCTGCTGATCGGATTCGACCTGACCGGCGACTACGCCGCTGCGGCCGTGACCGAGGCACTACTCCAGGGCTTCATCATCAACGCTCCCACCCCGCACACGCTGCGCCTGGCACCACCGCTGATCCTCACCACAGAGCAGGCTGCCACCTTCACCGCCGCGCTGCCCGGCATCCTGAATATCGCAAAGGAACGTACCCCATGACCCGCCACTTCCTGGTCGACACCGACCTGACCCAGGCCGAGCAGACCGAAGTCCTCGACCTTGCCGCCGAGCTCAAGCGTGCCCCGTATTCGCGCAGCACCTACGCCGGCCTGGACCCAGCCGGAACAGCCACTGCGGGACGTCAAACCGTCGCGGTCATCTTCGACAAAACGTCCACCCGCACCCGCGTCTCCTTTGCCACCGGCATCGCCGACCTCGGCGGGGTCCCACTGATCATCGGGGCGGGGGAGTCGCAGCTGGGCCACAAGGAATCTATTACCGATACCGCCAAGGTGCTCGAACGGATGGTTTCCACCATCGTCTGGCGCACCTACGCGCAGGCCGGGCTGGAAGAGATGGCCGCGGCGTCGAAGGTCCCGGTGATCAACGCGCTGTCCGATGACTACCACCCGTGCCAGCTTCTCGCTGACCTGTTGACCATCCGCGAACACAAGGGCACCCTGGCGGGGCTGAGCCTCGCGTACCTGGGCGATGCTGCCAATAACATGGCCAACTCCTACCTGCTCGCGGGGGTCACCGCTGGCATGCACGTCCGGATCGCCGGCCCCGAGGGGCACCTTCCCCAGCAGTCGGTGATCGATCAGGCCACTGCCCGGGCGGCCGAGACGGGTGGGTCGGTGCTGGTCACCACCGACCCTGCCACCGCGCTTGCCGACGCCGACGTCGTCGCCACCGACACCTGGATCTCTATGGGCCAGGAACCGGACAGCGCGGGAGCCAAGGACGCAACCTTTGAGCTGTTCAGCAGCTACGGGGTGGATGCGGCCGCGATGGCGCACGCCGCCCCCGACGCCGTCGTCCTCCACTGCCTGCCCGCGTACCGTGGTTACGAGATTGCCGCCGATGTCATCGACGGCCCCCAATCGGTGGTCTGGGACGAGGCCGAAAACCGGCTGCACGCCCAGAAAGCCCTGATGGTCTGGCTGATGGACCGACGATGACCTCCCTCCAGCCCACCACCAAGACCGCCCGCCAGGCGAGGATCCGGGCGATCCTCACTGGGCAGTCGGTCCGGTCCCAGGCAGAACTGGCTGCTCTCCTGGCCGACGACGGCGTCCTGGTCACCCAGGCGACCCTCTCCCGCGACCTGGTGGAGCTCGGTGCGGTGCGGGTCCGTGCCGGCGAGGGTACCCTCGTTTACGCGGTGCCCGCCGAAGGCGGCGGGCGGACGCCGCAGAGCGGGGTCACCCAGGAAATCCTCGATTCCCGGCTGTCCCGGCTGTGCTCGGAGTTACTCGTCACTGCTGAGGCGTCGGGAAACCTGGTCGTCTTGCGGACCCCGCCGGGGGCCGCGAACTTCCTGGCCCTGGCAATCGACCACTCGGTGATGCCCTCGGTCCTGGGGAGCATCGCCGGCGACGACACGATTATGCTGGTGACCCGCGACCCGGCGGGCGGGCCGGACGTGGCGGAGCGCTTCCGCCAGTTTGCGCAGGACCCGATGAGCAAACCCCTGTCCTGACCATTTCTTGCCTCTTTCAGACAAAACCAACCTCAACACCCTAGGAGCACAACCCATGACTGAACGCATTGTCCTCGCCTACTCCGGCGGACTCGACACCTCAGTAGCCATCGGCTGGATCGCCGAAGCGACCGGCGCCGAGGTCATCGCCGTCGCCGTCGACGTTGGACAGGGCGGTGAATCCTTGGAGGAGATTCGCCAGCGTGCCCTCGACTGCGGCGCCGTCGAAGCCTACGTGGCTGACGCCCGCGACGAGTTCGCCAACGACTACTGCATGCCAGCGCTGAAGGCCAACGCCCTGTACATGGACGCCTACCCGCTGGTCTCGGCGGTCTCCCGCCCGGTTATCGTCAAGCACCTGGTGGCGGCCGCCCGTGAATTCGGCGCCACCACGGTGGCCCACGGCTGCACCGGCAAGGGCAACGACCAGGTGCGTTTCGAGGTGGGCATCCAGACCCTCGGCCCGGACCTGCGCTGCATCGCCCCCGTGCGTGACCTGGCCCTGACCCGGGACAAGGCCATCACCTTCGCGGAGGAGCACAACCTGCCCATCCAGACCACCAAGAAGAACCCGTTCTCGATCGACCAGAACGTCTGGGGTCGCGCCGTCGAGACCGGTTTCCTCGAGGACATCTGGAACGGCCCGTCGAAGGACGTCTATGAGTACACCGATTCGCCCGAGTTTTCCCCGGCCGCCGACGAGGTGACCATCACCTTCCGTGAGGGCATCCCCGTCGCCATCGACGGCGTTGCAGTCACCCCCCTGCAGGCCATCGAACAGCTGAACCGCCGTGCCGGCGCCCAGGGCGTGGGCCGGATCGACATCGTGGAGGACCGCCTGGTCGGCATCAAGAGCCGCGAAATCTATGAGGCGCCCGGCGCCATGGCCCTGATCGCCGCGCACCGCGAGCTGGAAAACGTCACGGTGGAACGCGAGCAGGCCCGGTTCAAGAAGACCGTCGGCCAGCGCTGGACCGAGCTGGTCTACGACGGCCAGTGGTTCTCCCCGCTGAAGCGCTCCCTTGACACGTTCATCGACGACACCCAGAAATACGTTTCCGGGGACATCCGGATGGACCTCCACGGCGGCCGCGCCACGGTCACCGGCCGCAAGTCCGAGACCTCGCTGTACGACTTCAACCTGGCCACCTATGACACCGGCGACACCTTCGACCAGTCAATGGCCCGCGGCTTCATCGAGATCTTCGGTCTGTCCTCCAAGGTGGCCTCCGGCCGCGACGAGCGGGCGGGTCAGTAGCGATGGCGGGAGCCTCCACCAACGAGGGAGCCCTCTGGGGCGGCCGGTTCGACGGCGGACCCGCCGACGCGCTGGCCGCCCTGAGCAAGTCGACCCACTTCGACTGGCGCCTGGCCGTGTATGACATTGCCGGGTCCCGGGCGCACGCCCGGGTCCTGCACCGGGCGGGCCTGCTCGACGACGATGAACTCACCGGCATGCTCGCCGCCCTCGACGCCCTCGACGCCGACGTCCGCTCCGGCGCGTACACGCCCGCCGCATCGGACGAGGACGTGCACGGGTCGCTGGAACGTGGCCTGATCGAACGTGCCGGCGTCCAGCTGGGCGGCAAGCTCCGCGCTGGCCGCTCCCGCAATGACCAGGTCGCCACCCTGGGGCGCATGTATCTGCGGGACCACGCCCGGATCGTCGGGGCCGGGGTGCTGGCCACCATTGAGGCGCTGGTACAACAGGCCGAGGACCATCTGAGGGTTCCGATGCCGGGCCGCACCCACCTGCAGCATGCCCAGCCCGTGCTTTTGAGCCATCACCTGCTCGCCCATGCCTGGGCGCTGCTGCGCGATGTGCAGCGGCTTCAGGACTGGGACAAACGGGCGGCCGTGTCGCCCTATGGCTCCGGCGCCCTCGCGGGATCCTCGCTGGGGCTGGACCCGCAGGCTGTCGCGGCGGAGCTGGGTTTCGCCTCGGCGACCCACAACTCGATCGACGGGACGGCGGCGCGGGATGTCTACGCCGAGTTCGCGTGGATCGCCTCAATGATCGGGGTGGACCTGTCCCGGATCAGCGAGGAGGTGATCCTGTGGGCCACGAAGGAGTTCTCCTTCGTCACCCTGCATGACTCCTATTCCACCGGGTCATCGATCATGCCGCAGAAGAAGAACCCCGACGTCGCTGAACTGGCGCGGGGCAAAGCGGGCCGCCTGATCGGCAACCTCACGGGGCTGCTCGCCACCCTCAAAGGGCTGCCGCTGGCCTACAACCGTGACCTCCAGGAGGACAAGGAACCGGTCTTCGACGCGACCGACACGCTGGAAGTGCTGCTCCCCGCAGTCTCCGGCATGATCGCCACGTTGACGTTCAACACCGAACGGATGGCGTCCCTCGCACCCCAGGGTTTCGCGTTGGCGACCGACGTAGCCGAATGGCTGGTCCGGCAGGGGGTCCCCTTCCGGGAAGCCCACGAACTCTCCGGTGCAGCCGTCCGGCTGGCCGAGGGCCGTGGCGTGGAGCTGTGGGACCTCAGCGACGCGGATTATGCGTCCATTTCGCAGCACCTCACCCCGGGTGTCCGCGAGGTCCTGACGGTCGAGGGTTCCCTGAACAGCCGAGACTCCCAGGGCGGCACGGCCCCGGTGGCGGTGCAGCGCCAGCTGCAGGCCCTCCGGCAGGAGCTGGCAGGCGTTGCCAGCTTCCTGACTGACGTGCGGGGTACGCTCTAGGACAGGATCTAGTGCAGCCGCCCGTTGACCGGGCCAGACGATAAGGACCCACAGTGATTGAGCATCTCATCCGCGAAGTATCAGCCGGGCTCGCCGTTGCCGGTGAGGACCTGAAGGCCACAGTGAAGGGGATCGACGACAGTTCGTTCGGCGAACCTACCGCGTTGCCCGGCTGGTCGCGGGCCCACGTAGTCGCGCACGCGGAGGGGATCTCGCGCGCCATGCAGCGGCAGGTCGAGCATGCGATGCAGGGCAACCTGATCGAGCTGTACGACGGCGGGTACGAGGGCCGGGTCCAGGCCATCGAGGCCAGGGCCCAGCGCCCGGCCGCCGAGCAGAAGGAAGCACTGGTGGCGGCGGTTGACGCCGCCGTCGGCGCGTTCGAGAACGCCCGCGACCAGTGGGAGGCAAAAGTCTCCTTCCGGAATGGGACTGTCTACGACGCGGCCCTGGCGCTGTGGCGGGAGCTGGTGATCCACGCGTCCGACCTCGATGCCGGCACCACCACCCGGGATTGGAGCGACCGCTTCTGCCATTACCTCATCGATTTCCTTGCAGCCCGCGTCCCACAGGGAACTGTCCTGAAGCTGCAGCCGATGGGCGAGGAAGCGATCACAGTCCAGGCGCCCGGTTCCGACGACACCTCGGAGGCCGCCCACACCGTCGTCGTGACCGGCGCATTGCAGGACATCGCCGCGTGGCTTGCGGGTCGCGAACCCGTCGGTGGTCTGGAAGCCACTGATGCGGCCGAAGACGCCGACACAGTTGACCTGCCGGAGCTGGGACCCTGGCCGGCAGCGGTCTCGCCCCAGTAACACCCTTCCGGAACGGTAGGTGCCTGCTGTAGGTTGGGAGCATCCTGTCCCAGGAGGCAGCATGGAATCCCAACTCACCGGCGAGTTGCAGCGCGAATCGGCGTCCCACCGTGCCGAGCCGCTGGGCCGTGTTGAACGGTTGAGGGACGGGTATGTGCTGGCGTTCGACCGGCAGTTCGATTACCCGCGCTCCTACATCTGGAACCTTCTCACCGAACCGGCACGGCTCGCCCAGTGGCTTGGGAAGCTGACACCTGGCTGGGAACTCGGAAAGGAATATGCGCTGGATATGGGCGGCGACCCGTCCACCGGCACTGTTCTTCAACTCAACCCGCCCACCAGCCTCCAGGTCACCTGGGACGACAACATGGGGCTCGAATCAATCCTGGAATGGCGGGTTCTTGACTGCGCCGGCGGTGCCCTGCTGCAGTTGCGGGTCCGATCGGAAACCGCGGATTTCCTCACCGAGGGTGCTGCCGGCTGGCAACTCATCCTGGACACCCTCGACGCCATCGCTGCTGGCAGGACGCCCGGCCCGGATGCGGACTGGGCTGCGTTACGGGACGCGTACGCCACCAAATACCAGCTCTCCCACACGATGGGTGAACTGGAGATCGCCGACGGGGTCACCATGATCCACTTCGATCGACGCTTCGAGGCGACCCTGCCCAGGGTGAAGGACGCGGTGACCGCGGATCCGTCGCAGCAGCCGCGGGTCGAGCAGGCGGAGGTGGACTTCACGGCCGCCGGCTCTTCCACCATTGTCACCGTCAGACATGTGGTGGAAGACCCCACCGAGACCGCAGCATTGATGGCCCGCTGGCATGCCCATCTTGATGCGGTGGGAGTGGATATCGACGGCGATACCCCTCACATCAGCGTCCGTAAACTGCGAGTGCTTGAGGACTTCTACCGGGCCAACACCGCCGCTGAGTGAGCCGCCTCGCGGGCCAACAGGCTGGTCTTGACCGCCAACCCCCACCGGAAGCCGCCGAGGGAGCCATCGGTGCGGATCACCCGATGACACGGTACAAAGAGCGCCGCAGCGTTCTTGGCGCAGGCGCCGGCTGCCGCGCGCACCGCGCCGGCATTGCCCGCCAGCGTGGCGTACTGCGCGTAGGTGACCGGCCGGCCCGGCTCGACAGTGCGCAACATGTCCCACGCATGGCTGCGGAACGGTCCCGACACCTGTTGCACTCTCACCGAGTCGATCGCCGTAATGTCGCCGTCGTAGTACGCGTCGACTGCCGCAGCGATGGGCCCAAGCTCGGCGGGAGCCACCTCACGTGGTGGGTCGGTGGGACGGAGTGTCGGATGGATTTGCCCGGTCAGTTCCGCCAGCTCCGAGGTCCAGCCAGACGCGAGCACAACGCCGCCCTGCTCCAGGATGGTGAACGGACCGTCAGGGGTGAGGACTGTGGTTTGCCGGACCACGGTGGGGGGATCGAGGGTCATGGGGTTGCTGCTTTCACTGGTGGGGTTGCGGGGGTTGCGGGGGTTGCGGGGGTGCGGGTCGCAGGGTGGCTGGCAGCCAGTCGCCAGAGGTGCATGGTGGCGTAGGAGCGCCAGGGGCTGAAGCGTTCCATGGCCGCCGAAAGCTGCCGCGGGTGGACCGGTCCGGTCTGTCCCGGGAGGGCGGCCCAACCGGTGCGCAGGGCTGCGTCATTGTCCAGCTGGATATCGGGGGCACCGAGCACGCGCAGTGCCACATAGCCGACGGTCCAGGGACCAATGCCCGGAAGTGGGAGGAGTCTGCGTTTCAGGTCGGCGACACTGTCCTCCACACCAAGGTGCAGACTCCCCTCGGCGAGGGCTGCGCTGACCCGCAGAATACTTTCACGACGTCGAGCCGGGCCGGTGAGGAGCTCGGCGCCGCCGTCGGCTAGTTGAGCCGGGGTGGGAAAGAGCCGGTGGAGCGTGCTGGCGCCCGGTTGGGGGACCAGCGTCGACGCGGTACCGAGCGCCGCGAGCCGGTGCAGCGTGCCCCGGGCGGCTTTGACAGTGATTTGCTGACCGATGAGCGCGCGGATCAGAATCTCGTGGGGGTCGGTGGCCCCGGGCAGCCGGATCCCGGGAAGGAGGCGCACCCGGTCGGCGAGCAGCGGGTCGGCGCCCAGGACGCCGTCGACGGCTTGCGGGTCGGCGTCGAGATCGAATAGCCGGCGAATCCGGGACAACAGCACCGGCAGGTCGGGCAACTTCTCCACGGTCACTGTCACAGCCAGCGCAGGCACGCCACTGGGCGCCGTGGTCAGGCGTGCGCTGAACCTGCCCTGTCCTCCCGGCAGCTGCAGCAACCGCTCGTACACCCCATCGGTTGCGTGCTCCACGCCGTCGACCGCTCGGAGCCGCAGGAACTCGAAGATGCCGGGGTCGTAGGGGGCGCGGAGGGGGAGGGTCAGCGCCAGGGTTGAACCCGCCAGGGTGGTGCCAGCCGGGGTTGAACCAGCCGGGGTTGAACCAGCCGGGCGGCCGGGGGTGTTGTCGCCGGCGGCTTTCGCGCGGCCGCGAAGATCGGAAGGTGTGAGCGCAAACACTTCCTGCACGGTGTCATTGAAGGACCTGATACTGCTGAACCCGGCGGCGAAGGCAATGTCCGAAAACTTCAAGCCGGTAGCCGTGAGCAGTGAGCGTGCGGTCTGGGCGCGGGTGGCACGGGCGAGGGCGAGTGGGCCGGCGCCCAACTCCTGATGCAGGATCCGGTTCAACTGGCGGCTTGAGTAACCCAGCCGCGCTGCCAGTCCCGTGACGCCGGTCCGGTCCACCTCTCCATCGGAGATCAGCCGCATGGCGCGGGCCGCAGCATCGGAGCGCAGGTTCCAGTCCGGGGTGCCCGGGACCGCCTCTGGGAGACACCGTTTGCAGGCACGGTACCCGGCCTGGTGCGCGGCCGCCGAGGTCTGGTAGAACCGCACATTGGCGGGCTTGGGGGTTCTCGCTGGGCATGACGGCCGGCAGTAAATTCTCGTTGTCGCCACAGCTGTGACGAACTGGCCGTCAAAACGCGCGTCCCGCGAGTCGATTGCCCGATACTGCTGCCAGAAGTCCATCCACCCATCGTTGCAGGTTGAACCGCCCCTGAGCTAGCGGAAATCGGACATCAGCGTGGGTGGGGTGGCTGCAGGGTTTGCTACCGTCGTGTGCGTGACTGCGACCCCCGACAGAAACCGCCTGGCCCTGCCCGCCACCCAGGTTGCGCCCCTGCTGCTGGGGAGCACCCTGGCCCACGACGACGACACCGGCCGCGTTGCCGTCCGCATTACCGAGGTGGAGGCCTATCTTGGTGCCGACGACCCGGGATCGCACGCGTTCCGCGGACAGACGGCCCGGAACACCACCATGTTCGGTAACCCCGGCCACCTCTATGTCTACTTCACCTACGGTATGCACTACTGCGCCAATGTGGTCTGCGGCGAGGCAGGTCAGGCAACCGGGTTGCTGCTGCGGGCAGGGGAAATCGTCGAGGGGCTCGATGTTGCCCGGGAACGGCGGAAGTCTCCACGACACGACGTCGACCTGGCCCGCGGACCAGCCCGCCTGGCTCAGGCGCTTGGTCTGAACCGGAAACTTGACGGTGCCGACCTGTTTGCGGCGCCCCTCACCCTGGCCCTGCCTGCGGCACGGGTGGACCCGGACCTCGTGTCGAGTGGCCCCCGCGTCGGAGTCGCCGGCGTGGGCGGGGGCAGTGAATATCCCTGGCGGTACTGGCTCACCGACGACCCCACCGTGTCGCGGTACCGCGCGGCGAAGCCCCGTATACCCCGTACAGTTAACGGGTGAATAATTCAGTGCCCACAATCTCCGGGACGACAGCTCAGGACTATGTTGAACAACTCTGCCTGACCGTTCAGGACTTTCCCCGGCCGGGAATCAGCTTCCGCGATCTCACCCCGGTGTTTAGCGATGGACCCGCATTCCGTGCCGTCATCGATGACCTGGTCAAACCCTTCACCGGCACCTTCGACCTCGTCGCAGGGATTGAGGCACGCGGATTCCTGCTGGCCGCCGCCGTCGCCTACGCGACCGGCACCGGAGTGCTGGCGGTCCGCAAACCCGGAAAGCTGCCCCGGCCGGTCCTCTCCGAGTCCTACAGCCTCGAGTATGGGGAGGCAAAGCTGGAGATCCATCAGGACGACGTCGCCCCGGGGACGCGGGTGCTGGTGCTCGACGACGTGCTGGCCACCGGGGGCACCCTGGCCGCGGCGACCGCCCTGTTCGAATCGTGCGGAGCCGAGGTTGTCGGTTGCGCGGTGGTCCTGGAACTCACCGGGTTGCAGGGACGGCTGAAAGTCCAGCAGTACCCAGTGCACAGGGTGGTGGCCTCATAGGATTCACCGATCATGCCAAAAGTGCCAGCTGCACTGTAGAATTGACGGTCTGCCTTTGGCGAGAGGGAAACGCATAATGCATCACACATCCACGGCCCGTAACGAACTCGACCATGAGCGCGGCTACGTGGCGGGACTCTACCAACGGCTCGATGAACTCCGTGACGAGAAGCGCGGGCAGCTGGCAGAGGTGCGCCGTTCCCTGTCGGCCGGCTCCCACCAGAACCGGTCCGAACGCGACGCTTTCGCCACGATGTACGAGGATCGGCTGGCCCAGCTCAACGCCGTCGACGACCGGCTCGTCTTTGGCCGGCTGGACCTTGACGACGGGGATGAGCGGTACATCGGCAGGATCGGGTTGTCCACCGAGGACCTGCAACAGCTGATGGTCGACTGGCGTGCACCCGAAGCCGGTACCTTCTACCAGGCGACCGCTTTCGAGCGGATGGGCGTTCGTCGTCGTCGTCACCTGATTCTGTCCCGACGGAACGTCCTTGCCATTGAAGATGATGTGCTGGATGCAGCCCTCCTGACCGAAGATGAATCACTCCAGGGTGAGGGTGCGCTGCTCGCCGCCCTCAATTCCAAGCGCACCGGACAAATGTCCGACATCGTCGGAACCATCCAGGCCGAACAGGACCGGGTGATTCGGGCGCCGCTGCAGGGCGTCGTCGTCGTACAGGGTGGCCCGGGAACCGGCAAGACAGCTGTTGCGCTCCACCGCGCCGCCTACCTGCTCTACACGCACCGTGAACGGCTGAAGTCGGCTGGCGTCCTCCTGGTGGGACCCACCAACGCGTTCATGAAATACATTGAGCGGGTGCTCCCGTCGCTGGGTGAAACCGGCGTGGTGATGGCGAGCATCGGCAGCCTGATGCCCGGCATCACTGCCATTCAGGAGCCCACCGAGGAAGCAGCAGAGATCAAGGGCCGTCTGGAGATGATCGAGGTGCTGAAGCGAGCCCTGGCGAACCGCCAACGGGTCCCCGACCAGGACAAGCGTCTCAATGTCGAGGGAACCATCCTGACCCTTTCCCCCCGGCAGGTGCGCAAGGCACGCGACCGCGCCCGGGCCACCGGGAAACCCCATAACGAAGCCCGGGTGACGTTCGTCAAGATCCTCCTGCGCGAGCTGACCGAACAACTCACCGAGCAGCTTGAGGAATCGTCGGGCGCCGGCAATACCGCTGACCGGTCCTACCTGGCAGAAGACGTGCGCAGTTCGCGCGACGTCCGGATCGCGTTGAACCTGGCCTGGATGCCGCTGACCCCAGAGAAATTCGTCGCTGAACTATTGACCAAGCCCGGCATCCTTGCCGCTGCAGCCCCTAGCTTCAGCGACGCGGAGGTGGGCCACCTCACCCGACCAGCAGGTGCACCGTGGACCGAAGCCGACGTGGCGTTGCTGGACGAGGCAGCCGAACTGCTCGGCGACCTCGATCCCTCAGCGGGTCGGGACACAGCGGCCCGGGACCAGGAGCGTCGCCGCGACCTGGCAAACGCCGAACGAACCCTCGAGAATGTCAACGAGTCGCTCGCGGATTCAGGGGTCGATGGTGTGCTCAGCGCTGAAGACCTTGCGGACCACAATGCAGTCACCGAAGCCCGGCTGAGCGCAGCTGAACGCGCCTCAGTCGACCGGACATGGGCGTTTGGCCACATTGTGGTCGACGAGGCCCAGGAACTATCCCCCATGCAGTGGCGGGTGCTGATGCGCCGCTGCCCCCTGAAATCGTTCACCATTGTGGGTGATATTGCCCAGACCAGTTCGGCCGCGGGCTCCAATTCATGGCAGCAGGCGCTTGAACCGTTCGTGGGGGAGCGGTGGCAGCTCGAAGAGCTCACCGTCAACTACCGCACACCGGCGCAGATTGCCGAGGCGGCGGCCCGGATGGCCAATGCCGCGGGCCTGGTGGTCTCGGCACCCAAGGCTGTCCGAGAAGGCCGGTGGGCCCCGATCGTGGACCGGGTTCCTGAACTGATTCCGGCGCTCCTGCAGGCTCTTCCCGAAGAACTCAGTGCGGTGGAGGGCGGGTTGCTCGCCATCATTGCCCCCGAGCGGCTCCTGGCGGAGGTGCGGTCCGCTCTGACCGGAGTCTACGGTCAGCGGATCGGCTTCGGTGCGGGCAGCATGGGTCAGGACATTGTGGTCACGAGTCCCCGGGAGGCGAAGGGGCTGGAGTTCGACGGCGTCGTGGTGCTGGAACCAGCGGAAATGCTCGACCCACGGTCCATCCGTGTCGGCGACCTGTACGTGTCGATGACGCGACCTACCCAGCGACTGCGCCTGATTGCCACGGGCGAAATACCGGCGGGCATCGAGGACTGATAATTTAGAGTCTGTGTCCCAGCAAATAGAAACCACAGACCACGGCCTCGCCGAACTCCTGAACGCCCAGCGCAACGACCCAGCTTTCGCCAATGTGTGGCAGGAACTGAAGTGGCGTGGACTGATTCATGTGTCCACCGACGAGGAAGCGCTCGAAAAAGCCCTTGCGGGGGACCCGGTGACTTTCTACTGTGGTTTCGACCCGACTGCACCGAGCCTGCACCTCGGACACCTGGTGCAGCTCCTCACCATGCGCCGGCTACAGCTCGCCGGCCATCGTGCGCTCGGCCTGGTTGGGGGGTCCACCGGTTTGATCGGTGACCCGCGACCCACCTCCGAACGGACACTCAACACTCCTGAAACGGTGGCGGAGTGGGTCGAGAAGCTGCGGGGACAGGTCGAGAAATACCTCGATTTCACCGGGTCCAATCCTGCCCGGATGGTCAACAACCTCGACTGGACGGCACCCCTGAGTGCTATTGATTTCCTGCGTGAAATCGGGAAGCACTACCGGGTGGGCACCATGCTCGCCAAGGACGCCGTCAGTGCGCGGCTGAATTCCGACGCCGGGATCAGCTACACCGAGTTCAGCTACCAGATTCTGCAGGGCCTGGATTTCCTGGAGCTCTACCGCAGCTACGGTTGCACCCTGCAGACGGGCGGCTCAGACCAGTGGGGCAACCTGACCAGCGGCACGGACCTGATCAGGCGTGCCGAGGGGAAGAGCGTCCACGCTATCGGGACGCCGCTGATTACCAACTCGGATGGCACCAAGTTCGGCAAGAGCGAGGGCAACGCCATCTGGATCGATGCCCAGCTGACCAGCCCGTACGCCTTTTACCAGTTCTGGCTCAACACCGCCGACGCTGATGTGGTGGGAAGGCTGAAGGTGTTCACGTTCAAATCCCGTGAGGAAATCGAAGCGTTGGGCCGCGCTGCCGACGAACGGCCGCACTTGCGGGAGGCGCAACGCGCGCTTGCCTTCGAGGTGAACTCGTTGGTGCATGGCGTGGACGCAACAGAGAAGGTCATTGCCGCGTCCGCAGCGCTTTTCGGTCAGGGTGAACTGTCGGAACTCGACGAGACCACCCTGTCGTCTGCAATTGCCGAGTTACCCACTGCCACTGTGTCGACTGCTGGTCTGGGGATTATTGATCTGTTGGTGGCCAGCGGGCTGTCGGCAAGTAACTCAGCCGCACGACGCACCGTCTCGGAAGGGGGTGCCTACGTGAACAACACCAAAGTCCAGGATCCTGACACTGTTGTGGGCCCCGAGTCGCTCCTGCATGGGCGGTACCTGGTCCTTCGCCGGGGCAAACGGACGCTCGCTACTGTGGACGTCGCACCCGCCTAAACCACCTGGTTCAGGCGTGCAGCAGGACGATTTGCGTGCACCTAGATCCACGTGTAATGTTTCATGAGTTGCCGCCGCTGAGTGGCAACCACCCCCTTCGAAAATTTACAGGTAGCTCCGGCGTGTGCTTTGCACAGAAGCCAGAATTACCTCAACTTTTCGTCGGCTCATTCGGTTGTTTTTGCCGAAATCCGGAAATAACGCGGATTTGACAAAGAGAATGCGGATGGAATAACTTTAGATAAGTCGCAGCGAGGAAATGTAAATAGAAAGATTATTTACAGATAATACGAATTGCGCCTGTTATTTGAGAACTCAATAGTGTGCCATGTTTGTTGATACCGATTGTTTTATTGATTGGTTGAATTTGGCTGCATAGCATCACCTCCGTGGTGTTGTGTGGTTGTTTTTGGCTGGTTTCGAATTTTGCGCGTGCCTGTTTACTGGTTTTTCCTGGTGGTGGGTGCGTGTCTGTAATGCATTTACGGAGAGTTTGAT
>NZ_JBTNDW010000008.1:0-175835 GCF_054510775.1 Arthrobacter sp. TMT4-20 | reverse complement strand
GTGCGTCAATCGCAGGTTCTGCCAGACGCCGTCGGGCAGCCCTGCTTCGGTGAGGAGGTCCACGATCGCCTGCGCACTCTGGGGGACGATCGAGGCGTGCTTGAGGATGACTACGTTGCCGGAGATCGCTGCTGGCGCGAACCCGCGTGCTGCCTGGTAAAAGGGTACGTTCCAGGGCTGAATGGAGTAGACGATTCCCTGCGGCTCGTAGGTGATTACGACGTCGCGGTCGACGCCTGGGTTCTCCACCTTTTTGGGACGAAGGATCTCCTCCGCATTGTCGGCGACCCAATCGAAAATGGGAGCGGCCATGTAAGCGGCTTCCATCCGCGCCTGTGAGAGCAGCTTGCCCACCTCCAGGGTGGCGAGATCGCCGAGCTCGTCCGTCCGTTCGCGGAGGAGATTCGCAGCCTTCTTGAAAATCGCAGCACGCTCGGAGACGTCGACCCGGCTCCACGAGGCGAACGCTGCATGGGCGCGGTCCAGGGCCTCGTCGACTTCCTGATCCGTCGCGTAGGGGAAGGTCTCAACAACCTCGTTGGTGTAAGGGTTCGTTGTCGCGTAAGCCATGAAAGTCCTCTCTGGTGAGTAAATGGGGAAGCTTTTTGCTGGGCCCTGACGCGCAATATCGCACCGAGTCGACGGTCGTCGTCCATGGACCAACCGCGGGCGTCCCGTATACGGATGCTGCGTCGTCTAGGATCAGCCGGGGTGTCATGCGTCGGTAGTTGTGTCCCAGGGATTCTCGATGCCAATGTATTGGGTGGTGGTGTACTCGGCGATACCTTCAGCCCCGCCCTCACGGCCTAGGCCGGATTGCTTCACGCCACCGAACGGGGCAGCAGCATTGGAGATGACCCCGACGTTCAGACCCATCATGCCGAACTCGATGCGATCGCCAATGCGCAAACCACGAGAGATGTTCTCCGTGAAAACGTAGGAGGCCAGGCCGTACTCAGTTGCGTTGGCCAGGGCGACCGCGTCGTCCTCATCACGGAAGGTAACCACCGGGGCTACTGGTCCGAGAATCTCTTCCCGCACCGCTTTGGCATCACGCGGGACGTTGCGCAGCAGAGTTGGCTGATAGAAGTAGCCAGGCCCATCTAGACGCTGCCCGCCAACGACGACTTCCGCGCCGCGGGATACGGCGTCGGCGACGAATGCCTCGATCGAGGCTACGGCCTTGGCCTCGATGAGTGGTCCAACGGTCACGCCATCCTCGATGCCGGGCCCGATGATCAGCGCAGCCATCTTGACTGCTAGTTTCGCCACGAACTCCTCGGCTACGTCCTCGTGCACCAGTAGGCGGTTGGCCGCTGTGCAGGCCTCGCCCATGTTCCGCATCTTCGCGGCCATCGCCCCAGCCACGGCCTTGTCGATGTCGGCATCCTCAAACACGATCAGCGGACCGTTCCCGCCGAGCTCCATGGATGTGCGGAGCACGTTGTCGGTGGCCAGTTTCATCAGCTGCTTGCCGACGGGGGTGGAACCGGTGAATGACACCTTGCGCAGGCGCGGGTCGGCCATGATCGGTTCGGAGACCTCCGCAGCGGAGGCGGACGAGACCACATTGAGCACCCCGGCTGGAATCCCGGCCTCACACATGATCTGGGCGAAGTATTGGGAGGTCAAGGGGGTCAGTCTCGCCGGTTTGAGCACCATGGTGCAGCCAGCGGCTACGGCCGGGGCCACCTTGCGGGTGGCCATGGCAAAGGGAAAATTCCAGGGGGTGATCAGCAGGCACGGGCCCACCGGCTTACGGACCACCAACATGCGCAAGTTACCGTCGGGGGACTCCGCGTAACGACCATAGTCACGCACCGCTTCCTCCGAGAACCAGCGCAGAAACTCCCCACCGTACTTCACCTCGCCTTTCGCCTCAGCGAACGGCTTTCCCATCTCCAGTGTCATCAGCAGCGCCAGGTCCTCGGCCCGCTCCTGGACGAGGTCAAAGGCCGCCCGCAGGATCTCCGATCGGGCACGGGACGGGGTGCGGGCCCAAGACTCCTGGGCGGCAGCGGCGGCGTCCATCGCCGCGACAGCGTCGGCGCGAGTGGCGGAGGCCATGGTCGCGAGCACCTCACCGGTGGCTGGGTTTTCCACCTCGAAGGTGGACCCGTCTGAGGCCTCACGCCAATGACCGCCGATCAAAAGTCCTTTCGGGGTCCTGGCCAGCACTTTTTCGATGCGGGCCTGGATGGATGAGGCTGATTGGGCCTGGTCCGTATTGCTCATGTATCGACCTCTTTGTTGTATACCTAGATAAATGATGGGCTATCCTCCATCGGAGGCTTCGCGGTAGTTTTCGGTGTGGTCCGGACTTCGCGACCGACACTGGATTTCATCCAGGAAAGTTTGCTGAGCCGTCCTGCCCGGGCTTATCAATTACCGTCTGGTGCGTTGGTCGGCTCCGGCCGTCGGCGTACTGCTTCACAGCGCGGGGCCAGGATGATCCGCCGCACTGTTCACGAGGAGCAGTGCCTGCTCGATGTAGGCGAGCTCCATGGTGTGCTCGGCGGTCTTCCAAAAAAGGTCGTGCGGACCTGGGGCGGGAGTCATAAAGGCAGAAGGCGCCCACGATCCATCAGGCCTCTGCCGGTCGCAAAACCAGTTGGCCATTTTCAGCACCGGGGAGAGATGTTCGCCGTCGGGATCCGCAGCGAGCATGGCTGCGGCCCCCCAACCGTACTTACAGATCTGAACTGAACTGATGTCATTGAACTGCGCAGCGGTTCCGTTGGTTGAGAGCGCCAGATACCTGCGCCCCAGCTCAAGGACGGCCGAATCCCCATTCTGCTGACTCCATCCCGCAAGAAACGCAGCCGCGATCCCTGGGTGGTAATAGAGCTGGCGAGGCGCGGTGAAGTCGAGAACGTGGGTGAGTTCGCGGTCTGCAGGAAACTCGGTCACGAGCTTGTCCCCGATTCGGGTGGGGTAGAAGCGGCGGGGTAGGTCTGGCTGCAACTCGAAGGTTGTGCGGAGCCAACCGGCGACGCCTTCGGCTGCCTGCTTGTCCCCGGTAACGAGAGCGGAGATACCGAATTGGGAGGTCTTGAGGTTGTCCTGCCGTCGGGTGTCGCCCTTCTCGTCGTTGCGATCTTCGTGGATTCCGCCAGTGACGGGATCCTGGTAGGTACGCATGTGGTCCCCGATGACGCGGGCCGTATCGTAGCGCGCGAGGAGCCATGAGGCGATGGCAAGGGGCGAGAGTCCGTAGATAGGGCTGCCGTAGATGCCGGCGCGGTACGGCCCGGGGCGGAAATCGCCGTCGTCCTGGAGCGCTTCACGCTCGGCCCAGCCAAGCATTGCAGCTGCAACGTCCGGCGCACCTGAAACAGTGAGCGCCCAAGGCGCCCGCCACCACGAATTGGCAGTTTCGGCCCCCTCGGGTTTCCCCTCGTCATTGACCCGTGCGGTTAACCACTCGACTGCGGCCTTGCGATGACGACGGACCCGGGCGAGGACTGCGCCCGGGTCGCCATTCTCAAGTACCAGGATGGCAGGGTCAGTCATGGGTTGTCTCCTTCGAAGATGGGATTGACGGGATCGCCCTCCGGCTGCAGCTGGTTGACCGGGACGCCAACCCGTCGGGGTGTCAGAGCGGTGGCTTGCCCAGAGAAACCCGGGGATGCCTGGATAATGACGAAGTCGTCCAGGAGCTCCCCTTCCTCGTAGGCGCGGAAGAACAGGTCGGCACCGTCTGCGGTCAAGCGAACGTTCGTCCCGCGCCAGACCGCCCCGGACGGTGAGGAAGCCGGATCCCGCGATGTCGCAATGGGCGGCGCTACGTCGAACAGAGCCAATGTCATGCGTCGTCCATCCCAGTCCGGGTCGGAGATGCTGAGGGTGCCATTTTCGCCGTCGTGAGTGAGAAGTGGATCGCAGATGACCACTCGAAGGTGTCCGCGGTGGCCACGGAACTCTACAGATCCGCGGAATTGTTGGCTTGTGGTCGTATCGCGGGCAGGAACGCGCTGATCGCCGGAGTGCGCGGACGGAAACCGAAAACCGCCTGCATCCTCAGTCACCGGAATGCTGAGGATGTATCGACCATCGCTCATAGCGGCGAGGTAGGCCAGAAACGATGCCTTGATCGGCCAGACCAGCTCGCAGGCGGACGGAAGCGCGCTGGTCTGGCCGACAGCAGCGTCCGCTGAAGAGCGACGCGCTTCTTGTGCGCAGCAGTGGGTATGGGACTCGGAGGTGGATCGACGGGCCGGTCCCCTACTGTTGTCTCCTTGCCCGGTCATTGAGCCATCACCTTGTAGGTTGCGGTGGGCTGTTCAGCGATGCCTTCAATGCCGCCTTCGCCATTCAGCCCCGAGAGCTTCAGCGGTTTTCCCGCCGTGGCGGCACTGAAGGCGGCTCCGACGGGGTTGCCCTGGGTGATGAGTGATTTCAGGGAAATGGCCGTGTCACCAGCTCGGGTTGCGTCAATGACTTGACCCTTAGTGATGGCCGCCCGCGCAACCATGAAGTCCGCGGGACGGTTAATGCATTCGGCTGCGATGAGCCGCTTACCGGAGTAGTGCAGCACGGTGATTCCGGCGTCGTCCTGTCGCACAACATGTGATCCGCCGGTTGGGACGGAGCCAGCAACCTGTAGCTTGAGGTCAAATTGATCGGACCAGAACCACGGGGTGCTTGACCAGGTCTTTGGCTGGCCGGTAATAGTGGCGGCTGCAACTTTGGCCTGCTCGGTGGCTGCATTGACTGACTCGAAGCGGACACCGCTACCGGGGGTGCTGCCTCCCATGCCGGGGATGGAGCCGTGCCAGACGGCGCAGTCGCCGGCCGCTACAGTGACCCCGTCAGACGTCAGACCATGCTGGTCGACGACGATGCCGTCGGACACGGTCAGGTCAATCTGTTCGGCGAGTTCCGTGCGTGGTTCGGCCCCAACGCCGACAATGACAACGTCTGCCGGCAGGATGGTGCCGTCTGCGAGTTGGACTCCCCGCACTCGGCCGTTGCCGTGGAAGGCAACCGGCGCGCTCTGATACCTAATGTTCACGTTGTGGCCCTCGTGAACGGCTTGCACGTGCGCGCTGATGGAGGGGCTGACTGCGCGGGCCATCAAACGATTGCTGGAGAGCACCACAGTGACCTCGCAGCCGAGCAACCGGGCGGTGGCTGCAACTTCCAGGCCGATGAACCCACCACCGATGACGACAATACGCGGGGTGTCTACGAGTGCGCTGCGCAGCTGCACGGCGTCTGTGCTGTTACGCAAATAGTAGATGCCCCCGAGTTCCGCGCCCGGCAAGTCCAAGCGGCGGGGCCGGGCACCGACGGTCAATGCGAGCCGGCCGAAGGAGAGCCGGCGCCCCGCGCTGGTCACCGCGGTGCCGTGACCAGCGTTGGAGACGTCGAGGGTGGTGACGCGTTCCCCGAGGACCAGATCGATGCCCTTATCGGTGAAGAACTGTTCGGATCGCAGGGCCAGATCCGAGGCCACGATACCGTCGTGCAACGCCTTCTTCGACAGTGGTGGCCGCTGATAGGGCGGGTGCGTCTCTGCGCCTAATAGCGTAATCGATTCAGTCCACCCGAACTCACGCAGGGATGCGGCCAGCTGGACGCCAGCTTGGGAGGCGCCAATAATCAGCACTCCCCGATGGTCGGGGGCTCTGCCGCTCGAGTGGGCGTCGCGCAGGGACAGGCTACTCATTAGTCTTGATACTCAGGAACGCCGACATGGACCTCGTCGACCTCGGGCAGGACGAGTTGGCAGGACAGGCGAGAGGCCGGCTCGCGGTCGACGGCCGTTCCGTCGAGCATCGCGTCCTCGGATTGAGTTATCGGGGTGTAAAGGTCGGCTTCTTCGGCCGGAACGAACACGTGACAGGTTGCGCAGGACAGGACGCCACCGCATTCAGCGACGATCCCAGTGAAACCGTTGCGCACGGCTGTTCTCATGATGGAGTCGCCGGCGTTACCATCGATGGAGGTGCTCGTACCGTCGTGATTGGTGTAGGTTACCTTCGTCATAACTTTGTTCTCCTTGCTCAGACTGGGGCTAGATCGGGGTGTTTGCTATTGACGCGAGCCCCTGGTGTGAATGTGATGGCGAACTGGCTGAAGCCGTTAACGCCTCCGAGCCGGGGGTAAGGCACCGCGCCGTGAAGATCTGCCCGGAGGTTCCGCAACCGCTCAGGGATGATCTGCAGCATCTCCTCGATCTCGACCTTTGCCAGCGGTGATCCGAGGCATCGGTGGGGCCCTGAGCTAAAGGCCAGGTGATCCAGGACATTGGGCCGGTTGAAGTCGAAGTCGTCAGGGTTCGGGAACACCAACGGATCCCGGTTCGCTCCCGCTAGCCACATGTACACTCGTTCGCCCGCCGCGATGGGTTGACCGAGAATTTCGGTGTCTCGGACTGCGGTGCGCGCGATGCCGGTTGCCGGAGGGTTGAGACGAAGCAGCTCTTCGATCACCTTCTTTCGCACTGACAAGTCGACCCGGATCAGGTCGGCGACGTCGGGCGCACCTGCGAGGTAGGAGACAGCGTGAGCCAGCAAAGATGCGGTTGTGTCAAAGCCGCCAAACACTAGGGCGTTCAGCATGCTCTCAGCCTCTTCGAGACTCAGTGGCTCGCCCTGCACCTGACCGTTGACAAGGCTGGTCAGGAGGTCGTTGGCGGGCTTGGCGCGGCGGGCCAGGAGCGCTGCGCGGAAGTTCTCGCGCATCCGCGCCGCTTCGGCGTGCGGCAGATCCGGACTGTCATGTGGCAAATAGGACAGCTTATGCGCCACCGCGGCGGCGTCCTTGTAATCTTCTGGGTCATAACCCAACGCGTACAGGTTTGTTCGGGCGGTGGCAGGGATGAGGATGTCATCGATCAGATCTGCGCTGCCCTGCTCGATCACGGCGTCAATCGCGTCGTGAAGGTAGTGCTTGGATACCGGACGCAGTCGCCGCAGCGACTTCGGAGTAAAGTACGGCGCTTCGATGGCACGGCGGTCCGTGTGGTGCGGAGGGTCCGACTCACCTAAGAACAATCGATAGGGCATCTGCGGGATGGCCTGTCCGCGGCCGCCGTTTCCTGTGCCCGTGGTGTCGTTATCGGAGGTAAAAGTTTGCCAGTCTTCAGCCACCCGGACGATCTCGGCGTGAGAAGCCAATACCCAGTAACCGCCATCGTTGCTGTCAGTCCACACCAGCGGACGACCGGTGGCGTGAAGATCTGCGGCCATCTCACGCCAGTGAAGGGCATACGCGGTGCTGTGGTGGTCAAAGTCGCACACAGGGCGGCCGCCACTGTTCGCGATCGTTAGAGCGCTCATGGTGTCACCGCTTCGAGGCGACCAACACGATTGAGGATCTCATCGAGGATCGGCAGCAGGCCATCACTGAACCCAATCGGGTCGTCACATGGAGCGAAGTGTCCAAGGTCGGGCAACTTCACGAACTTGGCGCCGGGAATCTTCTGCTCCACTGCAGGGCCACCGGCCTCGTAGTCGTCCGAGGCTGGGTCCCACTCGCCAGTCACAACGTAGACGGGCTTGGCGAGAGCATCGATCTTGTGACCATTCTTCGCCAAGTCGTGATCCCAGCCGAAGTAGTCGTTGTCTCCGGCATAGATGCCGGGAAACGCCGAGCGATACACCCAATAGGTCTCATGGGCGTAGGGCTCAGGAGCAACCGGGGAGGTGGCCCCGAAGTTCAACTGCGGTGCAAGGTCGGTTGAGATGGGCGGGGTTCGGTACAGATCGTTCGAGAAACCGGGAGGGAACTCGGGGGCCCCGTACCACCCATTCACAGAGACGAACGCGCTGAACTCACCGGGGTACTCGGCGGCGAGGTCGAGTGCGAGCTGGCCGCCGACGGAACAACCCATGAAGAACGGTTGGTCTAGGCCGATGGCGTTCTTGATCGCCACGACCCACTCCATGAGGGACTGCTGGGTGGGTTTGTAAGGTTCCTCCCACCACCGGACACCGAATGGTGGTAGAGACCTTCCGTGATACGGCAGGTCGTAGGCGTACATGGTGAACCGTTCCTGCATGCGCGGATCGGCCAGCATGTGACGGTACTGGCGGCTGTCTGCGCCCGCGGTGGCCTGAAGGAGCAGTGGTACCGCCCCATGGCCGGCGGTTTCGTAGTAGACGCGCGCTTCGGTGCCCTGTGCAGTGGCATAGACGTATCGCCCAACGGCGTTGTCAGTGTCCCGGAAAGGGTCGGTGAACGGCTTGCGTTCGCTAGGCCCCACGACTGTTTCGCGCAACACCTTATACAGGCGTCCGAGCCCCCCCTGCCAGGGCGCGATTACCGAGACGAAGTCGCCGGTCATGATTAGGCCGTTCATTGGCGCCACAGTCAAACTCTCGTAACCGTGCTGCAGGTCAGCATCGAAGGCCTTGGCCCAGAACTCCTCAGGGGCTTCCCACGTTACAGCTGGCTCAGATTGGGGCAGGCCCGATGTTAGGACGGTAGCGGTGGTTGCGACGCCGTCCTCGAACTCGAGGTCGAAAGGTTGGCCGGGCGCTCCGATGCGTACCGAACCAGTAAACGCGCGCAATTTGTAAGTCAGCTCCTTGTCGGAGCGAGCAGCTTCGAGAACACGCTGCGGGTCGACGTGAATGGTCATAAACCTCTCCTATGAAAGACGGGCGAATACATTTGCCCTTTCGTGTCACTTAGTGACACGACGAGACTACATAGGAAAATGTGACCTACGCAACACTTTCGCCAAGAAATTTCATCAGGTGACACCGCCGGTGCAACTGCGGGAAAATGGTGAGCATGCACCCTGACGAACCCGCCACCGAAAAGCTGCCCACTACCGAACCGGCCGCCCGTACCGCCCTGGGGGTTGCGGCAAGCCGTACGCTCCCGCTGGTTCAGCTGCGTCGCGGTACCGTGCTGCGCGATGCAAAGGGTGTCGCGCGAAGGCTAACCATGGCAGCAATCGACTTGTTCGCCACCGACGGATTCGAGCAGGTGACGGTCACCGATATCGCTGCGGTTGCGGGCGTGAACCGGCGAACGTTCTTCCGCTACTTCCCCAGCAAGGAAACGATCGTTCTCGACATCTGGGATCAAACGAACGAATCGCTTGTCGATCTCATAGGGACTACCCCTGGCGATGGACCGTTCGCCTCGCTGGGTTCGGCCGTCGTCGCGTGGTGCGTGGAGTACGAAGAGCTGCTCGCCGGACTCGCGGGGTTCTCGGAGCAGTCCCGCACGCTGTCCGCTGCCACGATGCTCCATTCACTCCAATGGGAAGAGCGGATCGCCGAAGCCCTGCAACATCGTTTCCCCGACCTAGAGCCGGACGCCGCAGAGGTCGCGGGGATCATCGCAATGGGTAGCTTGAGAGTGGCTCGGAAACGTATGCTTTCGTCCGGCGAGCGCTACCCGTACGAGCTTGAGAAGGTGATCGCCGCGGTCGAACGGGCCCGCTGAGTCGCCGAGCCGTCGCCGGCCAACAGCCGGCGCAGTCTTCAATTTTATTGCGCAAGCGGAATCTCCCAGACCTCACCGGGTACTCAGCAGTACTCAATGTTCTGGTTTCGATGAACGCTCAAGGGCACCAGCAGCTCCACGGGAATGCAACGGACCAATGGCCAATACGAGAATCCGCGCATCGCCCCGCCAAGTTCCGATCTGTTAAATTCGATGTCCTGTCCAAGGTCAAACTAGCCGTTCGATCGGGCATTCTGTACTTGAATCGGGCGCGCACCCACGGACTTGACTTCTACACCTGGGTGATACTCGCAACCCCAGCAGCCTCGGTAACCCAGGGAACACTCCGCTCTTGAGCTATCTGCGGGGACCGGCGCGGTGATTCATGCATACCGCAGTAGTTTCTTGCAAAACTGCAGTTCAAGAGGTCCCTTGACCGGAAATCCCTCCCTTGCTCATCGCAGATCTGCTGCTCACCCCTGTTGCATAGGTCACAGTCCTGAGGTAGCTTTCATGTCATTGAGTGACACCAAATTGTGTATGACTACCTCCGAGAACAGTCAACGACGACTGGAAGCAATTGCATTCAAGTTTCCGTCAGCGCATTCAAGTTGCCGGACGACCTCCGGTGGCGTCATTCAGAGCAATCCCCTGGGTTGCGGAAGGCTCATAGAGCCTAGACCTGTTCAGGACCTGCCTCCCGCAGCTCCGGACTGACTGGTGGAGCCCCTTCTGGGCCGCACCACAGCAAAGACGTACCGAAAGGATCAATTGTGGACGATATACAGAGACTAATCGCCGAAAGTGAACTCAGGAATATTGTTGCGCGGTATCCTCAGCTCGCCGACGACTCTGCCTACCAGGAGTGGAGTGAGCTCTTCACCGAGGACGGTGTGCTCGAGTTCGAAGGAAAGCGCACCCAGGGCCGCGAAGCGGTGACCCAGTGGCTGGCCAGTACCCACAAAGGGCCAGCGCTGCGCCATGTAAACGTCAACGTATTCATCGTTGTGGATTCGGCAAGCGAGGCGCACGGGAGCGCGGATCTGGTGGTGCTAGCGGCAATAGAAGGCGCGTGGACCATCGTTTCAACGGTGCGCTACTCCGACCGGTTCATTAAGACCGCTGAGGGCTGGCGCTTCGCGGAGCGACTGTTAGATGTCCGTAGCGCCGCAGACCGAGCAATTCCAGCTTAGAGAAGAGAAACAAGATGAAGATAACCGCCGCAATTGCTCGGAACGCAAACCAGCCGTTAAACATTGAACAGCTTGAAATGAGGGGTCCGGGCCCGCGCGAGGTGCTGGTTGAAAACCGGGCATCCGGGTTGTGCCACACCGACCTGACCAGCATACAGGGGGGCATGGGGCTCCCGTTCCCCTTCGTGCCCGGCCATGAGGGGGCGGGGGTGGTCGTCGAGTGCGGCCCCGAGGTCACTAGCGTGCGTCCCGGCGATCACGTTATTCTCGCAAACATGGCCGAGTGCGGCAGCTGCAGGGCCTGCCGGTCGGACCGGACGAACGGTTGCCTGGAGACAGTCAGGCTGCGTTCCGAAAGCCCACCAGTGTTCACCGACGAAAACGGCCCTGTCCCTTCGATGACCTTCGCCGCCAGTTTCGCGACTCATACTGTCGTGCCAGATATCGCCGTGACGAAGATCCCCGAAGACGTACCATTTGAGGTAGCCGGGCTCATCAGCTGCGGCGTGTCCACCGGCGTCGGTGCCGTCCGATACACCGCGAGGGTAGAGGAGGGCAGCTCGGTCATCGTGATCGGGCTTGGCTCCATCGGCCTCAACGTCGTTCAGGGAGCCCGTCTGGCGGGAGCGACCACCATCATCACACTGGACACCAACCCAGCGAGAGAGGAGCTCGCCCGCTTACTAGGAGCCACCCATTTTATTGACCCACGTACGGTCGAGGGCGACCTGGTCCAGCATCTGAACACACTGACCGAGGGTGGAGCCGATTACGCCTTCGAATGTGTCGGGAACGTCAACCTCGTCCAGCAGGCGGTCGCCAGCGTTAATCCGTACTGGGGAGTTTGCGTGGCGATCGGCGTCTCTCCCTTCACAGACACCATAGCGATCAACCCCTCCATGTTCCTCCTCGGGCGGACCTTACGAGGGACGTTTATCGGCAATGTCAAACCTCGGACCCAGATGCCCTCAATTGTTGAGGATTACCGCGCCGGGCGGTTGGAAATCGACCGACTGGTCACCAAACGGCTCCCGTTAGAGGACGTTAACGCTGGCTTCGAGATGATGGTCAACGGCACTAGCGTCCGGTCGGTCGTCGTGCACTGAGGCGTGCGATAGGGGTCCCAGGTAAGCCGATGCAGGATGACATCGACCGCCCTGGGATCAAAATCCTCCCCACCTTGGGTCGGTCCAGGGTGGGGAGGAGATTCGGCAGGAGCTATCACAGTTTCCGTTGGCTCCCAGTGCCGGGAAGCTGCTGGCGGCGGTTTGAGCGTCCAGTTCGTCGGTACGATATCGAGCTGCCGTTTCTTCGGGTTGCCGCGTCTACCTTTCGGGCGTTCGGCCCAGTTCGCTGAGAGGTCTCATGAGTCCTCGGCCGTGGTTTGCGTCTCCTGCTCTAGGCGTGTCACCTAATTCAGGCGCAGTGCTGATGCCCGGGGAGTGAATGGCCTCCAGGTGGTTCTCAATGGACGCTATCCGATCGACACCGATCCCCTTCCGGTCAGGAATCTGCAAATTCTTTGGTGCGTAGTTCTCCGGAGTGCCGTAGGCACAGATTCCCGATCTGGGCCTACGGCTCCCACCGCCGCGAAACCGTGGGTTCGAGACCATCCTGGCGACCTTTCGAGACACCAGTCCAATAAATACCGGGAGATCCGGGATCGCCGTGACATGCTCGGCCTCCCGAGTTGATTACACATTCGTTCGTATAGCCGTAGCAACGATCTTCGACAGGATAAATTGCCCGCACCTGAGACCTCCGACTACCTCGATCAGGAGCATCCATCCGTGGCCCAAGGCGGCTGGATAACGACCATTAGGGGATCAACGCGGTCTGCCAACATTATGGGCTGGCGGCCTGAAGCTCGGATTTAAAAGTGCGGTATTTATGCGGGGCCGCAAACTGTTAGAAAAAAGAAAAAACCCCCGGATAATCCGGGGGTTTTAGCTGGTGGCTCCGACCGGCGTCGATCCGGTGACCTTTCGATTTTCAGTCGAACGCTCTACCAACTGAGCTACAGAGCCGTGCAACTATCCTACGACAGTCACCGCGGTCAACCAGTCGAAACTGATGAACCTGAGCGACCCTGACGGGACTTGAACCCGCGACCTCCGCCGTGACAGGGCGGCGCGCTAACCAACTGCGCTACAGGGCCTTGCTTTTTTGCAAGAGCTTCAGCCTACCAGCATCTCTGCCGCTTCTTGACCGCCTCGAAGTGCTCCGAAACCAGCCTGCTCTTGCGTACCCCCAACGGGATTCGAACCCGTGCCGCCGCCGTGAAAGGGCGGTGTCCTAGGCCGCTAGACGATGGGGGCCAGGACCACACGAGGCAAGAATTTTCCCCTGCTGTGGACCTATAAAACTATAGGGCCTGTTTCGCGATTCCACAAAACGAACCCGTCGGCGGACCTTTCCCGACGGTACAGTCGTTGGTGTGCCCATCGAAATGACCCTTGCAGACTTCGAGTCAGCCGTGGATGACGCGATCGACCAGATCCCCGAAGATTTGATGAGCACCATGAACAACGTCGCCATCTTTGTGCGTGAAGAGTACGAGCCGGGCCCCGGCGAGGATCCCGACACCGAACTCCTCGGGCTCTACGAAGGCACCCCATTGACCGAACGGGATTCCTGGTGGGACGCGGGATCCCTCCCGGACAGCATCAGCATCTTCCGGCAGCCGTTGTTGCGGCACTGTGACAGCCGTGAGGAACTCATTGACGAAATCCTGATCACGGTTATCCATGAGGTGGCCCACCATTTCGGGATTGACGACGCGCGGCTGCACGAGCTCGGTTGGGGATAGTCCTGCTCGCACATCCTCGACCCGACAGCGGATACTTGTTTTTATGAACGGGCACGATCACGGATTACCCCAGGGCACGGCGACCGGCAAGCATCGCCGGAAGCTGGTCATCGTCGTCGCAATCACCCTGACGATTGTGCTGGTCCAGGTGGTCGGGGCCATCTGGTCCGGGTCACTCGCCCTGCTCGCCGATGCCGGGCACATGCTGTCCGACGCCACCGGCGTCTCAATTGCCCTCCTCGCTTCCTGGATAGCCACCCGCCCCGCCACCCGGCGAAGTACCTACGGGTACCAGCGGGCAGAGGTCCTGGCGGCACTCGCGAATGCGATCATTCTGGTGGTGATCGCCGTCGTGATCCTGATCGAAGCGCTACGCCGCTTCAACACGAGCCCCGACATCCGTTCCGACATCATGATCATCACGGCTGTGGTTGGAGCCCTCGCCAACCTCGTCTGCCTGCTCATTCTGCGCCGAGGGCAAGCCGAAAGCCTCAACCTCCGCGGCGCGTACCTGGAGGTGCTCGGTGACCTGCTGGGCTCCGTAGCGGTGATCGTTGCCGCCGTCGTGATTGCAACGACCGGCTATCTTCCCGCCGACACCTTCGCGTCGATAGCCATCGCGCTGATGATCCTGCCGCGGGCCTGGAGCCTCCTCAGGGATGTCATCAACGTACTGCTCGAATCGGCGCCGAAGGGCGTGGACTCGGAGATGATTCGCAGTCACATCCTTGGGGTGCACGGCGTCGTCGGCGTCCATGACATTCACGCGTGGACTATCACCTCCGGTGTGCCGGTGTTTTCAGCCCACGTGGTGGTAGACGAAGCCACCCTCAACGCAGACGGCGTGGACCGAGTGCTCGATCGGCTGACCCACTGCCTCCGTAACCATTTCGATACCCAGCATTGCACCTTCCAGATCGAGCCTGCGGAGCACGCCATTCACGAAAGCCGCCAGCACGCTTGAATTTCCAACGCTTTCGCGACACGCCGTGATCAAACGCCATCAAATGACACTTCTGTTGTTTAGGGTACCTGTGTGGCTAATGTTGCTAAAGTGACATGCATCCCATTACTGTCGTGACTGTTGTGTAATACGCCGCGCGAAGATTTGGGGAATAGTGCAGTCATCAGGAAAGCGGCGCATGCGCTCCTTTAGAGCAGTCGGTGTCCTCGCCACGACAGTCCTACTCAGTGGTGTTGGCTTGGCTCCGGGAGTGGCCGCCCCCGAGACGAACGCAATTCCCACGGAAGCCGAGATCGCCGACGCGCTGGACAGCACGACGGCGAAAGCCGCATTGGTGGGCGAGATCGAAGGAATCCTCGCCGAAGCCACGGCAAACCTTCAGGATGCACAGACAACGGCGATGCAGTCTCAGGGTGCCTACGTTGATGCACTCGCTGCCCTGGACGAGCGACGCGCCACCGCTGTTGCAACCACTGCCCTTGCCGAAGAGGCAGCGCTGACCCACGACGCCGCAGCAGTTGAGGTGGGGCAGTTGGCTGGCGACCTGTATCGGTCGGGCGGCGTTACCCCCGGGATGACGATGCTGCTCAGTGGAGAGAACCCCGACGAGATTATGTCCCGGGCCTCCACCATGTACGGCTTGTCAGCCAACCGGGCCACAACCTTCACAAACGCACAGACCGCTGCCAAGACGTGGGAGGCACTCCGTCTGGACGCTGCCGCTGCCCGACAGTCGGCAGCAGACGCGGCCGAGACTGCCCAACTAGCCGGGGAAGACAACCAGCGGGCCACAGACGCCGCAGCCCAACTGGTCGAGTCGCGGCAGGCGGAGCGCACCGTTCTGGTTGACCAGCTGGCCTCGCTGCGCAACACCACAGCAGCACTCGAAGAGCAGCGCATTTCAGGGATTGAGGAGCAACAGCGCGAGGAAGAGCTTGCTCGCATCATCGCTGAGTCCGGGCGTGCCGCAGCCGCCGCGGAGACGCAGCGGTCCGAGGGATCGCCATTGGCCGTCCAGCAGGCCGCACCCGCCGCAATTCGCCCACCGGCACCCGCCTCCGAGGCGCCGGCACCTAATCCCACTACGCCAGCGGTAAATCGGCCGAGTCCCTCAGCCCCGGCGCCGTCAACACCGGCACCGTTGACACCCGCGCCAACAACACCCGCGCCCGCCCCAGCGCCACCGGCCACTCCGTCACCCCGCCCGCCCGCGCCCGCACCCGCGCCCGCACCGGCACCCGCACCTGCGCCCGTTCCCGCGCCGGCACCCGCACCTGCCCCACCACCCTCAAACGGCGGATCGGTGTCGGCCGCGATCAGCTACGCCATGTCCAAGACTGGTTCCCCACACTTCTACCAGTGGGGCGGTGCAGGACCGCGGGGATTCGATTGCTCGGGACTCGTGCAGCAGGCATTCGCCTCTGCCGGTATCTCCCTGCCACGGGTAGCCACCGCACAATATGCAGCCAGCTCCAACCATGTCCCGCTGGCACAGGCTCAGGCGGGTGACCTGGTGTTCTGGGGATCGCCAGGGAATTTTTACCATGTTGGCATCTACATCGGGAACAACAGGGTAGTGAACGCGCTCAACGAATCGCAGGGAATTCTCGTGACCGATCTGGCGCACATGGGCGGCATGCCGAACCTGTACCCGCTGGTCGCAAGGTTCTAGTTCTTTGTGCCGAGCCTCACCGCCCGGCACAGAGAACTGACGGTATTTGAACTAGCTGGTTGGGGCCACCATCGGCCCGAAGTTCTCCCGGTCAAGCAACCGTGGATCATTGCCATCCGGGACAACCAGCACTGGGCCCTTCGCGTGATGGAGAACACCCTGGCTGGTGGAGCCGAGCAGCATTCCGGCAAACCCGCCACGTCCCCGGGTGCCGACTACCAGCAGCTCGGACGTCCGTGAACTCTCGATCAGCACCTCAACCGGTGGACCGTCGAGCAACTCCACCGAGATATCGAGGCTCGGAAAGTGGCTCTGCAGCCACTCCCTTCCTGCGTTCAGCGAGATGCGGATGTCCGCGTGGAGGGCTTCACGGTCCAACGGTGCGGGAACCCAGGCAAGGGATCCGGTGAAGGGCGGCAACGAGCAGACCACCCGCAGTGGCATCCCTCTGGATACGGCCTGCTCCGCGGCAGCAAGCGACGCCATCCGCGCCTGCTCCGAGCCGTCCACTCCCACCACCACAACCTGCTCCACCTGGTCTGCCGTGGGTCCCGGCTCCCCCTTCCCCTTCGGCGGCTCGACTCCCGCTTCAGTGAGCCGACGTGCGGCGCAGAGGGGGATAACGACCGTCGGGCATTTTGCGTGGGCCGGGACCGCGCTGCTGACCGAGCCCAGGAGGCGCCCGACGAAACCTCCTCTGCCACGGGACCCAACGACGATCAGTTCGGCTTCCTCGGACAGCTCCAGGAGGACGCCCGCAGCGTCTCCGGCCTCCACCCGTGGATCAATATCCACGGGGAGTCCCTGGAGACGTTCGACTGCCTGTTTGAGCACCGCCTCCGCACCCTCACGGATGACGGCGTCGTCAATTGTGGCGTACCCGGCATCCATGCTTGAGGCCGCGAACACCGGCACCGTGTAGGCAGTGACGACGCTGAGGCGGGTACCTCGACGCGCCGCCTCATGGGCCGCCCAGACCAGGGCGCACTGGCTCTGATCAGAGCCGTCCACCCCCACCACAATGCCGCTGCCGTAGAGACTGTTCACACCATTTTCAGACTGTGCCTTTTCCATGGCCCTGCCTCCCTGCGGTCACAACTACCGGCGCCGGATCAGCGATCCTCGATCGCCGCCAAACTATTTCAAACCTTACTCTTCCGCATAGGACTATTCACCGTGGTCAAAGTTATATAGGCTTCGAGAAATCGTTACTTGAATGAGCCACATTTTGCTCAGGTGTAACGAAATGCGCTTGGTTGACCCGTTCGCAGCCAAGTGTCCGCACAGCCCGGAAGAGGCGCCGGGCTGTGCGGAACTAACCCTTCCCTTTCGGAGGTCTACCCTGTGAGTTCACCGTCGCCCGGAACCGGTGCCTCGCGCTCAGACGTGCACGGCGGTGCGGAGCTCACCACCACGGTTGTCATTGGATCGGGTCTTTCGGGATTGGCTGTGGCCAGCGAACTCAGTCGTCGGGGGATCGAGTCAATCGTTGTGGAATGCATGGACCCGCTCGATACCGGGCAGCTGTCCCGTACGGTGATGACCGATTCGGTGTCCCTCTCGGAACGAACAGAGCTGCTTCGGCTGCTGCGCGGTTATGCGAGCAGCCATTCATTGGACATCCGGCACAGCACCATCGCCGAGAATCTGTGCGTGGTGGGCCATTCGAAGTTGTTGCCCGCCCCTGTGCTCGGCGCCAAGAAATGGGCGGTGCAAACCGGAAGCGGCGTGCTACTGGCCGACCATGTGGTGCTAACCAAGTACCCGCAGAACCAGTTGCGGCGGTTCCTGCTGTCGCTTGGTCTGGCGGTTGGCAACGACCTCAAGGCTGCAGCGCGGGCGATTGGCCTGCATCTGGTGGGAGTCGGCGAGCTGCTCAGCCCCAGCACCCGAGAAATTGTCAGGCAAGCGAAACTGGTCAGTGCTGCGATTGTTCAGCACCCTCCGCTACGGCTGTCGCCGACCCGGGCACTCGGCACCTAGGCTCTCCCCTGGCCACGCGCTCATCTGGCCACCGACGACGACGGGAGGACCGGAAGTATCCGGTCCTCCCGTCAACAGGCGGTAGCCCTTGGGGATATCGAGAGGGTTAGCCCTTGAGCCCATCAATGAAGTCAGGGTTTTCCTCGAGCCACTGCTCGACGGCTTCAGCCTCTTGGCCCGACCCAAACTCGTTGACAACGAGGTTCTCAAGCTGACCGTACTGGTCGTCGTCCAGCTTGAAGTTGGTCATCATTTCGGCGATCTCGGGGAAGTCCTCGGTGAATCCGGTCCGCGCCAACGTGTGCAGTCCTTCTACCGGGCCAAGCGCTGCCTCAGGGTCTTCGAGGTCCTTCAGCGGGAAGGAACTGTTGGCCCAGAACGGCTTCCACAGGGTCACCACGATGTCCTCCTCGGCATCGACGGCGCTCTGCAGCTCCGTCAGCATCGCCGTCGTGGATGACTCAACCAGCTCGTAGTCCTCCTCAAGGCCATACGTTGGCATAACGCTGTCCTTGGTCACCGCCGTCAGGCCGGCTCCTGGTTCGATACCCACGATCCGTCCGTCGAACATGTCGGCGTTCCCGGTCAGATCCGCGATCGAATCGATATCGGTGTATTCCGGCACGGCGAAAGTCAGTTTGGCGTTGTCGTAGTAGGCGCCAAGATCCTCAATGTCGTCGCCATACTCTTCCATGTACTCGGCGTGCGTCGCTTCGGACCAGCCCGAGGGGTAAACGTCGACATCTCCGTTGGAGAGGCCCGTGTAGAGCGGCGCGGCCTCGCTCAATTCCTGAATCTCGACGTCGATGCCTTCGGCTTCAAGGATGTTCTCCCAGAGGTAGGCGGTGCTCAGCCCGTCGGTCCAGGAGGGGATGATACCCAGCGTGATGGATTGGGCCGCGGCTTCGGATCCCTCGTCGCTTGGGGCATCCGATCCACCGCATGCTGTTGCGCCGAGCGCAACAGTCATCAGTGCAGCAAGTACTCCGACCCGGCGGGTACGTAATTTGTTAGTCATTGATCTTCTTTCCTTATTCATCGGAGGGCGCCTTCTAAACCGGCGCCCGAGGATTGGTTGGAGGGTCAAGATTTTGTGGCGAGCGGAACTGGCTTGTTTTCGGGACGACCGAACAACCGACCCAAGGCGCCGAGAACGCGGCGGTCACGGTCGGATCTACCATCTCCGACGGCAGCAGTGACCCGGTCGAGGAAGATCGCGAGGACCACCACCGACAATCCGGCTTCGAAGCCCAGACCGATATCGAGTTGCGCGATCGAGGAGGTGACGGCACCGCCGAGGCCGCCGGCGCCCACGAGCCCGGCGATGACCGCCATCGAGAGTGCAAGCATGATTACCTGGTTGACGCCGGCCATGATCGTCGGTAGCGCCAAGGGGATCTGGATGCCGCGCAGGATGTGTCCTGGTGTGCTGCCGAACGCATGTCCGGCCTCGACCACCTCGGAATCGACCTGACGGATACCTAGTTCGGTCAGGCGCACTCCCGGCGGCAGGGCGAAGATGACTGTCGCAACCACACCACCGGCGGGACCGATGCTGAACAGCGTCACCACGGGCACCAGCCAGACGAAGGCTGGCATGGTTTGCATCAGGTCCATTACCGGGCGGATCGCGTTACTCACCGCAGCGGATTTCGCTGCCGCGATGCCGAGTGGAATAGCGATCACGAGCGCGATGAAGGTGGCGATGAGGACCAAAGCCAACGTTGTCATCGCGTTTTCCCACTGATCAACGCTGATGATGAAGGCCAAACCCACGAATGACACGACGGCGAACTTCCAGTCCTTCACCAACCAGGCCAGTAGTGATAACAAGGCCACAAGCACGAGGGGCGCCGGGGAGTTCAGTAGGTCAGCCAGTCCGTCGGTGGCACCGAGAACGACGTCACGTACTGCCTGGAAGAACCCGCCGAGATTGTCGTCGACCCAGTCGAAGACGGTCTCGATCCCTTCGCCGACAGGAATGCGGGGCACAATTTCACCGTCGGTGCGGCTGGTCATCAGGCTCACGCCATTACCTCCTGATCGGGTCCAACATGCTCAACTGTCGCGTTGGGGTCGCCCAGGGCATTGAGGAGCGTAACCCGCGGAATCACACCGCTTAGCCGCCCCCGGTCATCGACGACTGCGAGTGCCACGACACTTTCAGCAGCGGCTGTCATTAGGTCGGCGAGTGGGGTGTCAAGGCGGACCGTCGCCGCGGAGCGAAGCAGTCCGTCAAGATTGTCTGTGCCCTTTGCGACGGCGGCGGCAACGTCGTGCTCATGCACGATCCCGTGCAGGGTCTTGTCCCGGCCGACAACCATCAGGCTGGACAGCTGGTGCTCGCGTAGAAGCTTGTGTGCGGCGCGTGGGCCCTGTTCGCTGCCGAGCAGTGCGACGGGCTGCTCCATCACGGCCGATGCGGTGAGCACCCGAGTGCGATCCACGTCCTGTACGAACTTCGCAACGTAGTCGTTGGCAGGGTCGTTGAGGATTTGTTCAGTGGTGCCGATCTGCACAATCCGCCCGTCGCGCATCATCGCTATCCTGTCGCCCAGGCGCATCGCCTCGTTGAGGTCGTGGGTGATGAACAGGATGGTTTTGCCAAGCTGGTGCTGCAGGTCAACCAACTGGTCCTGCATTTCGCGTCGAATGAGCGGATCGAGTGCGCTGAACGCCTCATCCATCAGCATGACGTCGGTCCCGGCTGCAAGAGCCCGTGCCAGACCCACTCTCTGCCGCATCCCGCCGGAGAGTTCTCCCGGAAGTGACCCGCCCCAGCCCTCAAGGCCGACCATCTGCAAGGCCACCTCAGCCTTTTTCTCACGTTCAGACCGGTTCAGCCCCTGCACCTTCAGCCCGTAGGCGGCGTTCTCACCAACTGTGCGGTGGGGAAGGAGCGCGAAATGCTGGAAAACCATGCTGACCTTCTCCCTCCGCACACGCCGGAGGTCCTTGCCCTTCAACCGGGTGATGTCCTCACCGGCGACCTTCATCGTGCCTGCCGTCGGCATCAGGAGGCCGTTCACCATTCTGATCAGCGTCGACTTTCCGGACCCGGACAAGCCCATTACAACGAAGATTTCGCCCTCGGCGACGTCAAAGCTGGCGTCGATAACGGCCGGGGTCAGGTTGTCCTTGCGGAGGTCCTCGCGGCTAGCGCCAGCCCGCATCCGATCGACGGCACGTTCGGGCCTGTGTCCGAAGACCTTATAGACCTCGCGGGCCTCAATGACTGGCACAGTTATCTTGCTCCTCGCTCTACGTTGCTTTTGATTTGCGCAGCCTGCGGCAGCTCAATTTACACTTGCTACGGAACGCTGAATGGCACCACAAGGTGCGCTGGCTCAAAGAGGCTAAGGCAAAAAGATTGCTACCCCTCTGCACCGCTACAAAATCGGAAAATGGTCTGCACATTTGCAGACAACGGACGGGCAACAATTGCCCTAATCCAAATTCGGCGATCACTATCGGCGGTATTGAGTAACCCAATATACCGGTGACAGCTCGTCCCGGACGCGGAAAAACCCCGGGTGGCACCTCAAGACCGACTTCCAGGCACGCTGCTTCAGGGCCGACCCGAACCGTCGGAGGGCGTCCGATCCCGATGAACTCAGGGATTTTTGAAGAAGAAGTAGCCGGCTGATTCATGCCAGCGAATCGATGTTCTTTCGTTATATACGAGGGCGCCCGTTTGCCGACAGCAATGCAAATAGCGACCTAATAAGCTCCGGTAAGAATGATGGCTTTTGCGAATGAATTTTGGCCCTACAACTTCACAGCAGAGCTAAGCGTCGGCGCCTTGACGTAGCTTCTTCCGGGCGGTTACGGCCAGGACCACGGCCAGCGCGATCAGGACCACGACCATCACCACGATGCTCCACGGGAAATCACCCTGTGCAGCCTGCTCTGACTCCTCGATTTCAATTGGCCCCTGGGTGTTGGCAGCGGCGACCGAGGGCTGCGCGGCCCCGCCCGCCGTCGCGGTGAACGCGAAGGTGCCTTCAATGGGATGGGAATCCGAGGAGACTACCCGCCAGTTCACTGTGTATTCACCCGCTGGCGCATCAGCGCGGAGCGGCTGGCTGGCCACCCGGTCAATGATTGCCACGTCACCTTCGGCCCAATTCTCGCCGTTTGCGTCGAGGACCTCGACCTCCGACCCAATCCCCGACGGCACATTGGAGAAGGTCAACTCCACCACCTCGGGAAGCATCTCGACGCTCGCCCCTGGCTCAGGGGTGCTGCCGGTCATCTCGTCATGGGCATTGGCTGCCGGGGCGGACCCGAGGACAGCCATCAAGGCCACCAGCAACATCGCGGCCAGTAGGGCGGCGATCCTCAGGAACGAATGATCGACGACGGAGCGTGCAGCGGGGTAGGTAGTACTCATGTGTCAACTCTACGTGGCGGGCCTGTCAGCACGCTGGGAGAAGCGGTGCACCCGGCGTCGAGCGGATAGACTCGATCCGCAGACCACACCCCCCACCGTTCGAGGAATGACCATGCTCAAAAAGGGTTCCGTACTGGACCGCTATTTCGAAGTAACCCACCGCGGTAGCACTATGTCCCGGGAGATCCGCGGCGGAGTGGCAACTTTCTTCGCCATGAGCTACATCGTTGTCCTCAACCCGCTGATCCTTGCCGGGGCCGATTCATCGGGCGCCGAGCTGGGCTTCGAACGGGTCGCAGCCGTGACGGCATTGGTCGCAGGAATCCTGACCATCGTGATGGGCGCCTGGGCCAAGTACCCGTTTGCCCTCGCGACCGGCCTCGGCGTCAACGCCTTCGTGGCCATCACCGTCGCCACCAACCCTGAACTCACCTGGCCGCAGGTCATGGGTCTAGTGATGCTGGCTGGCCTCACCATGCTCATCCTGGTTCTCACCGGATTCCGGACCGCAGTATTCAACGCAGTCCCTGAAAGCCTCAAAACCGCAATTGTGGTCGGTATCGGCCTCTTCATCGCGCTCATCGGACTCGTCAATGCTGGATTCGTCAGGCGGGTGCCGGATGTCGCTCAAACCACAGTGCCAGTGGGTCTCGGTTTCGAAGGGGCACTGCTGGGCTGGCCCACCCTGGTGTTTGTCTTCGGTCTGATTCTGACCATCGCGTTGGTGGTCCGCAAGGTGCGAGGCGGGATCCTGATCGGTGTCATTGCGTCAACCATTCTCGCCGTCAGCATTGAAGCAGTGGCCGACGTCGGGCCAAGCGTTGGCCCGGACGGAACCAACGCTCAGGGCTGGTCCCTGGTGGTCCCCGAACTTCCGACCGGGGCCTGGGTGGGAGTTCCTGATCTGTCACTGATCGGCAACGTGAGCCTGTTCGGCGCCTTCAGCACCATCGGGGCGACCGCGGCCCTGCTGCTCACGTTCACCATCCTGTTGAGCATCTTCTTCGACGCCATGGGCACCATGGTGGGCCTCGCCAACGAGGCAAAGCTCGTGGACAAGAAGGGCAACATTCCCGGCGTCAACCGGGTCCTGGTGGTCGATGCCCTCGGCGCCGTCGCCGGCGGTGCCGGGTCGGTGTCCTCAAACCAGATCTACGTCGAATCGGGAGCTGGTATCGGTGAAGGCGCCCGCACCGGTATCGCCAACATCGTCACCGGCGTGCTGTTCCTGCTGGCGATGTTCTTCACCCCCCTGATCTCCCTGGTGCCGTTCGAAGCCGTGGCGCCGGCGCTCGTCGTCGTCGGGTTCATGATGGTGGCACAGGTAGGCCGCATCGACTGGCAGGACTGGGGGGTTGCGATCCCCGCGTTCCTGACCTTCATCCTGATGCCGTTCACATACTCGATTGCCAACGGCCTGGGCGCCGGGTTCATTGCCTATGTGCTGGTCCGCACTTTCCAGGGTCGAGCCCGGGAAATTCACCCCCTGATGTGGGTTGTGGCGGGCGCATTTGTGGTGTTTTTCGGTATTGGACCGATCGAACTGGCGCTGGGTCTGCGATAGTACTGGGCTGGTCCCGCGGTAGAGGCCAGCCCAGGCTGACCGTCAGCGCGCGGACCAGCCCCCGTCCATCACATACGACGAACCAGTCACCATGCCTGCCACGTCGGACGCCAGCCAGCACACCAGAGCTGCCACTTCTTCCGGTTCGACCATCCGTTTGATGGCACTTTCCGTGAGCATGATGGTGGACAGCACGTCTTCCTCGGAGATCCCGTGCAGACGCGCCTGGTCAGTGATCTGGTTTTCGACCAGCGGGGTGCGGACATATCCGGGGTTCACGCAGTTACTGGTGACGCCGTACTCGCCACCCTCCAGCGCCGTCACCTTGGACAAGCCCTCCAACCCGTGCTTCGCCGACACGTAGGCCGCCTTGAACGGCGACGCCCGCAGCCCGTGGATTGAGGACAGGTTAATGATCCGGCCGAAGCCTCTGTCGTACATCGCGGGCAGCGCGGCTCGGATCAGCAGGAAGGGTGCCTCCAACATCAGCGTGTGGATCCGTCGGAAGTCGGCTGGGTCAAACTTGTGGATTGGCTGTACCGCCTGGATACCGGCGTTGTTGACGAGGATGTCGACGTCGAGGCTGAGGTCCTCAAGCTCCCCGGTACTCAGCAGGTCCACGGTCCACGATTCGCCATTCACTTCCTCGGCCAGCGCGGCGGCGCCGTCACCATCGCGGTCCGCGACGGTCACGTGCGCACCCTGAGCGGCAAACGCCCGGACGGTAGCCGCTCCGATCCCGCTGGCACCGCCGGTCACGAGCGCCCGGCGCCCGGCGAGCGGCTGCTCGCCGGTAGTTCTGCCCGGACGCGCCGCCTCAACCGTCCGCTGGGTCGGTGGCTGGGCCGGCACCTTCACCTGTGTGGATGCCATCAGGCAGTACCGTTCGGAACCGGGATGCCGTGGCGCTCCGCGTCCGCGGCGTCGACGTCGCGCAGTGAGATTCCTTTGGTTTCCTTTAGGGTGACGACGGCGATGCCGGTCACCACACACGCACCCAGGACGTAGAGCGCAACCCCCACCCAGGAACCGGTCTCCTGAAGGATGGTCGTCGCGATGATCGGCGCCATCGACCCGGCAATAATCGATGTCACCTGGTAGCCGAGGGAAACCCCCGAATACCGCATGCGGGTGGGGAACATTTCAGCCATGATGGCTGGCTGTCCCGCGTACATCAGTGCGTGGAAGCACAGGCCGATGGTGACGGCCAGGATGATGATCACTGGGTTCTGGGTGTCAAACATCGGGAAGGCGAAGAATGCCCAGGTGGCGCCGAGAATCGCCCCGGCAAGGTAGACAGGTTTGCGGCCGAAACGATCAGACAGCCGGCCCACCTGGGGAATCACCAGGAAGTGGACCACGTGGGCGATCAGCAGCGCGAGGAGGAGCTGGCTGGTGTCGTATTCATGGACGGTCTTCAGGTAGACGATCGAGAAGCTGACGATGATGTAGTAAAGAATATTCTCGGCAAAGCGCAAGCCCATGGCGCCCAGGATTCCCCTGGGGTATTTCTTAACTACCTCGAGGACCCCGTAGTTGATCGACTTCTCGCGCTCAACCTGTTCACGTGCCTCAAGGAAGATCGGCGCTTCACTGACGTGCGTCCGGATGTAGTAACCAATGACCACGATGACCGCTGATAGCCAGAACGCTACCCGCCAGCCCCAGGCCAGAAATTCGTCTTCGGGAAGGATGAACGACATGGTCAGCAGAACCACGGTTGCCAGGAGGTTGCCGACGGGAACAGCCGCCTGCGGCCAACTGGCCCAGAACCCGCGGGACTTGTTGGGGCTGTGCTCGGCAACCAGCAGAACGGCGCCACCCCATTCACCGCCGACGGCGAAGCCCTGCACGAAGCGCAGGACTACCAGCAGGGCCGGAGCCCAGTACCCGATCGTGTTGTAGCCCGGAAGGCAGCCCATCAGGAAGGTCGCTACACCGACCAGGATGATGGTCACCTGGAGGGTGTGCTTGCGGCCGAGCTTGTCTCCAATCTGGCCGAAGAAGATCCCGCCGAGCGGACGGGCGATGAAGCCGACGGCGTAGGTCAGGAACGCTGCGATGATCCCATCGAGCGGGGTCGCCGCGTTGGGGAAGAACACCACCGCGAAGACCAGGGTGGCGGCGGTGGCGTAGAGGAAAAACTCGTACCATTCGACAACTGTCCCGACCATCGAGGCTGCGACAACTTTTTTCAGACCTGACTCGTCGGTACGGTCGCGCCCCGGGGTTCCCTGCGGGCCGGACTGGGTGGAGCGTTGATTGACGCTCATGGCTTTCTCCTTCTGTGTCGACGGTGACACTATGCCTACTGGGTACTGTGACAGGCGTCACCCCAGGAACAACCTCATTGAGTATTGCTGCAGATGTTGACCGCTTCAATGACCAACTCCGCACCTCGATACTGCGAAAATGCAGATATGAGCTTTCCCAACCCCAGCGACCTGTTGATTCTGTTGACCGTCTCCCGCAGCGGCCGGTTCACTACTGCCGCCGAGGCGCTGGAGCTGAACCACACGACTGTGTCCCGGCGGATCGCTGCCCTGGAGAAAAGCCTCGGCGGTCATGTCCTGGTTCGGGCCAGCGGTGGGTGGGAGCTCACCGAGTTGGGTTTTCGAGCGGTCGCCGCAGCTGAGCGGGTCGCATCAGCGGTGAATGGGTTGGCCGACGGCGACGACGACGCCCCGGTAGCCGGCGTCGTCCGGATGAGCGCCACCGACGGATTCAGCGCCTACATCGCCGCGCCAGCGTTCGCCAGGCTGCGGCGGGAGCATCCCCGACTGTCCGTCGAGATAGTCGCCGCCACTCGCCGCGCCTCGCAGACCCGCAGCGGACTCGATCTTGAGGTGGTGGTCGGTGAACCTCAGGTGCATCGCGCTGAGGCGTTCCGGTTGGGTGAATACATGCTGGGCCTCTACGCCTCCCGGGAGTACCTGTCCGAATGGGGCACCCCGCGCAGTGTCGTCGAGGCAGCTGAGCACCAGTTGGTCTACTTCATTGATTCGATGCTGCAGGTGGACAGTCTCGACACCCCTCGGCGGTTACTGCCGACCATGAAGGATTCGCTCAGTTCCACCAATGTCTTTGTCCATGTGGAGGCTACCCGGGCTGGCGCCGGGATTGGGCTCCTGCCCTGTTTCATGGCAGACCGGCATGATGATCTGGTCCGTCTTCTTCCTGCCGAGATCGCCGAGCGGCTCGGCTACTGGCTGGTCGCCAGACCGGATTCACTGCGGCAGCCAGCCGTAGCTGTGGTTGTTGCGGCCCTCCGCGATGCTACTGCAGCCTACGAAGATCACCTGCTGGGCAGATCCGCGATCCGGTTCTGACTACCTTCGCCCGGCTGCAGGGTCACTGATCGTGGAGGACCTGCGCGCCGTTGCTGAACTTCCGCACCCGGGCGTCGTCCCACACCTGAGCTGGTACTCCCCCGCCCAGCAACACGCGAGCCAGCCCCGGATCCTGATCCAGTGGTGTCTCGCTGCCGGCGATGATGACGTTGCCATACCGTCGTCCCTTCAGCATGGCTGGGTCAGCGATCACTGCAGTGTAAGAAAATGCCTCACCGATGGTGGCCGCCTCCCGGCGGGCGCCGGCGAGGTCCGGTGAGTCACCGCAGTTGACCAGATAGAGGCCGTTTTCACTGAGCACCCTCTTGGCGTGCTGGGTGAACTCAAGGGTGGTCAACGGCCGTGGGGTTTTGCTGCCCGCAAAAACATCGCGGATGATCAGATCGCGGCTTCCGGCGGTGAGGGATTCCGTTACCTCGCGGGCTTCGCCCACCCTGATGCGCACCAGCGGGGCACGCGGGAGGTCAAACCAGTCCCGCACCAACCCGGCAAGTCTGCCATCGAGTTCCACCACCACCTGACGAGCCTCCGGCACCGATGCGGCGAAGTACCGCGCCAGCGAACAGGCTCCGCCGCCGAGGTGGAGCGCCCGCAGGGGCCCGCCGTCGCGTCGCTGGGATTCGACCAGTGCCGCGATCCACCTCATGTATTCGAAGTCCAGGCGCAACGGGTCGCTGAGATCGATGTGCGAACTGGGTACTCCGTTGACCTTGAGGATCCAGCCGTTGGGGTTGAACGGGTCGGGTTCCACTTCGCAGGTGCCGGTGTCAATGTCGTAGGTTCCGGCAACCGGTCCTGAGTCGGCCTGATCGGGCTGGGCCTTCGGGTCGCCGGGCCGGGCCGGTCTCTGCCGTCCCATTACTGCCGCCCCACCTTAGAAGTGGTCAGCCAGTCGGCGATCATGCCGGCATCCCGGGTTGAGCGGGCGAGCGCCACTCCGAGGAGTTCGTCGTCGTCGGGAAGGGCGCGCCGAACCAGGAATATGGGCATAGGTGCCATGCTAGCCGCCCGGACGGCCACCATTACTGGCGGTGCATCCGGAACATCGGCCGGTGGTGCCAGGTGGGCCCGCAGAGAGTGTCCGTGCCGTCCGGCTCGAAGCCGTTCCGCCGATAGAAGCGTTCGGCCCGCGGGTTCCCGTTGAGAATCCACAGGTAGGCGGCCCGGTTTTCGATGGCGGTATCCAAAAGCCGCTGGCCCAACCCGGTGCCGTGGGACGCGGCGAGGGTGTAAATGTGGTGCAACTCGAAGTCGGGACGATCCTCATCCCGGCCCGGCCCCGACGTTGCGATGCCCACGGCCGTCCCAGCCTCGTCGAACGCCACCCAGCTGGAGGCACCGGCCTCGAGCGCAGCCCGCCGCTTGGCGATCAGGGCAGGCAGTTCGGCGTCGTAGTGCGCGTGAAACTGGGGTGGCATGATCCGCGCATAGGTCTCGTGCAGGCCCTGCAGGTGGGTGCGGGAGTAGGTTTCTGCGTCGTCGGGCGACGCCCGGCGGATGGAAAAAATCACCCGCCCAGTTTATGCCGCGGCGGCAACGACCACGGCCACCGCAAACCCGTCCCAGTCCTTGGACCCGACGGTCTGGATAGCGGTTGCCTCCAGTTGGGGGTGGCTGCCCAGCAGTTCCAGCGCTTCCCGGGTGCCCCGCACCGCGTCATCACCGTTCGTTTCAAGGATGGTTCCGCCGCGCACCACGTTGTCGAGGACGATCACGCTGCCTGGCCGGGACAACCTGATCGCCCAGTCCAGGTAACGCGGGTTGTTCGCTTTGTCGGCATCAATGAAGAACAGGTCGTAGGGTCCGGTCAGAGTGGGAAGGGTGTCGAGCGCTGCACCCACGTGGATGGTGACCTTATGGCCCTCACCGGCCTGATCCAGGTTCTGGCGGGCCACCTCGGCGTGGGCCTGCTCGTACTCGCAGGTATCGATTAGACCGTCGTCGGGCACGCCCCGGGCCAGCCAGATGGTGCTGAATCCGCCGAGGGTGCCAATTTCGAGGATTCGCCGTGCGCCCTGAATCCGTGCCAGCAGCATCAGGAATTTCCCCTGCGTGGGGGTGACTTCGATGGCGGGCATCCCCGCAGCGGCCGTCGCGTCAACTGCCCCGGTCAGCGCCTCATCCGGGTGGACCACCGTGTCCACCAGATAACGTTCGACGGCGGCCCACCCAGTCATGAATGGCCCTGGTACTCGTCCATCTCGTCAATGGCCTGCTCGAGGCGTTCCACTTTTCCGGTCAGCTCACCCGAATAGCCTGGGCGGATGTCCGCCTTCAATACCAGTGAGACGCGGCTGCCGTACTTGCCGACTGCTGCGGTGGCCCGCTTGATCACGTCCATCACCTCATCCCACTCACCCTCGATCGTGGTGAACATGGAATCCGTCTGGTTGGGCAGGCCCGAGTCGCGGACAATCCTGACGGCTTCGGCCACTGCGTCGTGGACCGAACCATCCGCGTTCTCCGCCGTGGTGGCACCGGTTCCGGCTGGGGCAACTGAGAAGGCTACAAGCATGGTCCAAGTCTGGCATATCGGCACCCCAGCGGAAGGGGTTGCAGCAAGATTGGTGCTGAGCCAGCGAGATAAAATCTCCGGATGTGCCCGCCGTCATGGCTAGGTCGTCCACCGTTTGGCAGGATGGGGCAATGACTCGCGGAATATATGTCAGTGCCATGACTGAAGGCTCAGGTAAGTCCCTCATCTCTCTGGGGTTGGCGGACATGCTCCACCGGCATTCGGACCGGGTCGGGTTCTTCAGGCCCATCGTTGAAGGCGATGACGTGGAAGCGGACCCGATGGTCAACCTGATGCAGCGCTCATTCGATCTTCCGCCGGCACGCGCCCGCGGCGGTCTCACCCGCACCGAGGCGCGGGCCCTCCTGGTCAAAGGCCAGCGGGAAGAAATCGACACCCGGTGCGTCGCTATTTACAGCGAGATCGCGCGGGACTGCGACGTCATCATCGTCGAAGGCACCGACCTCAGCGGGCACGACGCCCCGCTCGAGTTCGACCTGAACGCTCGGCTCGCCAACAATCTCGGCGCCATGGTGCTGGCGGTTGTGAACGCCAAGGAGATGTCCGTGTCCGAAGCGGCCGACGCCGTCGACGTCGCCCGCCGCGAACTGGACGCCGCGCAGGTTTCGCTGCTGGCGATGATGGTCAACCGGGCGGCGGACGACGCCGTCGCTGAGATCAGCTCGCAGGTCCGCCCCGGGCGGTCCGGGCGTCCCGTGTATGTCATTCCGGAACTTGCGGAGATTTCCCGGCCCACCGTCGGCGAGGTGGCCCGCGCGCTCGGGGCCCGGCAGATTGCGGGTAGCCCCACCCTTGAACGGGACGTCGCGTCGATTAAGGTCGCCGCTATGAACGTCGGAAACTTTCTTCATAAGCTCACCGACGGGGCCCTGGTGATCGTCCCCGGAGATCGGGCCGACGTCATGGTGGCAACCCTTGCGTCCTCCTTCTCACCGGAATTCCCCGTGCCCTCCGGTCTGATCCTCACCGGTGGTCTCGCCCCTGATTCCACGATCCTTTCCCTGCTGGCGCAAGCGCCCTTCCCCGTTTTTGCACTCGACGATGACACGTACACCGCAGCACGGCGGGTCAGTGAGGTGCGCGGGGAAATTGCGACCGGGTTGAAGCGCAAGGCGGCGGCGGCCCTCGGCGCCTGGGCCCGCCAGGTCGATGAGAAGGAGCTTCTTGAGCGGCTTGAACTCCCCCGGGCGCTCACCATGACGCCGCTGCGGTTCCTACACGACCTGATCGAGCGGGCACGGTCCCAGCGTCGCCACATCGTTCTCCCCGAGGGGGAGGACCTGAGGATCCTTCGGGCCGCCGAGATCCTTCACCGCCGGGACGTCTGCGATCTGACCATTCTCGGGCCAGAGACGAAGATCCGCGAGCTCGCAGCGGGGCAGGGCATCGACCTGTCCGGGCTCACCCTCGTTGATCCGGCGACGTCCGATTTGCGCGAAGAGTTCGCCGCCGAGTACGTGCGGCTGCGGTCCCACAAGGGCGTGTCAATCGAGAATGCCCGGGAACGTATGCTCGAAGGCGCATACTTCGGAACCATGATGGTGCAGCTCGGGAAAGTGGATGGCATGGTCTCTGGGGCGGCGCACACCACCGCCAACACCATTCGGCCGGCGCTGGAGTTCGTGAAGACCAAGGAGGGTGTAAAGATCGTGTCCTCGGTCTTCTTGATGCTGCTGAGCGACCGCGTACTGGTCTACGGCGACTGCGCCGTCAACCCCAATCCCAACGACGAGCAGCTCGCCGATATTGCGGTGGCCTCGGCGGAGACCGCTGAGCAGTTCGGCGTGGATCCACGGGTGGCCATGCTTTCCTACTCGACCGGCGAATCAGGTTCAGGCGGCGCAGTGGACGAAGTACGCCGAGCCACTGAGCTGGTGCGGGAATTGCGGCCAGAGCTTCCAGTGGAGGGCCCGATCCAGTACGACGCCGCCGTCGACGCCTCGGTCGCGAAGTCGAAGCTTCCCGGATCATCGGTCGCCGGTCAGGCTACCGTCTTCATCTTCCCCGACCTCAACACGGGCAACAACACGTACAAGGCAGTCCAGCAGTCGGCGGGCGCCGTGGCTGTGGGGCCGGTGCTGCAGGGCCTCCGGAAGCCGGTCAATGACCTTTCCCGCGGCTGCACCGTTGAAGATATCGTCAACACTGTGGCAATCACCGCCGTCCAGGCGCAGGACACCGGAGAGTGATTGGCAAAGGCGATCGACTGGTTCGGCTTACCGGACGCTGATCTCAGGAGGGAATGTCGCCAACGGTGCTGTATTTGCGCCGCCAGTCGCGGCCTTCCTCCCCGCCGTAGAGGGTCCAGTATTCGCGGCCTGAAATGATAACGCCGTCGGCGACGGTCCAAATTGAGACAACACGGAAGATGCCAACGTCCTCCTGAGGCACCTGTACCTCGGACACGACGACGTCGCCAGCGTCGTAAACATTTAACACGTCAATGCTCCAGCCGTTCGGATGCTCTGAATTCACCGCAACTAGGTTGTCCTTGCCACGGATGATTTCGCGCGTGACGGGCCAGAAGACCTCCACGTTGTCGGCAAGTGTTCGTCCAACAGCGTTCCAGTCCCGGCTCCACACCGCCGACCAATACCGCCGGACCACCTCGGTAGCTTCCATACGCCGATGCTACTCGACTTGCCATCCACCTACATCGGAAATGGGTGTTTGCTGGTGCACCAGTCGCCTGCTGAAGGACGCCACCGCACGACGTCAGCAGCCTCCAGTAGAGTTTCAGGCAGGAGGCACCATGATCATTCTTGTCATCAACTCGGGCTCATCATCGCTGAAGTATCAGGTACGCGACACCGGATCCAGCGAACGGTTAGCCGAAGGCACCGTGGAGCGGATCGGCGATCCCACCCACGGCGGTCCAGCCGACCACCAGGAGGCACTTGACCGGGTGACGGCCGATGTTGAAGTAGCGCTGCAGGGACAGGGCATTGACGCCGTCGGCCACCGGGTGGTGCACGGCGGCGAACGGTTCAGCGAACCGGTCCTGGTGGACAACGAGATCACGAGATCCATTGAACGCCTCAGCCCCTTGGCGCCCCTCCACAATCCGGCAAACGTTCAGGGCATCCGGGCGATAACCGCCAAATGGCCCAACATGCCGCAGGTCGCGGTCTTTGATACGGCCTTCCACCGCACCCTGCCCGAACCAGCCTGGCGGTATGCAGTCCCCGACGAGCTGTACACCAGGTTCGGGATCCGCCGCTATGGTTTCCACGGCACCTCAATTGGCTATGTCGCCCACCACGCAGCCGCCCTGCTGGGGTTGGCGCCCTCCGAGTTCACCGGAATCATTGCCCACCTGGGCAATGGTGCTTCCATCACCGCAGTCAGGTCGGGAGCCAGCATCGACACCTCCATGGGGTTCACACCGTTGGAGGGCCTGGTGATGGGGACCCGCTCCGGCGACATCGACCCATCGATCCTGCTGTTCCTGAGCAGGGAAGGCTACTCGGCCGATGATCTCGACCAGCTCCTCAACCGCGAATCCGGCCTGAAAGGGTTGACCGGGCAGAACGACATGCGTTCAGTCGTGGAGTCAGCGGCTGCCGGGGATGTCAGGGCCGAGCTAGCCCTTGACCTCGCGTCTTACCGCCTCGCCAAGTACATCGGCGGATATCACGTGGCCGTCGGCGGCGCCCAGGCGCTGGTGTTCACCGCCGGCATCGGCGAGAACTCCTGGCAGTTCCGCGAGCGCGTGGTCAACAGATTGGGCGCGCTCAACGTCCACCTCGACGACGCCGAGAACCGTAAGAAGAGCTCGGCCCCCCGCCAGATCAGCACGGAGGAGTCTGCGTTCCCCGTGCTCGTTGTGCCCACCGACGAAGAGGCAGCAATCGCGGAGGCGACCGCCGCCGTCGTCGTCGGACGCTGACCTTGTCGCCGGTTCAGGGCATCCCAGCAAGCCGCGCCAACGCCGCCGCCACTGCACCGGCAACAACAACCACGAGGAATGGCGCGCGCAGCAGCAGCGCAACCGCGGCAGCGGCCAAGGCCACAATCCTGGCGTCGAGGGCCAGTTGCTGCCCCGAGGCGAACGTGTTGACGGCCGTGAGCGATGCGAGGAGCCCAATGGTCAGGGTGCCGGCAACCCGGGACATCCGCGGGTTATCCATCCACCGGGCCGGAACCAGATAGCCAGCGAGTTTGGTGAGAAATGCAAGCGCGCAGGCCAGCAGTATCCAGAACCACAGGTTCATCGGTGCTCTCTCTCCTCCGCGTAGGGGTCAATGTCGGGTTCCATACCTTCATCCGGGGGTCCATGTCCAAACCAGCCGATTGCGCCGGCCACCGCGGCGGCAATCAGGATGGGCAGCCCGGGGGCAACCACGGGGACGACCGCTACCGTGACCAGCGCGCAGACCACAGCGATGGCGGCCGGCTCCCTGGTTCGGAGCCGCGGCCAGAGCAGGCCCAGGAATGCGGCGACTGCTGCACCATCGAGGCCCCAGCGCGCCGGGTCGCCCAGCGCGCCGCCGAGCAGCGCACCGGCGACGGTGAACATGTTCCACAACACGAACACACCGATTCCCGCGCTCCAGAACCCCCGTCGTCGTTCGTCCGGATCGGTCTGCCCGCTCGCGGTAGCTGCCGACTCGTCGACGGTGACCTGCGCGGCCACGAACCGTCGCCAGCCGGTGGGCCGCACCAGCGCGTTCATTTGCATGCCATACACCGCATTACGGATTCCCAGCAGCGAGGCGGCAGTCATCGCCGCGGCCCCGGTGCCGCCGCCTCCCACCACCCCGATGAAGGCAAATTGCGAGCCGCCACTGAACAGCAGCAGGCTCAAGGCCATGGTCTGCCAGATGTCGAAGCCCGAGGTGACTGACAGCGCACCGAAAGAAAGCCCGTACAGCCCCGTGGCGACCGAGATTGAGAGACCAACCCGAACGGCGGGCGACTGCAGATATTTCACCAAGTCAGCGTAGGGCCCCGGCGGGCAATCGGCCACTTGGCTTTCAATCCGGGTCAATCAGAGCAATACTAAAGATAGTCAGCTTACTTACTACTAACTGGAGTGTGCATCATGAAGGCAGTGACATGGCAAGGCCGTCGCACCGTCAGCGTTGAACAAGTCCCGGATCCCGTCATCCAGGAACCCACCGACGCGATCGTCCGCATCACCTCCTCGGCAATCTGCGGGTCCGACCTGCACTTGTACGAAGTGTTGACCCCCTACATGCACAAGAACGATGTGTTGGGTCACGAGCCAATGGGGATAGTCCAGGAGGTTGGTAGCGCCGTTACCAACCTGCGCCCCGGAGACCGCGTCGTGATCCCGTTCAACATTTCCTGTGGTCACTGCTGGATGTGTGTCCGCGGGCTGCAGTCGCAGTGTGAAACCACTCAGGTCCGCGAACAGGGTTCCGGGGCCAGCCTGCTCGGCTTCTCCGAACTCTACGGTTCGGTGCCCGGTGGCCAGGCGGAATTCCTGCGCGTCCCCCACGCCGACTACGGGCCGGTCAAGGTCGGCCACGAACTACCTGACGAGCGGTACCTGTACCTCTCTGACATCCTCCCCACTGCATGGCAGGGCGTGAAGTACGCGGACGTGCCAGACGGCGGCACCCTCGCCGTCTTCGGTCTCGGGCCGGTGGGGCAGTTCGCCGCACGGATCGGACGCCATTTCGGACAGCGGGTCATCGCCGTCGAGCCTGTCGCGGAACGACGTGCCATGGCTGAACGCCACGGCATTGAGACCCTCGACTTCACGAAAGATATCGGCGACGAGCTGCGGGAAATGACCGACGGGCGCGGCCCGGACGCGGTAGTGGACGCCGTCGGCATGGAATCCCACGACTCCCCACTGGGCGCCTTTGCCCAGAACGCGGTCAACATGCTCCCAGAAGCCCTCGCCAAGAAGGCAATGGAAACCGCCGGGGTCGACCGTCTCACGGTCCTGCACGCTGCGATTGACTCGGTACGCCGCGGCGGAACCATCTCCCTCAGCGGCGTCTACGGCGGAACAGCAAGCCCCATGCCACTGCTGAACATGTTCGACAAGCAGATCCAGACCCGCATGGGGCAATGCAACGTGCGCAACTGGACCGACGAACTGCTGCCCATCGTCGAGGACCCCTCCGATCCGCTGGGTGTGATGGATCTGATGACCCACACCATCGGCATCGACGAGGCGCCAGCCGCCTACGAGAAGTTCCAGAAGAAGCAGGACGGCTGCATCAAGGTGATCATCCGCCCCTAGTTAAAGGCCGTCTGGAGCAGAAAAGTGCCGGCCCCGCAGAGCCGCTGTTGCGTAACAGCGAACCTGCGGGGCCGGCACTTTTTCGTGGAGATTTCGGCGATGGACGCCCTAGAACGAGCCGCTGTGCACCCCATGAATGGCATCGGCGGCACGCACCAAGGCCAGGTGCGAGAAGGCCTGCGGGTAATTGCCAGCCATCCGTAAACTATCGGTGTCGTATTCCTCGGCGAGCAGGCCCAGGCCGTTGGCATAGCCCACCAACTGGTTCATCAGCCGCTTGGCATCATCGATCCTGCCGGACCTGGCGTACTGTTCCACCAGCCAGAAGGAGCAGGCGAGGAAGGGGTGTTCGCCCGGTTCCAGTCCGTCCATACCGGCTTCGGTGCGGTACCTCAGCAGCAGCCCTTGTTCGTTGGCCAGCTCTTTCTCCAATCGGGCCACGGTGCCGAGCATCCGGGGATCGTCGTAGTCCAGGAAGCCAACCTGCGGGAGCTGCAGCAGGGAAGCGTCAACCTCGGGGCTGCCGTAGGTCTGAGTGAAGGAGTTGATAGTGGTGTCGAAACCCTTTTCCAGGATGTTTTCGCGAAGCCGGTCACGAAGTTCCGCCCAGCGTTCTGCGTGGCCTTCAAGCCCATGCTCACGAACGGCTCGCACTCCGCGATCGAATGCGGCCCACATCATCACGCGGGAATGGGTGAAGTACTTCAGCTCACCGCGCATCTCCCAGATGCCGTGATCGGGATCGTCGAAATGGTTCTCGGCGAAGCTCAGCAGGGCGCGCTGCAGGGGCCAGGAAAAGCTGTCCTCCAGCACTCCCCTGTTACGGAGCTTCTCCAGCACCACCATGACCTCGCCGACGACGTCTGCCTGGTACTGGTCGACGGCCCCATTGCCAACCCGGACCGGCGTGGACCCTTCGTAACCGGGCAGGTGATGGAGGATCTTCTCCGGCAGCTCGCGCTCCCCACCAACGCCGTACATGATCTGCAGGTCCTCCGGGTCGCCGGCAACGGCACGCAGCAGCCAGTTGCGCCATTCCAGCGCCTCCTCCTGGTACCCGTGGGTCATCATCGCCTCAAGAGTGAGCGCCGCGTCGCGCAGCCAGCAGAACCGGTAGTCCCAGTTCCGGGCGCCGCCGAAGTGCTCGGGCAGCGAGGTGGTGGGGGCAGCCACAATCCCGCCGGTGTCCTCGTGTGTCAGTGCTCGCAGGACGAGCAGCGAGCGTTTGACGATGGGATCGTACTCCCCCTGCTGCTCAAAGCTGGCGGCCCAACCAGCCCAGTAATCAATCGTTTCCCGGAGAGCGATATCGACGTTGATGGGCTCGGGCATGGGCCGGTAGGAGGGGTACCAGACAAGTTCGAGGTCGACGGTTTCGCCTGCGGCAACAGTGAACTCGCCTTCGTGTCGGCGGTGGGAGGCGTGCGGCAGGTGCTCACCACGCAGCGCCAGGGCGTCGGGGCCCGCAATCGCCGAGATGGCCTCGCCGCTTTCATCAGTTTGCCTGCTGACCCAGGGGAGGATCTTGCCGTAGCCGAAACGGACCACCAGTTCCTGGCGCATCGGCACAGTGCCGCTCAGCCCTTGAATCCTCCGCACCAAGGACGCGCGGCGGTCGCCGACCGGCATGAAGTCGGTGACCTGGACGTCCCCGGCGTCGGTGTGCCAGCGGGTCGCCATCACAAAGGTGGAGTCAATGTAGCGCCACTCCACGACCTCGGCGGAGCCTGCGCCGGGGGCGGGAGCGATCACCCATCGACCGTGGTCCTGCTCGCCCAGCAGCGCGGAGAACAAAGAATCAGAATCAAACCGGGGGAAGCACAGCCAATCCACGCTCCCGGTCTTGGAAATCAGCGCGCCAGTGTGCATGTCGGAAACGAGTGCGTAGTCTTCGATCGGAGATTGCATGATTCAACTCAATCACATCCGCCCCCGGACTCCCCTGATCCTGGCGGCCACCATCGCGGCTCGCGTCATGGCTGCGGGCGCGTGCCATCCAGTTGTGCACGGACCGCTGCGGGACGGTTGGTGGTGATTTCCTGGATGCCCAATTCACGCATGAGTTCGACGTCGTCGGCGTCGTCGACCGTCCACACACGTAGCCGGATCCCCTCGGCCAGCCAGCGGCGCACTCTGGCTGGATGCGTCCTCACGTAGTCAATCCCGGGGCCCGCCATGCCCGCCGAGTGCGAATCAATGTTCCGCTCTCCGTCGTTGAGCGCCCGGCGGAGCAGTCCGATAACCGCGGCCGCAGTCAGCGCACCCAGATGCAGCTCAGCCCGCAATTCGATGGGCCGCACGTCGGAGACCAGCTGGCAGACGATATGCGACGGCACCTTCTCGAGCAGGTGCCTCACGGAGTCAGGGTTGAAGCTCATGAAGCTGATACTCACGTTGGCGAGGGTTGAACTGACCGGATCCCACCCCTGTTGCATCAAAAAGGTGATCAGCTTCTCTTCGAGTTTGAGCCCAAAGGGGCTGGGGTGCTTGAGTTCGATGGCAAGGGAGACGTCCCGGCCTGCCGCCAACAGCAGGTCCAACAGGTCCCCCAGCGAGAGGAACTGGTCGGCGATCCCCCCATATTGAGGGGGGATGGTGGCACCCTTCCACGACGCAAAATCGAGATCCCGCAGTTCCCGCAGCGTATGGTCCGCAACGTCACCGGTTCCGCTTGAGGTCCTGTCGAGGGTGGAATCATGAATACATACCAGCTGCTGATCACGCGTCATGTGGATATCGCATTCGACGCCGTCGGTTCCCTCAGCGAGCGCCTGGAGGTAAGCGGCCCGGGTATGTTCGGCGAACTGGTGGCTGGCACCGCGGTGGGCGAAAATTGTGTACACCACGCCCCATCCCGTCGGCAACCAGCATCTACCTGCTACCGTACGCGAAATTGGCCAACCCGGCGTGACTTACCCGGCCATACGCTGCTTTACTGGCTCAGACGGATGCACCCGCCTGGGGCACCGTAACCCCCGGAGGATCCTTGAGCTCTCACCTAGCCGGCACTGACGCAGAACGGGCCGCCGGGCTGCGGCGCATGAAAGTGGTTGCCACCGGGCTGCTCGGTGTCATGGCGCTGATCTTCATTGTCGCGTTTGCACTGCAGGACCAGTATCCCTGGTTGCAGTATGTACGCGCCGCTGCTGAAGGCGGCATGGTCGGCGCCCTGGCGGACTGGTTCGCTGTGACCGCGCTCTTCAAACATCCAATGGGCGTCAAAATCCCCCACACAGCCATCATCCCCCGCAAGAAGGACCAGATTGGTGCGTCACTGGGTCAATTTGTCGAGGATAACTTCCTCTCCGAGACGGTGGTGCAACAAAAATTGGCATCGGTGGGAATCGCGCAGAAGGCGGGTGCGTGGCTGGCCACTCCCGGGGGCGCGGATCGGGTAGCCGTTGAGGGAGCCGCCTTGATTCGGGGCGCGTTCACCGTGCTCGACGACGATGCGGTGCAATCCGTGATCGAGTCGATGGTCCGGAAACACCTGCTCACGCCACCCTGGGGGCCGCCGGCAGGGAAAATTGCCGAGCGGATCTTCGAGGACGGCCATCACCATCAGCTGGTGGACCTCCTGGTGGACCGTGCCGCCGACTGGGTGGACACCAATTATGACCTCGTCTCAGGCCTGGTTTCGCAGCGATCCCCCACCTGGGTGCCCCAGTTCGTGGACGGCCTCGTGGGGGACAAGGTGTACGTGGAGCTGACCAAGTTTATGCGTGCTGTTCAGACCAACCCCAACCATGATGTGCGGCTGGCCCTGGATAAATATCTCAAGGACCTGGCTCAGGACCTGCAGCACGACCCGGTGGTAATCGCCAAGGCCGAAGGCATCAAGGCGCAGGTGTTGGGCGACCCCCAGGTGCGCGATCTGGCGGCTCGCACCTGGACCACCATCAAGAAGGCCCTGATGGAAGCTGTCGACGACTCCGATAGCGAGCTGACCCGCAATTTCAAGACAGCGGTCCGGGACTTCGGTCGCCGGTTGTCCACGGACGCGGAGCTGGCTGGAAAGGTTAACCGGTGGATTGCCGATGGGGCGGGCTATCTGGTGCGCACCTACCGCAGCGACATTGCGGCAATCATCACCGAGACCGTTGGCCGCTGGGACGCGGTCGAGACCTCACAGAAGATCGAACTGCAGATTGGAAAGGACCTGCAGTTCATCAGGATCAACGGCACCGTGGTCGGTTCCCTGGCTGGCCTGCTGATCTTCAGCGTCGCCCACGCCGTCTTCGGGTAACCCGGCACGGGTCAGCGCACGGAGCGGCTACCCCTGGTCAGCTATCCAGGTCCTTCAGGAGCTCGCCTGGGACCACGCTGGGTGCGGGGCCGAAAGCCTGAGCGGTTGCGGTAATCACTGCCCGTCCCATCATGTGGTTACCGGCTCCACCGACGACAGCCCCAATACCGAAGGGGAGAGCCCTACCCAGCAGCGCGCCGCCCTGCTTGGCCAGCATTTTACGTACGAAGCGTCTCCGGATGCTGTGGCCGATGGTGCGCGCAATCGGTGAGGACACGCTTCCTCCCAGGACCGTCCCCCAGTGCTCTGACGCTCCACTGCCCGAGCCGCGGAGCACCGACTGAATCAGCGCGAGGCCCTCCTCGCCCATGAGGATGGCCATCACGAGGGTCCGCGCCCGTTCCGGATCTCCAGTCTGGACGCCGTGAAGTTCGGCAATGGATTGGGCGTACAGAGCCGTGGCTTCAAGAAATCCGACGGTTGCCGCAGCTGAAAGACCCAAAGATGCAATTGTGCCGACGGCGGGCACCACTGCGGTTGCTCCCACCGCTGCGCCGGTGACGGTGATGACTGCCAGATAATGGCGTTCAAGGTCAGCGCTTATCTCAGCTGCAGTGGCCTGCGGATTCTTTGCATACATCCGGCGCAGATTTGCCAACACGAGAGGCCGTTGCACCTCGATGGCTCGCTCAATGGTGCGCTGGATGCCCGGTTTCGGTTTTCCCTCCTTGTCGAAGAGCGCCCCATTGGCCATCCTGGATGCCGGATTGAGATTAGGCAGTTTCATGGCTGGTTTCCTTCACTTGAAAGCGGTTAACGCGGAACATAAGGCCGGAAATACATTGCGACAAAAAAACGCCGCCGGGTTTCCCCGACGGCGCTTTGTTGTGCAGCGTCTAAATTACGCGCGTGACTTGCGGCCGGTGATGGCGCCGTAAACAACCAGAACGATCAGCGCACCGCCGATAGCGAGAAGCCATGACTCAAGCGAGAAGAATTCGTTCATGTCAGCACCGAACAGCGCGCTGCCGATGAAGCCGCCGAGCAGGGCACCAACTACACCCAGTACGAGTGTGATGATCCATCCGCCACCCTGCTTGCCGGGAAGGATGAGCTTGGCGATTGCGCCAGCGATAAGGCCTAGAAGAAGGAATGCGAAGAAACCCATGAAGTACTCCTTGTGATCGAGTCTTGTCTACGAGTGATACGTATAACAAAAGTGCTGTAATGCAGGATGTCCCTACACAAGCTTCCAACCATCCTACTTCATCAGCGTGCTTAGCTTTCAATTAAAGCGGTGCTGAGTTCATTAAACCCCCTGTGCACCATCTTTCAATAGGCCACGCCGGTGTTGATTTGATAACACTTGACTCGCCAGTTGACACGGCGCGACGGCCGCTAATCCACTAGTTAACGAGCATAAACCGGAACAACAGTAAGCTGATCACTACGTTAAGGCCGAAAAGCCAACTGTTCACCAGTTTCACCCCCGCTGGCCAATTCGTCGCGGGATGCCCTTTATCGAAGGAGTAGTAGACCAAATGAGAATCGGTTCTTCAATCGTACTTATTGCACTGGGTGCAATTCTTGCTTTCGCAGTCGCTGACGTCGTGGACTTCATCGACCTCACTCTGGTGGGCTACATCCTGATGGGTGTCGGAGTGCTTGGGCTCATTATTTCACTCGTAATGAACGCACCCCGCAGTCAGCGTCGGGTCACTGAATCCCGTTCAGTCCAGGACCCCAATACAGGCGAGACAGTCACCCGAAACGAAACACGCGACGGCGGCATCTAACAGCACCCGCCGAGAGAAGCGCCATCGGCCGGGCCGGTGGCGCTTTTTTCTGCCAAAAAATGATTGACAAACAAAGATAAACACAGATATAGTCACTCAATCAGACATTTATTGTGATGGTAGTCACCGCCGCAAGGAGGCCGCAGTGTTCGCCGAAGAACGCCATAGCAAGATCGCCACACTCGCCGTAGCCGAAGGCCGCGTCAGCGTCGCCGAACTAGCTGAACGCTTTAACATCACCAGAGAGACAGTCCGGCGCGATCTGGCACTGCTCGAAGATGCTGGGGTGTTGCGCCGGGTCCATGGGGGCGCGGTCACAGGTGGCTACAGCAGCACCAGTGAATTGAGCCTGAACAGCCGCGCAGGCCAACATCAGAACGAAAAGGCACGCATCGCCAAGGCCGCCCTCGCCATGATTCCCGACGCCGGATCAATAGTCCTCGACGCTGGCACCACTACCGGTCACCTCGCCGAACTGTTGGCACACGAGGCCAGAGCCGACCTCGTGGTCATCACCCACGCCGTTCCCATCGCTCAGTCGATTGCGTCCTCCAATCTGCACCTTGAACTGGTCGGCGGGAGGGTGCGGGGCCTCACGAGCGCCGCTGTCGGGAGCCACACCATCGATCGTTTTCACGGCTACCGCCCCGATATCGCCTTCATCGGGGCGAACGGCGTTCACTCGACCTTTGGACTGAGCACACCCGACCCCGACGAAGCTGCAGTCAAAACCGCCATAGTCAGGTCGGCGCGCCGCGTCATCGCGGTGGTGGACGCGTCGAAACTGGAGCAGGAAACTCTCGTCGGCTTCGCTTCCCTGACCGACATTGACACCCTGGTTACCGACCGGACACCCCCCTCCGTCCTGGCCGCAGCTCTGGCCGACGCCGACGTAGAGGTGGTGGTCGCGTGATCATCACCCTGACGGTAAATCCCAGCCTCGATCGGACTGTTGAACTTGCCGATGAACTGATGCGCGGTGGCGTGCAGCGTGCCACCAACGCGCATCAGGAATCCGGGGGCAAGGGCGTCAACGTCTGCCGCGCCCTCAATGCCTCAGGCGTGGCGTCAACAGCTGTGCTCCCTGGAGATCCCGACGACCCGGTGCTCGCAGGCCTCCGCGCCGCTGGCGTACCGTTCCGGAACGTACCGATCGGCACCCCACTGCGCAGCAACATCACCCTCACGGAACCTGACGGCACCACCACCAAAATCAATGAGCCCGGGCCGGCCCTCGGATCGACCGAGCTTGCCCACCTGCTGGAAACGGTGGTCTCTGAATGCTCCGGCGCTGCCTGGCTGGTTCTGGCCGGTTCGCTCCCGCCGGGAGTCCCGACCACGTTCTACGCGACAGTGATCCAGGCGGTCAGGGCGCGCTACCCCGACAACCCACCACTGATCGCTGTCGATTCCTCCGGTGCGCCCCTCATCGACACCCTTGCGGCAAACGTTTTGCCGGATCTGCTGAAACCCAACGCCGAAGAGCTTGCCGAACTGAGCGGCGTGGCCGACGGCGACGCCCTTGAGGCCGACTCCACCCTCGCTGCCTCAGCTGCGGCAGCTTTGGTGGGCGCTGGAGTCGGCACTGTCCTCGCGACACTCGGAGCACGGGGCGCCCTTCTGGTGACCGCCGCTGAGGCATGGGAAGCGACTCACCCACCGGTCGCCGCGCGGTCCACCGTCGGGGCGGGTGACTCGGCCCTTGCCGGCTACCTTCTGGCACACACTGCTGGCGGAACGCCCGAACAGAGCCTCCGCCAGGCGGTGGCCCACGGATCAGCCGCCGCTGCGCTGCCCGGTTCAACAGTTCCAGCTCTCAATCAAACGACTCCGGAGGCCGTCACCACTCGGCGGCTTCCCCTCCACAACGCACCAACCGACACACCGCTCAATGCACCACTTCCAAAGGAGGAAGATCAATGGCACAGCTGATAACCACCGACCTTGTCACACTGGATCAGGATTTGGGTTCTGACCGTCAGCAGGTGATCCGCCGACTCGCGGATCAGGTTGCTGCCACCGGCAGGGCAACCGGCGCTGACGGACTTTACGCCGATGCACTGGCCCGGGAAGAGAAGACCGCCACGGGTATACCGGGCGGCATCGCTATCCCCCACTGCCGGTCAACCTCGGTCACCGAGCCCACCCTCGCAATGGCCAGGCTTACCCCCGCCGTAGACTTCGGCGCCAAGGACGGCCCCGCCGATCTCGTGTTCTTCATCGCGGCCCCCGACGGCGCTGACCAGGAACACCTGCAGCTGCTCTCCAAACTGGCGCGATCGCTGATCAAAAAAGATTTCACTGCGGCCCTTCGCGCCGCGGCAACGCCCCAGGACATCGTTGACCTTGTTCAGGGTGCCCTCGACGCCGGTCCTCGCAAGAGCGCCCAGTCCGCGGACGCACTGTCCACAGCGGCATCAGGAAGCACTCCCGGAGAATCAACCGCGGCGCCCACCGGCACCCTACCATCGGCACCTCGCCGGCTCGTCGCCGTAACCGCGTGCCCCACCGGCATTGCCCACACCTATATGGCCGCCGATTCCCTGGTCGCCGCAGCCAAGGAGCGCGGGGTCGATCTTCAGGTCGAAACCCAGGGTTCCTCTGGCGCGACACCCCTCCCGCCGGAGGTGATCGCGGCTGCCGATGCGGTGATCTTCGCTGTCGACGTCGACGTGCGAGACAGGAACCGTTTCGCCGGGAAGCCAGTTATCACCTCACCGGTCAAGCGCGGCATCGACGAACCCGGTGTCATGGTCGACGAGGCGCTCGCTGCCGCTGACAACCCCAACGCACGACGCGTGCAGGGGTCAACCGACTCCGAGTCACAGCAGACCGACGACGGCGGCGGCGAGGGTGTGGGGCGTCAACTCAAGCGGGCACTTCTCACCGGCGTCAGCTACATGATCCCCTTTGTTGCAGGTGGCGGTCTCCTGATTGCACTTGGCTTCCTCCTCGCCGGCTACGAAATCGCGCTGTCGAATGATGAGGGCGTGGGTAACGGCGACGCGATGCTCGCCCAGTACACCCTGCTCAACCTGCCACCAGAGGGCCTTGCGGTCTTCCTCGGCGCTGTGTTCTTCAAGATCGGAGCCCTGTCGATGGGCTTCCTGATCCCGGCCCTCGCTGGCTATATTGCCTACGCACTGGCGGACCGGCCAGGTATCGCACCGGGCTTTGTCGCGGGCGCAGTGGCAGGCTTTATGGGCGCCGGGTTCCTGGGCGGCATCGTCGGCGGTCTGCTGGCGGGCTACATCGCCATGATGATCGGACGGATCAAGGTGCCACGCTGGCTCCGAAGCCTGATGCCGGTGGTCATCATTCCGCTACTCGCCTCTATCGCGGCTTCAGGTTTGATGATCCTGGTTCTCGGCGGACCAATCGCCTCGCTGACCAACGCTTTGAACGACTGGCTTTCCGGCATGACCGGCGCGGCAGCGGTCCTCCTTGGGGTAATCCTGGGACTCATGATGGCCATCGACCTGGGCGGACCAATCAACAAGGTCGCCTACTCATTCGCCGTCGCCGGTCTCGGAGCGGGAGCCGTCGCCAACCAGGCGCCGTGGCAGATCATGGCCGCTGTAATGGCAGCCGGCATGGTCCCACCCCTGGCCATGGCACTCGCCACCGTCCTGGACCGCCGCCGCTTCTCAGTGGCCGAGCGGGAGAACGGCAAGGCAGCCTGGTTGTTGGGTGCGGCCTTCATCTCCGAAGGTGCGATTCCGTTCGCAGCGGCTGACCCATTGCGTGTCATTCCCGCCAGCATGCTCGGCTCGGCGGTGACCGGAGCCATCGTAATGGGCTCCGGTGTCACCTCTCAGGCACCTCACGGCGGCATCTTCGTCTTCTTTGCCATCGGGAATGTCGCTATGTTTGTGTTGGCTATCATTGCGGGCACCATCATTTCGGCTCTCACTGTGGTGGCTCTGAAGCGCTTCGCCACGCGGAAGACCGAAGACACCCCCGTCATCGAGACGGTCGCCGCCTAACCGAAACCCGGGAGGGTACTTCAATGACGAAACTAACCGGAGTCGGGGTTAGCCCTGGCCGAGTGATCGGGCCTGTCCTACAGATGCCTGCCAGTGCAAGGGAACCACACGCGGACGAGCGGTGGGGCTCGGACACGAGCGCCGAGGCGGAGACCGCACGGCTGAAGACGGCCTCCAAGGCCGTCCAGGCCGAGTTGAAGCGGCGCGCCGATGCCGCGACGAAGGACGCAAGTGCAGTACTGGAGGCGACAGCAATGATGGCCGCCGATCCGATGCTCCTGAAATCGGCGGCCAAACTCATCGCTGCCGGCACCTCAGCCGAACGTGCCGTCTGGGAAGCCGGTTCGGCTGTGGCCGAGATGCTGCTCAGTCTCGGCGGCTACATGGCCGAACGGACCCAGGACGTTCACGACGTGCGGGCGAGGCTGGTGGCCGAACTCCGCGGGCTTCCGGCACCGGGCGTTCCGACCTCCGAGCAACCCTTCATCCTCGCGGCAGAGGACCTTGCTCCGGCGGACACGGCAACCCTCGACTCCAGCCAGGTGCTGGCTCTGATCACCAGCAGCGGCGGCCCTCAGTCCCACACCGCGATCCTTGCCCGCGCGCTGGGCCTCCCGGCAGTGGTGGCCGCAACCGGCGCCGACACCATCGAGGCCGGGACAAGTGTGTACGTCGACGGGGCGGCTGGCACCATCATCACCGACCCCGGCGACGACGAGCGCGCCGCGGCGGACCGCTGGGTCGAACAGGCCGCCGCACTCGGGACGTTCAATGGGACGGGTGCCACCGCCGACGGACACCTGGTGCCGCTACTGGCGAACGTTGGATCCGGCAAGGATGCTCGCGCTGCAGCAGCTGCTGGGGCCGAAGGTGTAGGCCTGCTCCGTACCGAGTTCTGCTTCCTGGATCGTGAGACCGAGCCCAGCGGCGAAGAGCAGGCGTCAGCGTACCGGGAGGTGTTCGACGCGTTCCCGGGCCGCAAGGTGGTGGTCAGAACACTCGACGCGGGCGCTGACAAACCGCTACCGTTCCTCACCGACGCCTCGGAGCCCAACCCTGCGCTGGGAGTGAGGGGATACCGGACCGGATCCGTCAGCCCCGGCGTGCTGACCCGCCAGCTTCAGGCGATCGCCCGGGCCGCCGCCGACACGAAGGCGGAGGTATGGGTGATGGCACCGATGATCTCGACTGCCGCCGAGGCGAAATCCTTCGGTGAAATGTGCCTGGCCGAGGGCCTCGACCAGCCCGGCGTGATGGTCGAAGTACCCTCGGCTGCGCTGACGTCCGAAGCCATCCTGCAGCATGTGGGGTTCGCCTCGCTGGGAACGAATGACCTCACCCAGTACACGATGGCCGCCGACCGGCAGTTGGGACAGTTGGCCACCCTCAACGACTCCTGGCAGCCTGCCGTGCTGCAGCTGATCAAACTCACGGTCGCCGGCGCCGAGTCGGCAGCCGCAGGCACGGCGGACGCGAAGCCGGTGGGGGTGTGTGGCGAGGCTGCAGCTGACCCCGCCCTCGCCGTCGTGCTGGTGGGATTGGGAGTTCAGACTCTCTCCATGTCAGCCCGATCGCTCCCCACCGTCGCTGCGGTTCTCGCCTCAGTGACCCGCACCGAAGCCCAGGAGCTGGCGGCGCTAGCCCTCGCCGCTCCAACAGCCGACCTCGGACGCACCGCCGTCCGTGAACGGCTCCCCATTCTGGAAACCCTGGGCCAGTAAGCGCCCCAACCAAGGAGGAACCCTATGTCAGAACGCAAAGCCACAGTCGCGAGCCGTGTCGGCCTGCACGCAAGGCCCGCAGCAATCTTCGCTGAGGCGGCAGGTGAGCTCCCACTGGAAGTCACCATCGCCATGGAGGGTGAACCAGCTGAAGATGCGATGGATGCGTCAAGCATCCTGTCGCTGATGGGCCTCGGGGCCTCCCACGGCGACGTCGTCGTCCTTCGTGCAGACGGCGACGGTGCCGAGGAGGCCCTCGAGGGCCTGGCGCAGATCCTGGAGACAGACCACGACGCCTAGGCGGATTTACGCCTAGGCTCGGGCCTGGTCTCCCCCTCCGCTGGTGACCGAGTCTTCAGCCATTGATGATTCCATCGCCTTCTGGCGCTTCTTCATCCAGAACGACAGGGCGAAGATGAGCGCGAGGGTCGCGTAAATCACCGCCGCAATCGGTGAGGTAATCAACGCGGTCGGATCACCCTGCGAGATGGCCATGGACCGACGGAGCTGATCCTCGAAGATGGGACCGAGGATCAGCCCCACCACCAGCGGCGCGATCGGGTAACCATAGCGCCGCATGAAAAACCCGAGAATCCCGATGATCAGTAGAATCCAGACATCCACCGGCGTGAAGTTCACCGAGAACGCCCCCAGCGCTGCGAACACCAGGATCCCTGCGTACAGGTAGGGACGGGGGATCTGAAGAATCTTCACCCATAGCCCCACCAGCGGCAGGTTCAACACCAGTAGCATCAGGTTGCCGACGTAGAGGCTGGCAATCAGGGCCCAAACCAGCGCGCCCTCGACCTCGAACAGCAGGGGGCCAGGCTGGATCTGGTACCGCTGGAAGGCCACCAGCATTATCGCCGCCGTAGCGGTGGTGGGGATACCCAGCGTTAGCAGCGGAACCAGCACACCCGCAGCGGCAGCGTTATTAGCCGATTCGGGACCGGCAACTCCCTCGATGGCACCCTTTCCGAACTGGGCCTTGTCCTCCCCCTTGGCGAGCTTGCGTTCAGCCGCGTAGGAGACGAAGGTGGCGACGTCGGCGCCGCCTGCCGGAATGGTCCCGATGGGGAACCCGATGAAAGTGCCCCGCAACCAGGGCTTCCAGGACCGGCGCCAGTCCTCCCGCTTCATCCACTTCCGCCAGTTGCCGCTGACCGGGATCACATCGACCGACCCGTGGCGCATCCGTGAAGCGATGTAGAGTGCCTCACCCATCGCGAACAGCGCCACAGCGACCAGCACCACGTCGATGCCGTCGGTGAGGAACGGATTGCCAAAGGTGTAGCGCTGCTGGGCGGTCAGAGCGTCAACACCAACCAGGGCAAGGAACAAACCGATGCACAATGATGCGAGCCCGCGCAGCACCGAGGCACCCAGCAGCGCGCCGACGGTGAGGAAGGCGACGACCATCAGGGCAACGTATTCAACCGGGCCAATCCGAACCGCGAACTCGGCGAGCATCGGAGCGAGGAAGGTCAGCAGCACGGTGGCAATGGTGCCCGCGACGAACGAGCCGAGCGCCGCCGTCGCCAGCGCGGCCGCTCCGCGACCCGCTTTCGCCATCTTGTTACCCTCAAGGGCAGTGACCACGGACGCCGATTCGCCCGGCGTGTTGAGCAGGATCGACGTCGTTGACCCGCCGTACATGCCGCCGTAGTAAATCCCGGCGAACACAATAATGGCGGCAGTCGGGTCGAGGCTATACGTGATGGGCATCAGCAGCGCGATGGCCATCGCCGGGCCGATCCCGGGTAGCACCCCAACCGCAGTACCCACGAGCACTCCACCCAGGGCAAACAGCAGGTACATCGGCTGCATAGCAACCGAGAAACCCTCCATCAGGGCCATGAAGTTATCCATTGAAGATCTCAACCCCTTCCAGGAGGAACCCGGCGGGCAGCGAGACGCCCAGGAGACCGGCAAACACGAACTGCAGCACCAACGCCATGACGACGGCGATCACCGCGTTCCGCCACCACGACAGGCTGCCCAGGGTCCAACTGGCCCCGAAGAACAGGACCGCAGCGGCAACCGGCCAGCCTGCTGGCACGATAAGCAGAATGTGCAGCGCCACGAACCCAACCAGCTTGGCAACCGTCAGCCAGTCGGTTTTCGCGTTGGGGTCCACGTCTTCGCCCTCCTCGGGGGCGCCTCGACGGCCCCTCAGCAGCTGAATGATGATGGCGGTGCCAAGGAAAATCAGCAGACCTGACACGATGAAAGGGAATTCGCGGGGGCCAATACCGGTAGCTGACGGCGGCATCTTGATGCCTGCGCCGGCAACAAACCCGACAATGCCGAGGCTGAGGACCCCCGCCGCGAAAATGATTTCTCCGATGGGCCGACCGGCAGCGGTGTCAACGCCGCCGGTCTGAGCCTCTGGTGGGTGAGTGCTCATAACGGCTACAGCAGACCGATGTCTGTCAGGGTGGTCTTGACCGTCTCGATGTCCTCGTCGAGGAACGTCTGGAACTCCTCGCCGACGAGGAAAGCATCAGCCCAGTTGTTCTCGGTCAGAGTCTCCTGCCACGATTCGGTTTCGTGGAGTTCGGTGATCAGCTCGGTCAGGACGGCTGCCTGCTCCTCGTCGATCGTGCCTGGAGCGACGACGCCGCGCCAGTTGGTCAGAACCACGTCAATGCCCTGATCGGTCAGGGTCTCAACCTTGGGCACCTGACCGGCAGGTTCCTCGCCGGAGACTGCGAGCGCGCGAACCGTTCCGGCTTTGACCTGTTCAGCGTATTCGCCGACGCCTGAGATACCAGCCGATACCTGGTTGCCCAGCAGCGCAGCCAACGATTCGCCGCCGCCGGAGTACGGGATGTAGTTGAGCTTGTCGGGGGCTACTCCCTCGGCCTCGAGGATCATTCCCGCGAGAATGTGGTCCGCGCCGCCAGCCGACCCGCCAGTGACCGATACTGCCTGCCCGTTCTCGTCAATGTCAGTAACCAGGTCTTCAATGGTCTGGTACGGGGAATCGGCTGGTACGACGACGATCAGCGGCTCGTCAGTGAGCCGTGCAATTGGGGTGGTGTCCTCAATCCGGGTTTCCGCGGAGTTGGTCTCCACTGCACCCACCATGACGTAGCCCATCACCATGAGGGTGTTGGGGTCCTGTTCGGTGGCGAGCTGGGCGAGGCCGTTGGTGCCACCGGCGCCGCCGACGTTGACCACTGAGGCGCTCCCGACCAGCTCGTTTTCCTCGAGATCGGCCTGGATGGCCCTTCCGGTCTGGTCCCAGCCACCGCCTGGATCGGCGGGAACCACGATGTTCAGGCGGTCTATGCCGCCTTCGGGGGTTTCGGCACCGCTGTCACCGCACGCCGACAAGGCCAATACCGATACGGCCGCCGCAGCGACCAAAGCTGAACTGCGCTTCATTGGGCGATCAAGCTTCATGATGAATTCCTTTCCTGGGCGTGATGCAGATCACCAAGCCGTCCGGTTCATCGTAGGGAGCCATGGTCCAGCGGGGAAGAATGTGGACATAACGCGCGTATTGGTCATTACGGTCATGGGGTGCACGGCGTCGAACGGGCTCTGACGTGCCAAAATAGCTTCATGATCCAGTCAATGTCGCTTAGGTCACAGTTGTTTCTGCTGCAGCTGTCGATCGTGCTGATCATTGTTCTCATCGCTGGGTCAGTGGCAATCCGAATGCAGGAGCAGCAGATTCGCGATGCGTACGAATCGCGCATGGTTGGGGTCGCGCAATCGGTGGCGCAACTGCCCACCATCATCGAGGCGTTCGACGACGAACGTCCCAGCGACACCATCCAGCCGATAGCCGAGCTGATCGCCCAGTCGACCAACGTCACCTACGTGGTGGTCACCGATGACTCAGGGATCCGCTACTCACATCCAAACCCGGACATGATCGGGAGCATGGTCTCCACTGACCCCTCAGTTCCATTGTCGGGTGAAACTTTCGTGGGCACCCAGACAGGAACGCTGGGAGAGTCGTGGCGCGTGAAGGTCCCCATCTTCGATGCCGACGGCTCGGTGATCGGTACCGCTTCGGTGGGAATCCTCGAGTCCCGGCTCAGCCAGGACCTTCAGGAGGATCTGCCCCAGTTGTTGATCTGGCTGATCGCTGCGGCCCTGATGGGATCGGCAGGAGCCATTTACGTGTCCCGCTTGGTCTGGCGCCGGATCTACAAACTCGAGCCTGAAGAAATTGCCACCCTGCTCGAGACCAGGGACGCCATGCTCCACGGCATCGGTGAAGGAATGGTGGCCGTCGACGAACGCGGGAACCTGGCACTCATCAACGATGAGGCGCGGCGGCTGCTGGGTCTTGATGACTCGGCCGTTGGGCGACCCATCGATGGTGTGCTGGAGCCAGCCCTCGGCGGGATGCTCGATTCGGATGGGGCGATGGAAACCACAGTGCTGGTGGGCGAACGGGTGCTGCTGGCCCAGGCCAACCGCGCGGTTGTTGACGGTAGACGAGTGGGTAGCGTGCTGATCCTCCGGGACCGCACCGAATTGCACCAGTTGCTCCAGGACCTGGACGGTGCCCGGGATGTGACCCAGGCGTTGCGCGTGCAGGCCCACGAGTTCTCCAACAAAATGCACGTCATTTCCGGTCTGCTGGAACTCGGCCGGACCGAACAGGCGGTTGATTTCATCACCCGTTCGGGGCACGGTGGATCAGTGGTCTCCGGCGACCTCTGCCCGGGAATCACCGACCCCGACGCCGCGAGCCTGCTGATGGCGAAGAGTACGATCGGTGAGGAAAAGAACATCCAGGTGATTGTTGACGGGAATTCGACGTTGAATCCCGACGGGACCACTGATCAGGTGACCATCCTGGGAAATTTGATTGACAATGCGATGGAGGCGATCGTCTCGAACGGGACGATCCATATTTCGACGACAGCCAACGAAGCGGGGTGCGTGATCACGGTGTCCGACGACGGACCAGGCGTCCCGGAGTCTGCGCGGCAGCAAATCTTCGAAAGCGGCATCACCACCAAGGCCGACGGCCCATCAGCTGCCCGAGGGTTTGGGCTATCACTGGTTCAGCGGGTGACAGAACGCCGGAAGGGTGAGATTTCCGTGACCGATTCCCCACTCGGGGGTGCCGAGTTCAGGGTCAGCCTCGCCCCTGCGCCGGTCGCAGTGGGCGTGGAGCGCCAGTGACACAATTGATCCGCACCGCAGTCATCGATGATGACCGGGAGGTGGCTGGGATCCATACCGGGTTCCTGCTGGCCCATGGGGGGTTTGACGTGGTCGGCGTTGCCTACAACGGAACCGACGGGTTGCAGCTAATTACCAACGACCGACCAGAGTTGGTGCTGCTGGATATTCACCTGCCGGATCTATCGGGTATTGAGGTGCTACGCGCGGCCCGGAATTTACCAGGCGACCCCGTGGACATCATTGCGATTACCGCTGCCCGTGAACTCGAGACGGTGCGCGCTGCGATGGCCGGTGGTGTGCTGCACTACCTGGTGAAGCCATTCAACTCGAAGGTCCTACTGGAACGTCTTGATCAGTATGTTGCCCATCGGCGCAGCATCCTCGAACACAGTGCCGGGGGGTCTCCTACGCTCGATCAGGCAGGAATTGACTCGCTCTTGGGCCCCGCGCAGGAGCAACGGGGAGCGGCCGGTGGATCTCGATCGTCGCAAGCAATGCTCCCGCCTATCCTCCCGAAAGGGCTATCCGGTCCCACCCTTGCTGCAGTGATCGGTGATCTCCGGTCGGCCCCTGAAGGGTCGTCGGCATCGGAGGTTGCCCTGAGACTCGGGTTGGCGAGGGTGAGCGCTCGTCGCTATCTCGAGTACCTGGTGGCTAGGGAACAAGCGAAGATCACGCCCAAATATGGCGCCGCGGGCCGGCCGGAGAAACGCTACGCCTGGACCGGTTGACGCCCAAAGAGCGGGTAGGTGCGTCCACCCGTTCTAATGGACGCCCCACCCCGCTCTGTAGCTCCGCCGTCCCCCACGGCAAGCGGAGTTACACAATCATAATTTTGCCACACGATGATGAAAACGTGAATACCCGGGGGGTAATCAATCACAAAAACGTCAAAAATCACGCAAGATGATTGGTGCGCGGCGACAACTCGGTCCGCCTTCGTGACGCCCAAATGATCGTCAGGCCGCTCGTCACCAGCACGATCGCACCGAAGGGCAGGCCGATCTCCCAGACCCCAAGGCTCGTCCCGGGCACGAGGCTGACCACCGCAAAGACCACAACTGCTCCGAACCCGACGGCCAGCAGCGCCGACGCGCTCCGGTGCGCGGGCCGCCCGGCAGGATCCGCGAGGTCTTTAAGGGCGGGCAGGACCAGGCAGGCTGCGACGTAACCCGGGTAGAGCCTCCCGGCCTCCGCGTAGAGACGAACCGTTTCCTGACCCCCGTAGGCGAACAGGCCAGTAGAGCTTTCCGGAAGGTCGCTCATCGCAAAGAGTACGACGGTAGCCAGAACGACCACCGCCAACACTGTGACACCAATTGGACCGACGATAAGCCAGCGCGTACGTGGCGACCTGAACGCCGCGGCGATGCGGAGACCAAGCAGCACGAAAACCGCATACAGGGAGAGCCTGATGATGAGGTTCGCAATGTTGATTCCGCCAAGAAACCGGTCACAAGGGAGGTAAATCTGCGGCAAGCTCAGCCCCACGGCAATTACCAGCAGCACCAGAGCAGTGAAAATCCCCCGCCCCCGCCCGCGGATAGCGTCAGGAAGGCGCAGCAGGACAAACGCTATGCAAAGCCCCAGCACTATCCACTGGATCACTTGCCCATTCATCCGAGGTTCTCCCAAAGGTTCTGATCTCGGCTATTGGCTAGCTCGAGCTTCTTCAATGACTTGCCCAGCACATCAAGCCGGTCGCGGGCCAGCAGCACAAGGTCTGCATCGGACAACATACCCAACGCCCGATTCCGGCCGTCGGCCGGCCACCCGCCCTCAGCCGAGGTGAGGAGGCTCGTTACGACCAACCCGCTGGTGAGCGAGACTTCCGCGACCCGCGCAGCCTCGACAGCGAGTTCAGGGGTCAGCCGGCCAGCAGTGAGCTGCGCCGATAAATTCTGCGGAGCAATCCCTGCCCTGGCGGCGAGTCCCTGGCGCAGTTCGCCCCGATCCACGGCGTCAATCCACGCCCGCACCGAATTTCGATGCGGAAACGGTGCCAACTCAAACCGGACTTCGCGGCCCGCCTCTTCTTCATCCTGGCTACGGGCCACAAGGAGTCTCAGAATATCGATGTGTGAAACCTGGCTGATCAGCTCCGCGTCGGTTGGCTCCCGGATCCCTGTGGGCAGGTCCCGGTAACCATCGAAATTGCCCAGCTCCTGTGCTGGGTTCAGGCCGTAGGCTCGGGCACTGCTGACGACGGTCCCGATCGCCACCTTCCCTCGAACCAGCTGCTGGCCGAGGGTGGATCTCTTGATTCCTGCCTTGCGGCAAAGGTCCGCGACGGTATCCTCGGGTGCGACCCGAGCACGCCACAGCTGAAATGACTTAGCTGTGACTGCCATTACAACCTCTCAATTGGACTTCCAGTACAGAATTTGAAGTATACTGAGATCGCTGGCTCCCCATTCTGCGATTCCCCCATACGCAGAACGCGGAGCCAGTCTCAATTTAACGGCCAGCCCCATTTCGGGTCGGTGACACCGCCGTCTCGGGGCGACGGCCTACCAGCGAGCCTTCTTCTCGGTCTTGCCCTGCTTCCCACTGCGGTGAACCGGTTGGTGGTTGGGCCCGGTGCTCCGCGATCCCGCCAGCTTCCCGAAGTCTGGGTTCTTTTTCTCCAGTGCAAGCTTGGCCCGTGGGTCGTCCTGAAGCTTTTTTGCCGCCGAGTCCGATAAATGTATCGACAGTTCGTCGGTCTGGTCTTGGGCATTACTGGTGTGGTTTTTCGCTTGGTCGGTCATGGTGATCCTTAAATAGCCGACCGCCGAACTGGATTCAACGGCCACTAGGTGAGTAAGAAACGTCGCTCGGAGGCACAGCCTCGACGAGCATGGTTTTCGGTAGGCAGCAGGTAATCCCTGAGGGACTACTCGAAAATTAGTGTTCTCATGAGCCTAAACTTACACGCTGCCCAGCAGCTCGGCCAGAGCCGCCCGGAGACTGACTAGATGGATTTGCCGGTGGCCGGTAGCTCGCGCCCCATCGGGTCGGTCCGGATAACTCCGGCGGCCGTCTCGGCGGCCCGTAGTGCCGCCTCCAGCCCTGCTACGGCCCTTTCATACTCGGAGCTGTCGACGTCGTCACCCTCGAACTGCTCCCGCATCAGGGCCGCCGCCCGCATCGAACGGATCAACTGTGAGGTGTCGCTACGGCTGAGGTCAGTCATCGCCGGGAAGTCGATTGCCGCGGCCGGATCCAGCTCATAGGTGACCCACTGCTGCAGGACTCTCTCGTGCCTGGTCCGCAGACCTTCGCGCACCTCCCGAATCTCCTCGGCCAGGACCCTGCGCCGACGTTCACGCTCGCCCCGCCACAGCCAGCCCATCGCTACGCCAGCGAAGACCAGTGCCCCTGCGCTGACCAATCCGCCGCTCCCGGGAACTGTTGCTACCGCGCCGATGATGACAAACACGACCGCGAGTAAACCCGAGAATCCGTACCAGAACAGGGAGTCGGCGTCGTCGTTCCGCCTCAGGCACCTGGACAAGGCGAAGGCGGTTGCCGCGGAGAGGATCCCTACCAGCGCAAGGGCAATCGCCGCTTGAAGGATGAAACTGGCAGCATCCATGGGTCGTCCTCTCAGCGGGGCCGAGGTCTCGAACCGGGTTGGGCCGAAACCGTGGCGCCCAGATGGAATTGCCTACTATCTATTCAAACGCTTAACCCGGTGGAGTCAATCCCGCTTCTCACCTGAAATGCAAAGAATCCCCGCCGTTGCGCTCAACGGCGGGGATTCTTTGTTCGGGTATCCCACTGATGTGGGCCCTGAGGGGCTCGAACCCTCGACCCACGGATTAAAAGTCCGATGCTCTACCATCTGAGCTAAAGGCCCGCATCATTCCTGACCACCGAAGTGGTCGAAATGACCTGCCTACATTATCGCATCCTGCCGCCGTGTGCCGAACGCGGCCATTTGCCGGGCCGGTGGGGTCAACTGACCGCGGGTTCAATTATCCGGACAGCCTCGACCAGCTGACGGTACAGGTCGTCACGATCGAGCAGCTCACTGTGGGTTCCGCTGGCCCTGATCCGCCCGCCACACCGCGCGCAGAGCATCCCAGGTCTCGTCATCGGTGGCATCAGGGTGTGTGAGGAGCCGGTTGTCCCGGATGGTACCGGGGACGATGGGTGTCTCCTGCTCGAAGTAGCCAGCTGAGATCGGATCTGCGCGTGCTCTTACCACTCATTGGAACAATGATGGCAAGCAAAGTCGAGGCCTTCCCCATCCCAATCGCACCTGCCTGGCGAACTAGCTGGCGGGCTCCGGCCCAGTGACTCTGGCATGGAGGGAAATGGCAGGAGTATCCTCAATTCATGAGCGGTAACTACGAGAACCAGAGTCCACGGCATCACAAGCCCAAGCCCTTCGCGCCACTGGACTTTGAAGTTTTCGCGGGCGGTGCCGATCCCTCACGGGTGTCGGAGGCCGCCCACCTCTCGGCACACGCGTTGGTTCACCATGGCCGGCTCGCTGACGATCCGGACATCACCCAGCGTCTTGTTGAGTTGGCCGACCAGCAGGGCCTTGAGGCAATCGCGGAGATGTGGGCGGAAAGTCCCGCACGATCCCTTCCCGGCGCGCTGTGGCGGCTCTACGCCCTTCGGGCGGCTACCCAGCAAAATCCCGAACGTATCGCTGCCTACTTTGAGTCAGGTAAGGATGTCGCACAGGTCTCCAAGGTAGTGGCCGGCGTTGCCGAGCCGCCGGGTGCAGAGGAGGTCCGGTCCATGGCCGACACTATTCTCTCGGGTGCCTTCGAAGGCGAGTTCGACGTCGCACTCGAACGTTTCGCAGCATTTTGCCGGGTGATCGCCCTGGGCCAGACCCATCATGCCGACGACGCCGAACCAGCCAACGGGGTGCACGCGGCCAAGCTGACCCGCAACTCGCACCAGCTGATCAAAACCGCCGAAGACCTTGAGCATGCTGCTGCCTCCTGGCGCCGGGGCGAACTGGACTAGTCAGCACTGGGGTGCCGGTCAATATTGACAGGAGCGCACCGGAGGAGAACACTGAAAGTGGTGTCGGACCGTGGAACCCCCGGGCTTCAACATTTAGCCGCTTCGAGCGGCCTTCCGCCGAGAGGCGCTCCCGGTTCGACACCATTTTTGTGCCTACTGAACGACATCTGAGTGGCAACGGCGACGCGGCCGGGCGCCAGGGCGGTGACAACTAGTCGAAATGAGCCACCCCGGGCCTGTCAGTTATTCTTAGGCAGCAACTGATCAACTCGATGCCCCGGCAGGTTAGGTAGTCCACGTGAAGCTTCGCCTCTTTCCACAGGAGGATGCTGGCCTTGTCTTACTCTCGGACATGGCCCAGCAACTGGTGCTCGGGGTGCGCACCATGTCGGGAATTCTCGGGGCGGACAAGCGTGACTACGACAGCCTGACTGAGGAACTGCACCAGCACGAGGCGAACTCAACCGATCTCCATTACGCGTTGCTCACGTCGATGCGCAGCAGCTTCGTCAACCCGCTGCCGCGTGAGGACCTCTATGCCCTGTCCAGGATGCTGAACGAGGCAATCGAGAAGCTCGACGGCGCTGCCGAGCTCATCTCCCTCTACCAACTCAGTAAGCTAAGCCGCCGGGCCACTGAACAGCTCGAGGTGATCACCCGGCAGGCGGAACTCACCGCTGAGGCGATGAAACGACTGAATTCGATGGATGATCTCGAGGAGTATTGGATCGAGATCCTCCGGCTAGCCAAACGCGCCGAGCGCACCCACCGGATCTGGTGTTCCGAACTCCTCAACGACCACAAGACCCTGGTTTACGCCAGACACCGGGATGTGGCAAACCAGCTGGTCGATGTCACCAAAGACATCCGAAAGGTTGCCACCCACGTGGGCAGCATCCTCGTCAAGGAATCATAGGTGGAACAGTTCCTCCTGGGCATGGTCATCGTGCTCGCTGGAGGTTTCGCGTTTCTCAACGGGTTCCACGACGTCTCCAATTCGGTGGCCACCGCCGTGCGCACCCGGGCGCTGACCCCCAGTATCGCCGTGCTTCTGGTAGCGGTCTTCAACCTCATTGGCGCGCTCCTTGGCACCGGCGTCGCCCTCCTGTTCGCCGGCGACGCCCTGCGGGTTCCGTCCGGACGGGTTGGCCTCGGCATCCTGATCGCAGGCCTTCTCGGTGCGCTGTGCTGGGGGTTGTTCACCTGGTACCGGGGCAAGCCGTCGTCGTCCACCCACGCCCTCATTGGCGGCCTGATCGGGTCCGGTGGGGCGTCGGCCCTGATTGGTGGCGAATCGATCGCCGACTCCGAGCAGGTTTTTCTGCTGCAGATTGCCCTCCCCTTGCTGCTCTCGCCGTTGGTGGCGTACCTGCTCGCCTATCTGGCAGTGTTCCCGGCCATCTGGCTGCTCCGTTACAGTCCGCCGCGGAAGGTGAATTCCGGTAGCCGGATGGCGCAATCGGTGCTTGCCGGGGTGTTTGCGCTGGGCCATGGCCTGCAGGACGGTCAACGGACGATGGTGGTGGTGGTCCTCGCCCTGGTGGCAAGCGGTATCGCAACCGGCGCCGAGGTGCCCCTCTGGGTGCAAATCTTTGCGGCAGTGCTGCTGGCAACCGGGTCGCTGTTCGGTGGCTGGCGTATCACCCACACCCTGGCGCACCGGCTGGTCCGCGTGGACCCGTTGCGGGGGATGACTGCCCAGGGCGTCAGCTCGGCAATGCTCTTCGTCGGCTCCATCTCGCTGTCGATGCCGCTTTCAAGCACCCACACCATGACCTCGGCCATTCTTGGAGCCGGCGCCAACCAGCGGTTCCCGACCGTGCGCGGCCGTGAAGTGGTGAAGGTGCTGATCGTGTGGTTCTCGACGGCGGTAGTCACCGCATTTATCGGCGCGATTCTTTTCCTGGCAATGAGCCCGCTACTCTAGCCCGTCGGTGGCGTGCCACCCGCTGGACAAGCAGAAGCGGCCCCCAGGGTCAGCTCCGCCGGTCGGAACCGGCGGATCTAACACTGAGGGCCGCTTTTGGGCTGGCCCGCCCGGTTTGGCTACCCGAAACGGCCTGACACGTAGTCTTCGGTGGACTTCTCTTTGGGCCTGTTGAAGATGTCGGAGGTGTCGCCGAACTCGATCAGTTTCCCCGGTTTGCCGGTCGCTGCGATGTTGAAGAACGCGGTCTTGTCGGACACCCGTGCGGCCTGCTGCATGTTGTGGGTAACAATCGCCACCGTGTAATCGTTCTTCAGCTCGTTGATCAGGTCCTCAATGGCGAGCGTGGAAATCGGGTCCAGGGCTGAACACGGTTCGTCCATGAGGATGACCTCGGGAGAGACCGCGATGGCCCGGGCGATGCACAGGCGCTGCTGCTGGCCACCGGAAAGGCCGGAGCCGGGGCGCGCCAGACGGTCCTTGACTTCGTTCCAAAGGTTGGCGCCCCGCAGGGACTTCTCCACGAGCGCGTCGGCGTCGGATTTGCTGATGCGCTTGCTGTTGAGCTTCACACCAGCGAGCACGTTGTCACGGATGGACATGGTGGGAAACGGGTTGGGCCGCTGGAAGACCATACCGATCTGGCTTCGCACGTGCACGGGATCAACCGCGTCGTCGTACAGGTCGTCGCCGTCGAGCAGGACCTCGCCCTCGACGCGCCCGCCGGGAATTACCTCATGCATCCGGTTCAGGGTGCGAAGAAAGGTCGACTTGCCGCAGCCGGACGGTCCGATGAAGGCGGTGACGGAGCGGGCCTCGATGGTTACGTTGACGTCTTCCACGGCAAGAAACTTGCCGTAGTAGACATTCAAATCCTTGACGTCGATACGCTTTGACATCTAAATCCTTATGGGTTGTGCAGCGCAGGTTAGCGGCTGGTTTTAGGGGCGAACATCCGAGCGATGAGGCGGGCAGCGAGGTTCAGGAGCATCACGAGGATGATCAGAATCAGCGCTGCGGCCCAGGCTCGCTGGGTGCTCGGGTCGGTGTTGGTCGGGGAGGTCGGGGTAATGATCTGGTAGTAAATGTAGGTGGGAAGAGTGCTCATCCATCCGCTGAAGACGTCGAGGTTGATGCCACGGGCAAACCCGGCCGTCACCAGGATCGGCGCGGTTTCGCCAATCACCCGAGCGATGGCGAGAGTGACTCCGGAAGCGATGCCCGAGATTGCTGTCGGGATGACCACCTTGGTGATGGTCCGCCACTTCCGCACGCCCAGCGCGAAGGCGGCTTCGCGGAGCTCGTTCGGGACAATCTTCAGCATCTCCTCGGTGGAACGGACCACCACCGGGATCATCAGCACCGACAACGCCGCGGCTGCCACGAATCCGGTCCGGGTGCCTGGCCCGAAGATCAGCCCGAACAATGCTGCGGCGAAGAGGCCAGCGACGATGGAGGGGATTCCGGTCATGACATCGACGAAGAAGGTGATCGCCCGGCTGAGCGGGCCACCCGTAGAGTATTCCACCAGGTAGATGGCCGCCAGCAGACCAACCGGCACCGAAATGATCGTCGCCCACAGGGTAATCTGCAGGGTTCCGAGGATCGCATGGTAGGCGCCGCCCAGGACCGGCGTGCCTTCAGCCACTGTCTGGTTATCGATGGCACCGGTCAGCCCATTCATCGACCGGAACAGGAAATCGCTGGTCATCCCTGGCATGCCTCGTTCCAGCACGGTCCAGATCACTGACAGCAGCGGCAGTACGGCGATGATGAAAGCGCCGTAAACCAGATAGGTAGCGAACCGGTCCTTTGCTTTACGGCTGCCCTCTACTGCACCCGCGGTCGCGGTACCACCGACCACGAAAAAGATCGCAGCGAAAACGGCCATCGAAACCGGGCTGAAACCGAACAGGGACGAGACTGCTGCGCCGAGGATCAGTGCGCCCACCAGAACGGCCCAGATGGACCATTTGGGAAGCTTGTTCTTGGTGAATTGGGACGGTCGCCGGGTCATGGTTGCATTACTCATTAGTTGGCACCTGAGAATTCCTTGTGGCGGCTGATGATCCACCGGGCGACGACGTTGACGGCGAGGGTGATCACGAAGAGCACGAGGCCCGCCGCGATGAGCTCACTCAGGCGAAGTCCGAACGCCTCGGGGAAGTTGAGGGCGATTTCAGCGGCGATGGTCTGGTTGCCCGTCTGGATCAGGCTGGCGTTCAGTGCACCACCTGAGAGAACCAGGGCCACTGCCATCGTTTCGCCGAGCGCGCGACCCAGGCCGAGCATTGCGGCGCTGATGATCCCCGGCCGGGCAAATGGCAACACCGACATTTTGATCATTTCCCACCGGGTGGCGCCGAGGGCCAGCGATGCCTCTTCGTGGAGTTTGGGGGTCTGGAGGAAGATTTCGCGGCTGAGGGAAGTGATGATGGGCAGCACCATCACGGCCAGCACGATGCTTGCGGTGAGGATGGTTCTCCCGGTGTTACTGGCGGGGCCCTCGAAGATGGGAATCCAGCCGAGGTTGTTTGCCAGCCACTCGTACGCCAATGCCAGCTGTGGGGCCAGCACCGCATAGCCCCAGGCGCCGTAGACCACCGACGGGATGGCGGCCAGCAGGTCGATCAGATACCCAAACCCCTGGGCAAGCCGCCGGGGTGCGTAATGCGAGATGAAAAGAGCGACGCCAATACCCACCGGGGTGGCGAGGATGAGGGCGATAGTCGCAGCAATGACCGTACCGATAACGATCGGCCAGATGTAGGAAAAGAATCCGCTGCCACCGGAGATTTCCGCGGGATCGGCGACGAACGTTGGGAAGGCCTGGACCAGCAGGAAAACCGCAACACAGAACAACACTGCCAAAATGAGGCAGCCAGCCAGCAGGCTGGCTGTTGAGAATATCTTGTCCCCCGATTGACCGCTGTCGCCTTGTCTGCGCAGCGTGTTCGGAGACACAGTCTTCGTGGACACTAGTGAACCCTTCGGTGCTGGTACTTGGTTGTTCCTGCTGGGTTGCCGAGAGCGGGCGTTGTCAGCGGTGGAGGTGGTAACTGCATACCAGCCTAATGGCTGGGCGCAAAGGACAACCCCGCCCGGTCCGTGAGGACCGGACGGGGCAATCGACGCCTCTTAGGAGGCAACTGCAATCGAATCGATTGCGGCCTGGGCCTGCTCGCGCAGCCCGTCCGAGATCGGGGCGTTGCCGGCCGAGTCGGCCGAGTCGGCCTGGCCCTCTTCGCTGATCACGTAGGAGCCGAAGGCCTGGACCAGGTCGACTGTCTCCTGATCGGGGTAGGTGGCGCAGTAGACGTGGTAGGAGATCAGCACGATCGGGTATGCACCGGACTCGGTGGTGTCCCGGGTGAGGTTGAAGGACATATCAACCTCGGGTGCGCCTTCCACCTCGGCTGGCTCGGCAACCTCAACGGCGCGTGAAGCGGCCTCTGGGGTCAGCGCCACGTACTCTTCGCCGACCTGCACCAGGACCTGTCCTAGGTCCCCGACAGCCGAAGCGTCGGTGTAGGTGATGGCGCCTTCCGTGCCTGAGGTGGTCGAAACGACACCGTTAGTGCCCTGTGCGTTCTCGGCGACGATTTCGGCGGGCCAGTCACCCGATACCTCGTCGGTCCACACCTCTGGGGCGGCCGTTGCAAGGTAGTCGACGAAGTTTTCGGTGGTGCCCGACTCGTCGCTACGGTGCACAACAGTGATGGCCAGATCGGGAAGTTCCACTCCCTCGTTCTGGGCGGCGATTGCCTCGTCGTTCCAGTTAGCGATATCGCCACGGAAGACGGCTGCAACCGTGTCGGCGTCCATGTTCAATTCGTCGACACCTGGCAGATTGAATGCCACAGCGATTGGTGCGATGTAGGCGGGGATGTTGAACGCACCCTCGGGCCCGCAGACCTCAACTGCCGTAGCGTGCTCTTCCTCGTCGAGGTAGGCATCCGATCCAGCGAACTGGACTCCGCCAGCGGTGAACGCTTCGCGACCAGCACCGGATCCGTCAGGTGAGTACTGAACGGTTGCGTCAGGGTTAGCTTCCTGGAAGCCGGACTGCCAGGCGGTCATTGCCGCACCCTGGGAGGAAGCGCCAGAGCCCGTCAGCGTGCCGGTTACCGTGCTTTCCGCGGAGCCGTTGTCCCCGGTGGTTGCTGCCGGCTCGTCGGTTGCGCTGTCGGTGCCGCAGGCGGTCAATGCGAGCGCGGCGACAGAGATTACTGCCGCTGCGCGGCCAAAGCGAAGAACCTTCACTTGATGTTGCCCCTTCCAGGGAGTCGAAAATTGGTGCTGTGGGCACCTATGAAAAACGAGAATCTGAACTTTTCAGTATGCGTACCTTGAATAAGCTAGGCGCCACAGGTAAAGAGACTGACGGATCAAAGTGAACGGAGGGTGAACGTGAAACGTACAGTTGCGATCAGCCCGTTCATTAGCCTTGCCAAACCGCTCCGGGTGCTGTGCGGATCTCCTGGCGCGGTTGCCGCCCCCAACCCGGGAAACCGGGGCTAGGCTGGGTTTCATGCCGCGGCCATCAAACTTCTCGCGAGCCCGCTCCTTTGTTCGCAACCGGACGCGGGTAGGTTTCCGGCGGAGTTCCAACTCGGTAATCCCTGCCATCCAGATGACCGTCTGTGCGGTGGGCGCTTATGTCTTCGCGGAACGGGTCCTTGGTCACAGCGGACCACTGTTCGCCGCCACCTCCTCGATGATTGCGCTCGGTTTCACCCGCGACCCGCGGCTTCGCCGGGTGTTGGAAGTTGGGGTGGGCTGCACTCTCGGCATTGCGCTGGGAGACGTCCTCCTGGCCCTGTTTGGCACCGGGATCTGGCAGGCAGCGGTGGTGCTGTTCGTGTCGATCCTCCTGGCACGATTCCTGGACAGCGGTACCATCTTCACCACGCAGCTGGGCCTGCAGTCCTTGCTGGTGGTACTACTCCCAGCCCCCGACGGCGGCCCATTCACCCGCAGTGTCGACGCCATCGTCGGCGGTCTGTTCGCCCTGGTGATTGTGATCCTCGCGCCAAAGGACCCACGGAAAGAGCCCAAAACGAACGTGCGGGAGTTACTGGGCGAACTCTCGACGGTGCTTCGCGAATCGTCGACCGCGCTGACCCGCAGCGACCCGACCCTGGCCTGGCACGCCCTGATCAGGGCACGCAGCTGCCAGCCCCTGATGGAGGGTCTCTCCGGCAGCATGGGGGCGGCCAGGGAAGTGGCACGCCTCTCCCCCGCCTACCGGCGCCATCGGCAGGAACTTGCCGAGCTCGGAGGATCAATCGACTCGATAGACCTTGCCGTCCGTAACGCCCGGGTATTCACCCGACGGCTGACCTCGGTCATCAACCACGCTGCGCTCACCGACGAGGCAGTGCAGGAACTCTCCCAGGTCATTGAGGACACCGCCGATGCCGTCGATATGCTTGGCCGGGCCCTCTCGGCGGCCAGCGCCCCCGAACGGGGGCTGACGCTCCGCCAGGCACGGGAAGACCTTGCGGCAGTGGCCACCATGCTCCACCCCCGTCTCCTGCGGATCCAACGGTTGGAGGGAGAAGGGCTGGTGCTGCTGTACCGCCCTCTGATAGTTGACCTTCTGGAGGCAACGGGTCTCCCCCACGATGAGGCTGCCGGGTACCTGCCGAAATTGTGAGCCTGGTCAAAGCTGGCTCCCGCAGTAGTGTCTTTGCCGCTGCACGTCCCTACCCGCCGGTACGTTAGAGGGCATGGCTACAAAGACAGCACGCCCGGCACGCACCTCCGCACCCGCCTACCGGTGTGGAGAATGCGGTTGGACTACCGCGAAATGGGTGGGCCGCTGCGGTGAATGTCAGGCCTGGGGGACGGTCGAGGAGACCGGCCAGGTGGTGGCGAGAACGACGGCGGCTGTCACCGTCGCCACTCCAGCCCTGCGGATCTCGGAGATCGACGCCAGTGCCGCGTCCTACCAGCCGACGCAGATTGGTGAGCTGGACCGGGTTCTCGGTGGCGGCCTGGTACCGGGCGCGGTGATCCTCCTCGCGGGGGAACCCGGCGTGGGCAAGTCCACCCTGGTACTCGACGTCGCGGCCCGGGTGGCGCGACTCGGCAAGGACGTGCTGTATATCACCGGGGAGGAATCGTCAGCCCAGGTGAAGCTACGGGCAGAACGGATCGGCGCCCTCGCCGACACCCTCTACCTCACCGCCGAATCCGATCTGGGGCAGGCCCTCGGGCAGGTGGAACGGTTGTCGCCGTCGCTGCTGATCGTGGACTCGGTTCAAACCCTGAGTAGCGCCGCCGTCGACGGGACCGCCGGCGGGGTCACGCAGGTGCGGGAGGTTGCCGCCTCGCTGATCGCCGCCGCGAAGACCCGGGGCATGACCACCATCCTGGTGGGGCATGTCACCAAGGACGGGTCCATCGCCGGCCCCCGCCTGCTGGAGCACCTGGTGGATGTGGTGTGCCAGTTTGAAGGGGATCGTCACTCACGGCTTCGCCTGATGCGGGCCATCAAGAACCGGTATGGGCCCACGGACGAGGTGGGCTGCTTCGACCTGACCGAGACTGGCGTGGAGGGTCTCGCAGATCCGAGCGGCCTGTTCGTGTCGCGTACCAAAGACCCCGTGTCCGGCACCTGCATCACCGTGACTCTGGAGGGGCGCAGGCCGCTGCTGGCCGAGGTGCAAGCTCTCCTCGCGGAGTCGTCGAACTCGCAGCCCCGGCGGGCAACCAGCGGGCTCGACAGTTCACGGGTGGCCATGCTGCTGGCTGTTCTCCAGCAGCGCGCTTCGTTGAGCCTGCATAAGGACGACAGCTACGTTGCAACAGTCGGCGGGGTGAAGCTCAGTGAGCCGGCCACCGATCTGGCAGTGGCGCTGGCCATCGCCTCGGCGAAAACCAATCAGCCGCTCGCAGCCCGGCTCATCGCCTTCGGCGAGGTGGGCCTTGCCGGTGAGGTCAGGCCGGTTCCTGGCATCGCCCAGCGGGTGCAGGAGGCCGAACGGCTCGGCTTCACCCACGCTGTGGTGCCGGCTTCACCCAATGGGCCCGGCAAGGTTCCAGCGGGGTTCAAGGTGCACGAGGTATCGACCCTGACCGAAGCCCTGGAGCTACTCTTTTAGACTTCCGGCTGGACCGGCGAATAACCGTTATACATTTGCGCCCGTAGCTGGTATCCGGGTTTAGGCGGCGCGCCCACTAGGATTGGAACGGCTGCGTTGGTGCCTGCGCGGCAGGGCCTTGCACATCCGGGAACCGGTTGGCAACGCCGGTAGCCGGAAGGAAGTGGCAATGGTTCGCAGCCCAGAGGACGCGTTGAAGGCCACTTTGGCGCGCGTTGCGCCGGGCACCCAGTTGCGGGATGGTCTCGAACGCATCCTTCGCGGGCGTACCGGAGCCTTGATCGTCCTCGGCTTTGACCGCACCGTGGATTCGATCTGTTCCGGCGGGTTCGATATCGGTATCACCTTCTCCCCCACCCGACTCCGGGAACTTGCCAAAATGGACGGCGCCATCGTTTGCGATAAGGATGCAAGCAATATCCTCCGGGCGGGCGTGCAGCTGGTACCTGACCACACCATCTATACCCAGGAGTCCGGGACACGGCACCGGACAGCAGAGCGGGTAGCCATCCAGACCGGGCTCCCGGTCATCTCAGTCAGCCAGTCGATGCACATCATCGCCCTCTACATCAACGGACTGCGGCATGTGCTGGAAGGCTCCGAGCCGGTCCTGGCAAGAGCCAACCAGGCCCTCGCCACCCTCGAACGCTATCGGGCACGACTGGACCAGGTGACCGGCTCGCTGTCCGCCCTGGAAATCGAGGCGATGGTCACGGTCCGGGATGTTGCGGTGACCCTGCAACGCCAGGAAATGGTCCGACGCATCTCCGAGGAAATTTCGCAGTACGTGCTCGAGCTCGGCGTCGATGGCCGGCTCCTCTCACTGCAGGTGGAAGAACTGACCACCGGGCTGGGCCCGGGCAGCGAAATGGTGCTCCGGGATTACCTGGACCTTGGAGACGCCAACCTGGTGGTCGAAGAGCAACTTGCGAAGCTGCAGGCCTTCAGCTCCACCGACCTCATCGACCTCGGCACCATCGCCAGCGTGGTGGGCTTCAATCCCTCGGTTGATTCTCTGGACGCAGTGGTGCAACCCAAGGGTTTCAGGCTGGTGTCCGGCATCAAGGCTGTGCCGCCTGCAGTGGCGAACCGGCTGGTCGACCACTTCGAGGGCCTGCAAAACCTGATGGCAGCGAACATTGATGACCTGATGGCTGTGGATGGGATCGGTGAGCAACGTGCCCGGACCGTGCGTGAGGGACTGTCAAGGATCGCTGAAACGAGCCTGCTCGACCGTTTCATGTAGCTGCTATTGCAGCTCGAAAGTTGCTTCTTCGCTGGTCCGTTCGCCGAGCGTCACCGTCAGGTTGTAAAAACCGGGGGTAGGGTTCGCCTCGACCGCCTGGCAACCCGGTGCGCTACGGTTTCGTTCCCACGTGAAGTTCGCTTCCTCCGACCCGCCCGGCGGGATGTCCCGGTTGAGGTCCTCGGCGCCTTCCTGGCAGTCGGCAGAGGAGAAGATGCGATCCTCACCGCTGGTGACCAGGAATTCCATCTGTGAAGTTCCCACATTGACCGGGCAGGGGATATCACCAGTGTTGGTTACCGTCAGCGTGAGCACTGGATTCTCTTCGGGGGCGTAGGCGTCCGCATCGGTCGATGCGCTGACTTCCACCAGCTCCGGACCACACTCGGGTTCCGACGGCGAAGGTGACACGGTCGGTGCTGCGGATTCGGTCGGTGCTGCGGGCTCGCTGACTTCTGCCGTTGGTTCGGACGGGGAGGTTGAGGGGGCTGGTTGGGCCGAGCCGGTGGGTGCGCTCACGGCGTCGTCGGTGTTCGCACCGTTGCCGATGAGGCCAGCTAGGGCGATTCCGCCCCATACCAGTACGCCGGCCAGGATGAGGCCCAGGACCAGCACCACAATCCTGCGTCGGCGATACACCTTCGGGCTGACCCGGGGCGCGTTGGACGGCCGCGCTGACCTGTCCTGCGGCCCGCCCCGCGACGGCCCCCCCTGTGAATCCATGGGTTAAGGCTAGGGACCCAATCCTCGGATGCGCGTCACACCACGCCGGTCAGTACAGTATTGATGGTCAACTATCAGGAGTGCCAATGATCCCGGTTCCCACCGCCCAGCTGCATCGACGCATTATTGGCTGGTTCGACGTCCAGGCCCGGGACCTCCCGTGGCGTGGTCCCGGGCGAACCCCCTGGGCGGTAATGGTCAGCGAGTTCATGTTGCAGCAGACACCCGTGGTGCGGGTCCTGCCCGTCTACGCCGACTGGCTCGACCGGTGGCCCACACCGGCTGACCTTGCCGCGGCTCCAGCCGGTGATGCTTTGAGGCACTGGGGGCGGCTTGGTTATCCGCGCCGCGCCCTGCGCCTCCACGCGGCCGCGGGGGCCATCGTCGAACACCACGGGGGTCGGGTGCCCCGCACCGCCGCGGAGCTCCTGACCCTTCCCGGCGTCGGCACCTATACGGCTGCTGCGGTGGCCGCGTTTGCGTACGGGAAGCGGGAGACAGTTGTTGACACCAACATCCGCAGAGTCCACGCGCGGCTGCTCGGCGGGGATGCTCTGCCGGCCCCCACCCTGACGGCCGCCGAGATGCGGCGGGCGGCTGACCTCCTGCCCGACGACGACGGCGAATCAGTCAAGTGGAACGCGGCAGTGATGGAGCTTGGCGCATTGATCTGCACTGCCCGGGCCCCCAAGTGCTCCCAGTGTCCGGTGCTCGACGCCTGCGCATGGGTTGCTGCGGGGCGACCGGAACCTCATTACGTGCCCAGGGGACAGGCCTGGGCCGGGACGGATCGTCAGGTGCGCGGGGCGATGATGGGAGTCCTTCGGGACGCGGTGGCACCGGTGATCAGGGAGGTGCTCGTTGCCGAACCGGTGGACCTCGCGCTCGGCTCGCCGCCCGGCACCGTAGTGTCCCCACTGATGAAACTGCACCGCCTGAACGCGTCAAGGGAGCAACTCGAACGGTCCCTTGACGGGCTCGTGGCGGATGGTCTTGCCAGCGAGACCCCGGCCGGCATCAGCCTCCCCAGCTGACCGGCCCAGACCGCTTCAGAGTTCCCCGAACCCGCTGGCCACCTCAGCACCTATCTGATCAATGGCTTTCTGCGCGTCGGGGCCAGCGGCTGACGCGGTCAGGACCTTGCCCTGGCCGAGACCCAGGCTCATGAGCAGCATCACCGACTTCGCGTCCACCCCGTTGACCGTCACCTCCACATCCAGTTCACTCATCATCCGGGCCAGGGTTGCCGCGGGGCGGGCGTGCAACCCCATCGGGTTGGGCAATTCCCAGGCTGCCTCAACCGGATTTCCATCGGTGGAGGATTGAGATCCGCCTTCTCCGGGCGCGGCTGCAGCATGGCTGACAAACGGCTCGAGCTCCGTTGGATCCAGCGCGACGATCGCTGTCTCGGCGGCACGTGTCACCGTGTCTACATCGGCTCCGGACTGCGCCTCGACGGCCGCGGCGACTGTACCTTCGACCAGGGCCGCGCGGGCAAGCCTGACCCGCAAACGCTGGTCGCTGTCAATGAACTCAAGCGCCATCTCGGCAGTCATCACGGCAGAGCCCAGATCTGTCAGGAGCACGACGCCGGCACCCTGGTCCGCCGTCGAAATAGCCTCAAGCACCTTCTCGAAGCTGGTTCCGATCAGTGGGACACCAGAATCATCGTCCAACCCACCGGCGGCGACGAGCGGGACGTCCCCCGCCATCTCACGGGCGAGGTCGCAGATTCCCTCGGCGATCTTCGAACTATGGGACACAATGACCAGGCCAACGTTCACTCCTGCGCACCTGCCGCATCGGCCGCTGCCTGCAAAATCAACCCTGACGAGACGGCGCCCGGGTCGAGGTGGCCGGCGCTGCGTTCGCCGAGGTAGCTGGCACGGCCCTTCCGTGCAATCAGTGGTTCGGTAGCCGCGGCCCCGGCGTTTGCAGCGTTGGCGGCGGCCGCCAGCACCTCTGCAACCGATGCGCCGGCCATCGCGGCGGTGCCTGCCGCCTCAGCCGCAGGAGTCCAGGCATCGACCATCGTCTTGTCACCGGATTCGGCCTTGCCGCGCGCTACTATCCCATCGCGGGCAGCGGTCAGCAGCCCGGCGACGTCGTCGGGGCCTATTGCCTCGGTGTCGCCCAGCGAGGTGGCTGCACGGAGCAGGGCGGTTCCGTAGAGGGGCCCAGCTGCGCCCCCCACGGATGACATGAGGGTCATCGCGGCCAGCTTCAGCACGGCACCCGGCGTGGCGGGGTGTGTACCGTCGTCGAGCTTTTTCACTACCGCCGTGAACCCACGATCGAGATTCTCACCGTGATCTGCATCGCCGATAGCCCGATCAAGGTCGATCAGGTATTGCCGGTTCTCGCTGACCACCCGGGCACTCTCCCGCAGCCACGCGACCACCCATTCAGTGGTGAGGGTACTGGTGGATCCCTCTACCACGCCTAGACTCCCCACCGGAGCGCCGCAGTGTTAACTGGCGAATCCCACAACTCGACCATTTCGTCGTCAAGTCGCAGCACGGTGATCGAGGCGCCCTGCATTTCCAGGGCGGTGATGTAGTTGCCCACCAGGGATCGTTCAACAACGATTCCCTGCTCCTCAAGGAGTTGCCTGGCGCGCCGGTAGACGATGTACAGCTCACTTGCCGGCGTGCCTCCCATGCCATTGACGAAGAGCAGCACCTTCTCGCCGCTGTCCACCTTGAGATCGGCGAGGATTGGCTCCATCAGCCGTCCGGTGATCCCGTCGGCATTTTCCATCGCAATGCGATGCCTGCCGGGTTCACCGTGGATGCCGATGCCGATCTCGATCTCGTCGTCGGTGAGGTCGAAGCTCGGCTGGCCGGCGTGCGGCACAGTACAGGCGGCGAGCGCCACCCCCATGGACCTGACATTGTCGATGACACGCTGGGCGATTGCAGTCACCGCATCGAGGGTGTCTCCCCGCTCGGCTGCGCCGCCCGCGATCCGTTCAACGAGGACCGTTCCGCCGACGCCGCGTCTGCCAGCGGTGTACAGCGAATCCTCGACTGCGACGTCGTCGTTCACCAGGACCGTCCGCACGGTCACGCCCTCGGCTTCAGCGAGCTCGGCTGCGGTTTCAAAGTTCAGGACGTCGCCCGTGTAGTTCTTCACAATGTGGAGCACCCCCGCTCCCCCATCAACAGCTGTGGTGGCTGGGAGAATCTGGTCGGGGGTCGGGGAGGTGAACATGGCCCCGGGTACGGCGGCATCGAGCATTCCCCGACCTACATATCCGGCGTGCAGCGGTTCGTGACCGCTGCCCCCGCCGGAGACCAGCCCGACTTTTCCTTGGCGGGGTGCGTCTTTCCGGGTGATGAACAGGGGGTCGGGATGGACTTTGACCAGGTCTGCGTGGGCGGCCCCGAACCCTTCAACGGATTCGGTGACGACCTGCTTTGGGTCATTGATTAGCTTTTTCATGGCGGCTCCTCGGTGAAAGGACACAGGATTGGGTTTGCCGGCCCGCCGGACCTGCTGGCCTTGTCTGAACCCTACCCTCCGGTCAACTGCTTGCCTATAGGGTGCACTACTGGTTAAACGGCTGTGGGAGGCCCCCGAGCTACTTACGCTCGGCTCCTCCCACAGCACTAATCCTTCGGCGGCTTCCACTGGCGACTATGAATCGGGTGAACGCCTGCTGGACCAGATCTAGCGGTTGTCACCCTTGAAGGCGTCCTTGACGTTTTCGCCGGCGTTCTTGATGTCGCCGGAGGCCTGGTCCTTGTGGCCATCGGCTTCCATCTTTTCGTTGCCGGTGAGCTTGCCAACGCCTTCTTTGATCTTGCCGCCCAGCTTCTCGCCGCTGTTTGCTGCCTTGTCGTCTGCACCCATAGTCTGACCTACTTCCGCTCGGTGTGTCGGGGCCCGGGTCCGGGTCCCGCTTTTCGCATCATCATAGATGCCAAGCTCACTTAGCTTATCGATCCTGACCTCGGTTTGCCACCTTATGCGGGCTATTCCCGAGCTGACGGATCATCCGGGTGTTGCCGAGGGTGTTCGGTTTGACCCGGGCAAGGTCGAGAAATTCAGCGACTCCCTCGTCGTGGGAACGAAGGAGTTCCGAATAGACCGCCGGGTCCACTGCCGACTGGTCAGCCATCACCTGGAACCCTTGGCGCTGGAAGAACTCCACTTCAAAGGTCAGGCAGAAGACGCGTTCGACGCCCAGGGCGCGCGCGTCGTCGAGCAGCTTCGCCACCAGGGCACTGCCGACGCCGCGCCCCTTCGCGGCCTGGAACGTGGCAAGGGTGCGGATCTCGGCCAGGTCTTCCCACATGACGTGCAGCGCCCCGCAACCGAGGACGCCGTCGTCGTCCTCGGCAATCCGGAACTCCTGCAAACCCTCATAGTAGGCAACAGTTTCCTTGGCCATCAGTACCCGGCTCTCAGCAAGCGGGGCCACCAACGCCTTGATTGCTGGGACGTCGGAAGTACGCGCGGGCCGGATTCTGAAGGAGGAACTCACTAAGGCAGTCTACAAACCCTGCCGCAGGTATCAGCTACAGTCCGAGTTCGGGGGGCAGGTCTGTGCGTTCACCGAGGACGTGGTGCGCCAGGAAATGCCCGACGACGCCGTACCAGACTTTCGCGTGCTGGGGTTTGAGAATCCAGTGGTTCTCATCCGGGAAGTAAAGGAACCGGTGAGCGGTCCGGCCTTCCTCATCTACTGCCAGCTGGGATCGTGACAGCAGTTCGTACCAGAGCCTGAGGCCCTCTCCGATTGGGACGCGGTAATCCTTGTCCCCGTGGATCACCAACATGGGTGTCGATATGTTCTCCACCTGGTGGTGCGGAGAGTTTTCCGACGCCATCTCGGGCGTCATCTCCTTCTCCCAGTAGTAGGACGCATCAGTGGTTGGGCCAAACTGGTCGAGCGCCCACAGACTGGCGTGGGTGACTACAGCGGTGAACCGGTCCGTGTGGCCAGCTATCCAGTTAGCCATGTAGCCGCCGAAGGACCCGCCCATGGCGGCGGTCCGGGTCTCGTCGATGTCGTCTCGTGCTACCACGGCATCGGTTGCTGTCATCAGGTCAGTGAACGGTGCTTTGCCCCACTGCCCCCAGCCCCGGTCGATCATGTGCTGGCCGTACCCGGTAGACAGGGCTGGATCAGGGAGCAGGACCGCGTAGCCCTGGGCCGCCAGCAGCCACGGCGACCACCGCCAGGTCCAGGCGTTCCAGGAGCCCAGCGGGCCGCCGTGGATCCATAAAAGCAGCGGAGCGGGCCGGGAAGAGTCAGCTCCGGTGGGGAGGACCAGCCAGGATCCAATCGTCTGTCCATCGTCGGCGGTGGTCTCTACTCGTTCCAGCCGCCCCGACAAGGCTGGTCGCTCGACTGGTCCCCGTAGTGCCGCCACGGTTCGGTTGATGAGGTCAATTGTGACCACTTCGGCGGGAAATTCGTAGGAGCTGCGCAGTGCGTAGGCGGTGTGACCATCGGGGGCCACCACCGCGTTGGTGTACGAGGCTGCGTCGCTGGTCACCCGGGTGACCTCATTGGTGGCTACGTCGATCAAGAACAGCGGCGAGGCGCCCTCCTCATCGGCAGTGACCAGCACTGCGCTGCCATCGGGCAACCACGCAGCCGGGGACGGCCAACGGTCCCACTTTGCGGCAAGGGGAAGGAGTTCCCCACCGGCGAGTGGGAGCAGGCCAAGTGTTTGTTGCGGCGCAACCTCAGCGGTGGTCCGCCTGGCCCGGTGGACCACCAGGGTGGCACCGTCAGGGCTGATCGGTCCGGGCGAGAAGTCGTAGCCGGGGTCGTCGAGCAGGACCGAGCGCTCCCCGGTGGCAACATCAATCCTGGCAAGGATGCTTCGTGCGTCCCCCTTACCCACCGGAATACTCACCGCTGTCACCACAACTGAACCGTTCGGGCTGATCACCTGCTTGGCGTTCCTGAGTGAGGTGCCTGCGGCGGGTGTGATGTTGCGGAGCTCGAACCGGGCTGCAGCGTCGGCTGTCTGGAGCGGCTGCCCGGCGGTCTCCTTCCCCTCCAACGCGAAGTAACGAGGCTCTGCCGGACCTAGATCGGCATCCCAATAACGCACCGGATAACCGGAGTGCAGGATGGCGCCCACCTTGGCTTCCTTCCGCAGAGTACGGCGCGCGCCGTCGTCGCCCTCGTCAGTCGAACCCGCGAGGACGTCAGCGACGACGATGGCGGACTCCGCCTCGGAGGACGTCAGTACGCTGCTCACACCGCCCTGGCGAGAGAGCACCAGCTGCGCCTCCCCTCCCCGGACCGGGAGCCGCCAGATCGCGTTGGTGGGTTCCTTGGCCGCGTCCCCCTCTGCCCCATCCGGATCGGGCCGCGCCGAGGTGAACAGCAGGTCCCCGCCAGCCAGGAAAGAGGCACCCGTTTCGCCCTTGGCGCTGCGCGTAATCCGGCGCGCGGGTTGCTCTCCGCGCGGATCAACTTCCCAGAGCGCCGTCCCGTATTCAGTTGCCTTGGCATTGAGCGTAGCCACGGTCGTCACCAGTCGAGACCCGTCGGGGCTCAGCGCCAGGGCGGCCAGGCGGGGCATCGCGATGAAGAGATCCAGGTCGTGGAAGGGGGTTTCGGGCTGCTGTTCCGATTCGGGTGTCATCGCCCCTGTCTACCACCGTCCCGCAGCGGACGTGGCGTGGTTCACAGCGACTTCTCTGAGAGAGTAATAAGTTGCTTCAGGCACACAAGGTGAGCTTCCGGCCTGGCCTGCCGTGTCGGTAGCTGATAAACCGAAGGCCTCCGGCCAGCACCATGGTGCCGGCCGGAGGCCTTCAGGCTGACGCCACCCGGCGTCGCCACTGTCTACTCGGGGACTGTGGCCTCAATAGCCGCAGGAGCATCCTCGATTTCTTTCGGAGCACCGTGCCCAACGAAGGTGAAGCGGGCTTCGTCCCCTTCGCCTTCGACATCAACGGAGACCAGTTCACCGGACTTCAGTTCACCGAACAGAATCTTCTCGGAGAGCTGGTCCTCGATCTCCCGCTGGATGGTGCGGCGCAGCGGCCGGGCACCCATCGAAGGATCGTAACCGCGGGTGGCCAGCAGTACCTTGGCCGCGGGGGTCAGCTCGATGCTCATCCCCTTGTCGGCCATCCGCTTGCCCAGCCGCTCAAGGAACAGGTCGACGATCTCGACAATCTCGTCCTGGGTGAGCTGTGGGAACACCACCGTGTCATCAACACGGTTGAGGAACTCTGGGCGGAAGTGCTGCTTCAGCTCTTCCGTCACCTTCGCCTTCATCCGGTTGTAGGTGGTGGTGGTGTCGGTGCCGGACTGGAAACCCGTCATGACGCCCTTGGAAATATCCCGGGTGCCGAGGTTGGTGGTCATGATGATGACCGTGTTCTTGAAGTCCACCACCCGGCCCTGGCTGTCAGTCAGGCGACCGTCTTCCAGGATCTGGAGGAGCGAGTTGAACAGGTCCGCGTGGGCCTTCTCGACCTCATCGAACAGCACCACCGAGAACGGACGGCGCCGCACCTTTTCGGTGAGCTGCCCACCCTCTTCGTAGCCCACATAACCGGGAGGGGCACCAAAGAGCCGGGACACCGTGTGCTTCTCGGAGTATTCGGACATGTCGAGGGTGATCAACGCGTCCTCATCACCGAACAGGAATTCCGCCAGGGCCTTGGCGAGCTCGGTCTTACCGACACCGGTGGGGCCGGCGAAGATGAATGATCCACCCGGCCGTTTCGGATCCTTCAGCCCGGCACGTGTGCGCCGGATTGCCTGCGAGATCGCCTTGATGGCGTCGTTCTGGCCGACGACCCGCCTGTGCAGCTCGTCTTCCATCTTGAGGAGCCTCGTGGACTCTTCTTCGGTGAGCTTGAAGACCGGAATACCGGTTGAGTTGGCGAGGACCTCAGCAATGAGTTCCTCATCGACCTCGGCAATGTCATCGAGACCGCCCGACTTCCAACGACGCTCCTTCTCCATCCGCTCGTCATGAAGCTTCTGCTCCTTGTCGCGCAGTGAGGCGGCACCCTCGAAGTCCTGCGCATCGATCGCCGACTCCTTCTCCCGCTTGACGTCCGCAATGCGGTCGTCAATTTCCTTCAGCTCGGGCGGGGCGGTCATCCGGCGGATACGCAGCCGCGCACCAGCCTCATCGATTAGGTCGATTGCCTTATCGGGCAGGAACCGGTCCGAGATGTAACGCTCGGCGAGCGTCGCAGCCGAAGTGAGCGCCTCGTCGGTGATTGACACGCGGTGATGTGCTTCGTAACGGTCCCGCAAGCCCTTGAGGATCTCAATGGTGTGCGCCACTGACGGTTCCTGCACCTGAATGGGCTGGAATCGACGCTCCAGGGCCGCATCCTTCTCGATGTGCTTGCGGTACTCGTCGAGGGTGGTGGCGCCAATGGTCTGCAACTCACCCCGGGCGAGCATCGGCTTCAGTATCGAAGCGGCATCAATTGCACCTTCTGCGGCTCCCGCACCCACCAGGGTGTGGATCTCGTCGATGAACAGGATGATGTCGCCGCGGGTGCGAATTTCCTTGAGCACCTTCTTGAGGCGTTCCTCAAAGTCTCCGCGGTACCTGGATCCTGCCACCAGCGACCCGAGGTCGAGGGTGTACAACTGCTTGTCCTTGATCGTCTCGGGCACGTCACCGCGGACAATTGCCTGCGCGAGACCTTCGACGACTGCCGTCTTGCCGACGCCTGGCTCACCGATCAGAACAGGGTTGTTCTTGGTGCGGCGCGACAGCACCTGCATCACGCGTTCCATTTCCAGGGCACGCCCAATAACCGGGTCAAGTTTGCCTTCGCGGGCAGCCTGGGTGAGGTTCCGCCCAAACTGGTCAAGGACCACCGAACCGGCTGGGGTGCCTTCCTGCTGCTGGCCGCCCACTGACGCAGGCTCTTTGCCCTGATACCCGGACAGCAGCTGGATCACTTGCTGGCGGACACGGTTGAGGTCGGCGCCAAGCTTGACCAGTACCTGGGCTGCGACGCCTTCACCCTCACGGATGAGCCCGAGCAGGATGTGCTCGGTGCCAATGTAGTTGTGGCCGAGCTGCAGCGCTTCCCGCAGCGAAAGCTCAAGTACCTTCTTGGCGCGCGGGGTGAACGGGATGTGGCCGGACGGTGCCTGCTGGCCCTGGCCGATGATCTCCTGGACCTGCTCACGGACGGCGCCGAGGGAGATGCTGAGGGATTCGAGCGCCTTTGCGGCGACCCCTTCACCCTCGTGGATGAGCCCGAGCAGGATGTGCTCGGTGCCGATGTAATTGTGGTTGAGCATGCGGGCCTCTTCTTGGGCCAGCACTACAACACGACGGGCGCGGTCGGTAAATCTCTCAAACATGGGGCACACTCCTAGCTAACGCGTAATTCGATGCTACGTGTCCTGCACAGGCTTTTGGAGCGTGTTCGCCACAGGCGAGATATCACACCCACCTGCGACTGCGCCCCAGGGGGCGCAGTCCGGTTCCTCTTTAGCGCTGTGCTGCCCGGTAGGCCTCGACGATTTCGCTGTTGACGCGTCCACGCGCCGAGACATTGTGGCCATTGGCTCGCGCCCATTCACGCACCTGGGCTGCTTCCTGGTTACGGCCCGGCGTCGCCACCCGCGCTTTTACCTGCGTGCTACGGCGGGCCCCGGATACGTAATTGCTCATAGCGGCCCTGAGTTCTTTCGCATGGGATTTTGAAAGATCTATTTCATACTGCACACCATCAAGGCCAAAACGTACGGTTTCATCAGCTTCGCCACCGTCGAGGTCATCGATCAGGAGGATCTTTACTTTTTGTGCCACGGTTAGCTCCTGCGTTTTGTGCTGAATTTATATGTAACTCTAATTATGGGCTAGGCAGACAGTAATCGTCAAAGTGCGAAAAAATCCTACTTTTGGGAACTTTTTCGAAAAGGCGAACAGAACTACTTCATCGGGACTCTGCTGGGTCCTCGTGATCGGGCGTTGCAACTGGCGCTTCCTGCTGTGCCTGGGCCTGACGCTCCTCGGCCTGGCTCATTGCTTCGCGCTCAGCCCTATCCGCGTTGAAAATGGACCGCATGACAAAGTAAAAGATCGCCCCGACCCCTATCGATGGCAGCAATACCGCAACATACTCAAGCACGACTATCTCCAACTGGTTTCAGAATGGGAAACAGGATGGTTTCCCTAATACCTGCATTGGTGAACAGCATCACCAGTCGATCAATCCCAAGGCCGATGCCTCCCATGGGGGGTGCGCCATATTCGAGCGCACGGAGGAAATCCTCATCGAACTGCATAGCCTCGTGGTCGCCGGCAGCTGCCTGCAGCGACTGCTCAACCAGGCGTGCCCTCTGCACCACCGGGTCGATGAGTTCAGAGAACGCCGTTCCTCGCTCCATTCCGCCGATGATCAGGTCCCACGCCTCAATCAGAGCGGGATCCTCCCGGTGCGGCCGGGCCAGCGGCTGGGCCGAGGGAGGGTAGTCGTAGACAAAAGTCGGTTGGATCAGGGTCGGCTCAACCAGCTCGCCGAACAATTCGAGGACAAGCTTTTCGCTGCCCCATTCCGGCGCAATCTTCACCTGGTGGATTTCGGCGATATTCCGGAGCTCCTCAGCGGATGTCTCCGGAGTTACCTCGCTACCCACTACCTCCGAAAGCCCGGGGTACACGCCGAGCCACCGCCATTCCCCATCAAGGTCAATCACGCCGGCCTCTGTTTCGATGGTCCGTGTGCCCAGGATGTCCGCACAATTAAGAATGATTTCCTTCATTCGTTCGGCCATTCCGAACTGGTCGGTGTACGCCTCGTAACACTCCAGCATGGTGAATTCGGGGCTGTGAGTTGAGTCGACCCCCTCATTGCGGAAAATCCGGCCAATCTCATAGACCCGGTCTATTCCGCCGACGACCGCCCGCTTCAAATAAAGCTCCAGTGCGATTCGAAGAGTCATTTTCTGATCGAAAGCGTTGAGATGGGTTTCAAACGGTCGTGCAGCAGCACCGCCATGCACCAACTGCAGCATTGGCGTTTCTACTTCTACATATTCCAGCGAGTGCAGAGTTTCCCTAATGGATCGCACGATAGCGGCCCTGGTTCGAACCATCTCCCGCGCTTCTTCGCGCACCATCAGATCGACGTAGCGTTGCCTGACCCGGGTTTCCTCGCTGACTCCCGTATGCAGGGTTGGCAGCGGGCGCAGTGCCTTTGAGGCCATGCTCCACCCGTCCGCCATGACCGAGAGCTCCCCGCGCCTGGAACTGATTACTTCACCGTGCACTTCAACGTGGTCCCCGAGGTCCACCAGCGCTTTCCAGTCCGCAAGCGACTGGTCACCAATTTCGGCCAGGCTGAGCATGGCCTGGAGCCTGGCCCCACCACCCTCCTGCAGCGTCGCGAAACACAGTTTCCCGGTGTTGCGAATGAACACCACTCGACCCACCACCGACACCATCTCACCGGTGGTGGCTTCAGCGGGCAATTGCCCAAACTCTTTCCGCAGCTCGGCCAACGAGTGTGTGCGCGCCGGCTTCACCGGGTAGGCCTCATCCCCCCGTTCGAGCAGCCGCTCGCGTTTCTCCATGCGGATACGCATCTGCTCGTTGGTTTCGTCGGTGCTGCCCACGACATCGGCGAGGACTGATTCTTTGGCGGTGCTGGAATTATCTGGGGTCACGAGATATAAGTTTACCGGCTGCTTTTCGCCACCCGGATTTGCAGCCGATCAAGATCGTGGTTCGGTCAGGACCCCAGCGGAGCGTTATCAATTAGTCTGACCGTTCCAACCTTCGCCGCGATCAGCGCCAATGCCTCTCCGGTGAAGGGTGTCTGGCGGCAGTTGAAGGCCAACGGTTCGAGCGTCGAGGGGTGGACAACCTCAAAATAGTCCAGTTCCACCAGCGGCTGGCTAGTGACCAATGCCACTGCGGAGTCCAGGTCCAGCGGCTCATTCCGTTCCGCCCGACCCTCCAGGAGACGTAGCGCACGTGACAGCACCAACGCTGCTTCTTCTTCGGCCGCCGTCAGGAAACGGTTGCGGCTGGAGAGCGCCAGCCCATCAGCGGTCCTGACCGTTGGTACCGTGACAATTTCGGCGGGGAAGTCCAGGTCCCGAACCATCCGGCGGATCAGGGCAAGCTGCTGCGCATCCTTCTGGCCAAAATAGCACTTGAACCCGGCGTCAACTGTTGGCGCCGTAAGGTGCAGCAGTTTCGCTACCACCGTGAGCATTCCGTCGAAATGCCCTGGCCGGGCGGCCCCTTCAAACTTTTCACCGAGGGCACCGGAGTTGAGGGAAACAAGCGGTGGGCCGTCCGGATACATCACCGTCTCCGAGGGGGCAAAGACCACCTCTGCCCCGCAGTTGGCCAACAGTTCCAAATCCTGATCCGGTTGCCGCGGGTAGCGTTGCAGATCGGTTCGTTCACCGAATTGCAACGGATTGACGAAGATTGAGGCGACCACTACGTCGTTGTTTTTGCGTGCCGCCCTCACCAGTGCCGCGTGCCCGTCGTGGAGGGCACCCATGGTGGGGACAAAGCCGAGGGTGGGACGCCGCTCACCGCGGGGTGTTCCCGGGCGTCGGTCCAGGAGGTCGGCGGTGGTCTCAGCTAGTTCGGCCGGGGTCCTGACCACCGTCGGGCGGTTCGAACCATTCACGAGGTGCCCAACGTATCGAGTGCGAGGGCATGGGCGATTGCCGCACCCTGTGCGTGGCTGAGAAGTCCCCGTTCGACGGCCCGTCGGGCGGTGGCAACCGCCAGTGAACGGTAGGCGGCGCGGATGTCCTCGGAGGGTTGGGCTTTCAAAGCCGCCATGTGCGCCTCGACGGTCCCTATGTCGCCGCGTGCCACTGGCCCGGTAAGCGCTCCCTCGCCTGCTGATAGAGCGTTTTCAAGTGAAGCCCGCATCAGCGGTCCGAGCATTCGGTGGGGTTGCTCAACGCCAATGTCAGAGAGCAGTTGGGTCGACTGAGCGGTGATCGTCACAAGATGGTTCGACGCGTGAGCCAGTGCCGCGTGGTACAGCGGCCGGTGAGCTTCTTCAATCGCCACCGGTTCCGCACCCATTTCGACTACCAGTGCCTGGGCGACCGGAAGCACGGCTGTTGGCGCGGTAATCCCGAAGCTGCAGTCGGGCAGGCGAGCGAGGTCAAGGCTCATGCCGGTAAAGGTCATCGCAGGGTGCAACGCCAGCGGAATGGCTCCTAGCTTGCGGGCTGGGTCCAGCACCGAAATACCGAACCGCCCGGAGGTGTGGGCAACGAGTTGCCCGGGCTGCCATGCCCCGAGCACGGCCAGACCCTCGACGAGTTCCGGAAGCGCATCATCGGGAACCGCGATCAGGACCAGCTCGGACCGCTCGATGATCTCCGGAATCTCCAGCACCGGCACGCCGGGCAGGAGCATTTCCGCACGTTCCCGACTCGCCTCAGAAACAGCCGACACCCCGATAATTGCGTGGTCGGCGGCGCGCAGCGCTGCACCGAGCACCGCTCCTACCTTGCCGGCGCCAATGACTCCGACCCCGAGTCGGCCCGGGCGCCGTGCCCCGCTACCGCTCGCCATCTCGAGGGGTTCCTTCCTCATCCACCGACATTTCTTCTAGCTCCTCAGGTTCGTCGTCCGGTCGTGTCGCTCCGTCATAGGTTGGCGGCGGTGGCATCAGCGTGGCGTCTGCAACCTCCACCGGCCTCATCCACTGCTCCGGCAGACTGCGGCGACGCGCCTCAGCGGCGCGGATGCCCTGTTCGTGAAAGAGCCGCCAGGCGGTGTCCTCATCGACCTGCTGGATCCGTGGGCTGACCGGCCCCGGGGTGGTATGAAGCAACAGGTCGACGACCCGGAATCGCCTGTACACCGGCCCCTGGTGAAGTGCCAGCGATTGGGTCCGTTCGTGCGGGACCACGGCAAGGTTCCGCCAGAAGAATCCCGACCGGATCAGGAGAGCCGTCCTGGTGACCGCGAAGCCGTTGCGGCGCCATTCCAGCGGCCCAATCCACCGTGCACGCCGCGGGGTCGAGAGGAACCCGGCCCGGCTGTCTCTCCCCTCCATTCCGGCGGTAAAAACGTCGAGGGGTTCGTCAGTGCCGGGGTCTGGGAGGACCAGGGCCAGGATCTGTAGGACGTCTTGCCGGGTGCCTACGGGCAGGAGCGTTGCCCGCGCCTGGGCGTCTCCCGATGCTGAAATGCCGTATCCGGCTACGTTGACTGTCATCCGGTACCAGCCCTTGGCCCGCCAGAGCGGGGGCTGGGTAATTCCGACCGCCTGGATTCGCCCGGGTGGGACGGTCTGTGTTCGGGTATCCAGCAGCCCGTAGCGGACCCGGATGCCGTCCGGGGAAATAGCGGCCCGGAAGTTGAACCCGTTCTTGATGCTGCTCCAGTAGCCTCCGGCAACACCTAGGCCCAACGGTATTATCACCGCGAGCGGCGCCGCCTGCTCAAGGATCACCGCCAGGACAACCACCACTGCCACACCGATGATGAGGAAGATGGTGGTTCCTGAGAGAAGCGCGGCTGCGATCACCCGCCCGGGTTTCAGAGCCAACACCTCGCGCTCGGGTGCCTCCTGAATATCGTCGGGGTTATCGGGGTCAATGCTGACCCCCGCTGCCCGGGCCAGGATGGTGGCGCGCAAGCGTTGCGCATCGTTGAGTTTGAGGAATGCGAGCTTGACAGCGGACTCGCCTGCGTCAGCCACTTCGAATTTCAGTTCCGCCAGGCCAAAGACCCGCGCCAGGAAGGGTTGCACCACGTCGATGGCCTGTACCCGGTCAAGCCGTGCCTGCCGGTTCTGCCGAAACACTATCCCCGAGTTGACCTTCACATGCTCGGCCGTCACCTGATAGCGCGTGAAGTACCACGACAGGAGGAAGCCAATCGCGACGAGCACCACGATCCCGGCAATGGCGGCGATGGTCCACGGCAGCCGCGCCCCGCCGTCGGACAGGTTGGGAATACCATCACCGCTGAGGAGGCTCTCAAACAGGTCTTGGCCCGCAAAAAAGGCGATTGCGATCAACGCAATCCAGCCCCGCACCAGTGGGGAAATTACGTGCACCCGGCGCCATTGATTGTCGGAGGTCGCCAGCAGTGACTCATCCGGAACGACCGGGTCCTCATGGGGTGTCTGGTCGTGGGTTGTCACAGTCCGGCCAGCTTCGCCTCACCACGGGCAGAGAGTTGCTCGCGCAGCCGTGCGCCTTCGTCTGCTGGCAGCCCCGGGATGGAAGCGTTGGTGCCGGGGGAAGCGGTGTGCATCTTCAGGGTGCATAATCCGAAGGCCCGTTCGATTGGGCCGACAGCGACGTCCACGTACTGCATCCGCCCGTAGGGCACCACCATGGTCCGTTGGTAGAAGACCCCGGTACGGATCAACAGGTCTTCGTGCCGCTCCGCGTAGCCGATAGCCCTGACCTGCCGTGGCAGCAGAATTCCTCGCCAAACGGAAAGAACCAGCGCCCCGATCGGCAGGGCCCAGGCTACCCACATGGGTGGGAAGCCCCACCAGATGTCGGTGAGGCGCAGAATCAGGGGAATGCTGAAGATGGCGACGTTGATGATCGTGCCGATCACCCAGCCGAGCAGGCGCACCCTCAGATACTTCGGTGATACCCGTGTCCACTTCAGACCGGCCGGATCAATAGGTTCCTTACGCATACTCCCCCTCGTCATTGCGACCACTTTCCCCGTCAACGCCGGTGGCACCGTCGTCGGGCGGCAGCCGGCAGAATCCCTGCACCATCAGCCCCACAACGATCATCACCATGCCGCTGGCCACCAATGCGACCGTGCCCCAGACTGAGGCCGTCACACCGCGCACGGCGACGAGCGAAAGCTGATCCACCAGAATGCCCAGGTGCCAGCCGGCGTTCAATGCGCCAGCGTACGCTGTCGCCTGGGCCAACACCACGGTGCGGGCGGCGAGGATGGGGTTGAGCGGCCGGTCGCGGCGCCCGTTCCGCCAGCGCTGGACCCGGATCCCGAAGATGAGCGTTACGGTCAGGATGGCCGCCACCGTCAGCAGCGAACTCAGGTGCAGTGTCGGAACCGGAAAACCGTTCCGGCCCGCCCACCAGTTCATCATCCAGCCACCAATACCGGCAACCACTCCGAATGCTGCCAGCCAGCCGACCTTTAGGGTACCCACTGAGTGTCGGCCCCCTCATACGGTCGGATTCCTGTGCGGTCCGCGGTGTCATTGACCAGCTCGGTTACCAGGCGCCCGTCAAGCAGCGCAGTAGAGTCCATCCAGGCCCAGGGTTGCAGGACAAATGCCCGCTCGGCTGCCCTGGGATGCGGGATGGTCAGTCGCTCGTCGTCTGACCTGAAGTCGCCGAAGGTGATGATGTCGATGTCGAGAGTCCTCGGTCCCCACCTGACGTCCCTGGTCCGGTGATGCTTTTCCTCTACTGACTGACAGTGGGCCAGGAACTCGTAGGGTCCCAGATCGGTTTCGACTTCGATCACCATGTTCAGGTACTCCGGCTGATCCGCCGGACCCCCGACCGGGATCGACCGTACCACCGGTGAAACCTCACGCAACCGCACCCGGGCGCTGTCCACCAGGTCGGCGACGGCGAGGGACAGGGTGCTGTGACTGTCGCCAAGGTTGCTCCCCAACGCCAGCACCGAGCGCACCCGTTCGGTCACGAGGCTTCCTGGCCGATCCGGGTGCGCACTAGCGAAACAGCGACGTCCCCAAACGGCACCGGAATCGGCGCCCGTGGTTTGTGAACCGTTACCTGAACCGTCTCGGCCGGGAACGACGCGAGAAGCCGCGACGCTATCCGTTCGGCTAGCGCTTCGATGAGGTTCAGGGGGTCGCCGGTGATGACCGCGGCAACCTGCTCAGCGACGTCACCGTAATGTGCGGTGGTGGTGAGGTCGTCGGTGGCGCCCGCCTCGCGGAGATCGAGATGCAGGACGACGTCGACGACGAATGGCTGACCGTCCCTGCGCTCGGACTCGAAAACGCCGTGGAAACCTACTGCGGTTATTCCGGTGATCGTGATGGTGTCCTGCTGGACCGGTGTCATGTCGGGACCTAGCCGGTCCACGCGGCGGAAACCTTGACGGCGTCCAGGTTGGGCCCGACCTCATGCACGCGTACACCCCAGGCGCCTGCGGCCGCGGCCAGCGCCGACACCGCAACGGTTGCCGAGTCGCGCTCCTGCGGTGCGGCTGCTTTGCCCGCCGAGGTGAGGAGCGTCCCCAGGAACCGCTTACGTGAAGCACCGATCAGGACCCGATGGCCCAGCGCGTTGAACCGGTCAATGGCGCGCAGGATTGTCCAGTTGTGGGCCTCATCCTTGGCAAACCCGAGGCCTGGGTCAAGGATGATCTGGTGTGGCTCCACACCGGCTGCGACGAAAGCGTCCCGAACCTGGCTCATTTCGGCGATCACCTCGTCGACGACATTTTCGTACTCGGCGAGTGAGCCCATCGTCGCGGCCGTGCCGCGGCGGTGCAATAGAACGTAGGGCACCTTCCGCTCAGCAATCAGGGCGGGCATCTCGGGGTCGTAGTCCAGGCCGGAAACGTCGTTCACCAACGCAGCGCCGGCGTCGAGCGCTTTCCCTGCCGTCGAGGCGTGCATGGTGTCCACGCTGACGAGGGCACCGGCCTTCACCAGGGCCTTAACCACCGGCAGGATCCGTTTCTGTTCCTCGTCCGGACTGACCAGGTCAGCGTTGGGGCGGGTGGATTCGCCCCCCACATCGATGATGTCCGCGCCGGAGTAATGCATCCTGAGGCCTTCCGCGATAGCCTCATCGGCGCTGGTGAAGCGCCCGCCGTCGCTGAAGGAATCAGGGGTGATGTTCAGTACACCCATCACGAGTGAACGGTCGGTGGGTAGGTCTGCCAGGGTCTTCGCCACTCTGGAGACCCTCAGGACAGGAATTGGTGATGTGGCGGGTCCGGTTCCCGGCGCCGCAGCGAGTGAATCCATCGGTATGTGGTGTCCTATCTTCCGAGTATCAGGCTCATGGCTTCGGCACGGGTGGCGGGGTCGCGCACCTGGCCGCGGACGGCTGAAGTGACAGTTTTCGCTCCAGGTTTGCGAACTCCACGCATTGACATGCACATGTGTTCGCACTCGATAACCACAATGGCACCCTTTGGCTGCAGGTGCGTCATGAGCGCCTCAACAATCTGGGTGGTGAGCCGCTCCTGCACCTGGGGGCGGCGCGCGAACACTTCCACCAGCCGGGCCAGCTTACTTAGCCCGGTGACACGCCCCTCCGCCGAGGGGATGTACCCGATGTGGGCTGACCCGTGGAAAGGAACCAGGTGATGCTCGCAGGTGGAGTAGAACGGGATGTCCTTGACCAGGACCAGCTCTTCATGATCAATTTCGAAGGTGGTGGAGAGGATTTCCGCTGGGTCCTGATGGAGCCCCGCGAAGAACTCGGCGTAGGCCTTTGCAACCCGTTTGGGGGTTTCCACCAGCCCGTCCCGGTCGGGGTCCTCTCCAATGGCAGCAAGGATTTCCCGCACTGCACGTTGGATTCTGGGCTGGTCTACTGGGGAACCGGCCGCTTCAAGGGCCGCCGAGAACACCTCGTCGTCGAATTCGGTCACTGAACCAATCCTACGCGGTACCTGCAATCCCACCGTTTAGGGCTGGGAACTCTCTGCGCCACCTTTGCCGGGTGAGCCTTCGCCGGACTCGGACTCGGGCTCAGGCAGATCGTTGCCGTGAACATCAAAGTCGCCAACGATTTGCGCGTCAGCAATCTGATCCTGGGGTGCAACGGTCTCGGGCGCAGGTTCGCCGGCCTCGCTGGCTTCCTCGCGCTCCTTCTTTGAGACCACCGGAGGCAGGGCGTGTACCGGACGGGAATCCTTGGACAACCAGACGTCGCGCAGGTCACGCTTGCGGATTTCGGTGAACACCTCCGCGATTTCCGCCTGGTTCAGTGTCTCCCGCTCCAGCAACTCCAGCGCGACACGGTCCAGCACATCCCGGTTCTCGGTCAGAATTTCGTACGCCTCGTCATGGGCGTTGTCGATCAGCCTGCGGATCTCTTCGTCGACGATGTACGCGATGTGATCAGAGTAATTGCGCTCGTGACCCATGTCCCGTCCGAGGAACGGCTCACCTCCACCCTGTCCGAGCTTTACCGAACCGATCCGCTCGCTCATCCCGTACTGGGTGACCATTTTGCGGGCCGTGGCAGTTGCCTTCTCGATGTCGTTGGATGCACCAGTCGATGGGTCGTGGAAGACGATCTCCTCCGCTACCCGGCCGCCCATGGCGTAGGCCAACTGGTCCAGCAGTTCATTGCGGGTGATCGAGTACTTGTCGTCGCTGGGCAGCACCATCGTGTAGCCCAGGGCGCGGCCGCGCGGGAGGATGGTGACCTTGGTGACCGGGTCGGTGTTGCGCAGGGCGGCCGCTACCAGGGCGTGCCCACCCTCGTGGTAGGCGGTGATCTTGCGTTCCAGTTCCTTCATGACCCGGCTGCGCTTCTGCGGTCCGGCGATCACCCGGTCAATCGACTCGTCAAGTGCCCGGTCGTCGATCAGTTGGGCGTTTGAACGTGCGGTCAGGAGGGCCGCCTCGTTAAGGACGTTGGCCAGATCAGCGCCGGTAAAACCTGGGGTCTTCTTGGCTACCGAACGGAGGTCCACCCCCGGGGCCATCGGCTTGCCCTTGGAATGCACCGTGAGGATGTGTTCCCGGCCCAGCATGTCGGGTGCTTCAACCCCGATCTGCCGGTCGAAGCGTCCGGGCCGAAGGAGCGCAGGATCCAGGACGTCGGGCCGGTTGGTGGCAGCGATGAGGATGACGTTCGATGTTGCATCGAAGCCGTCCATTTCAACCAGTAGCTGGTTCAGGGTCTGCTCGCGCTCGTCATTGCCGCCGCCGACGCCGGCGCCACGGTGGCGTCCGACGGCGTCGATCTCGTCAACGAAAATAATCGCGGGCGCGTTCGCTTTGGCCTGCTCGAACAGGTCACGGACCCGTGAGGCGCCCACGCCGACGAACATTTCCACGAAGTCGGAGCCGGAGATGGAATAGAACGGAACCCCCGCCTCGCCGGCTACCGCTCGGGCCAGCAGGGTCTTGCCGGTCCCCGGGGGACCGTAGAGCAGTACACCCTTGGGAATTTTGGCACCGAGGGCCTGGAACTTGGCCGGTTCCTGCAGGAATTCCTTGATTTCGTGGAGTTCCTCGACCGCCTCGTCAGCGCCGGCGACATCGTTGAAGGTGACCTGCGGCATGTCCTTGGTGACGAGCTTCGCCTTGGACTTGCCGAACTGCATCACCTTGGATCCGCCGCCCTGCATCCGGGAGAGCAGGAACCAGAAAATGGCGCCGATGATCAGGAGGGGCAGGAGTAGACCGAGCAGGCTGGTGAACCAGTTGCTTTCGGCTGGCTGATCAGTGAAACCGTCGACGTCGGAGGTGTTGATCGCTGCAACCACGTCCTCCGCACGGGCGGTGCTGAAGAAGAACTGGACGCTGCGGCCCATATCCTCGTAGTCGTCACGCAGCGTGAGATCAACCCGCTGGTCGCCGTCGTAAATCTTGGCCTGCTCCACCTGGTTGTCGTTCAGCAGGTCCAGCCCAACATTGGTGTCAACCCGCGAACTGCTGGTACTGAACAGGTTGGGCAAAATGATCAGCAGCGCCACCACGGCGAGCACAATCCAAAAAATGGGCCCCTTGAAAAGGTTCTTAAATTTCATTCGTCTCAGGGCTGCGAGACCCTGTCCCTCCTGCTTAACAAACCAAATATCGCTTACGGCAACGCGGTCCGCGCGCAACGAAAGCTGCTACCCAAGCTTTACACCGTCTTCACACAACCACGCACCAAATTGCGCATAAGTTCCCTATGGGCGGACAGATTTCGAGTGTGCCCGCCCCGCTGGTGACCCGGTCTACTCGTAGACGTGCGGGGCGAGGGTACCGATGAAGTCAAGGTTGCGGTACTTTTCTGCGAAGTCCAGGCCGTAGCCGACCACAAACTCGTTGGGAATGTTGTAGCCGACGTACTTCACGTCGATGCTGACCTTCGCGGCTTCTGGTTTCCGCAGGAGGGTGCAGATCTCAACGGAGGCCGGTCCCCGGGACTGCAGGTTGGACTTCAGCCAGGAAAGGGTCAGACCCGAGTCAATGATGTCCTCCACGATAAGGACGTGCTTTCCCATCAGATCGGTTTCCAGGTCCTTGAGGATACGCACCACCCCCGACGACTGGGTGCCAGAGCCGTATGACGATACCGCCATCCAGTCCATGGTGACGTGGGAATGCAGTGCACGCGCCAGGTCAGCCATCACCATTACTGCGCCCTTCAGTACACCGACGATCAGGATGTCCCGGCCGGCGTAGTCGGCGTCTATCTGGGCCGCCAGCTCGGCTACGCGCTGCTGGATTTCCTCTTTTGTGTAGAGAACATGCTTGAGGTCGTCATGGACGTCCTGTGAATCCACCAATTGCTCCTGAGGGTTTGGATAGGGCGGCACCGAAGGGCTTAGGAAAGTGCGCGGTTGTTTCTAAAGACAAGACTGCCATAGCTTGGGTCCCCTTGGGGAACGGATTTCCCGCGCACCTGACGGTGCACGCTGATGAATCCGCCAAGTTGCACCGGGCCGGCAGAGCCACGGCGCTCCAGCAACGTCTCGGTCGCACGGATCCTTTCAAAACTCGGCTGTTCCCCGCCGAGCCGGACGGCAGTGAGGGCCAGGACGCGCTGCCGGAGGGATGGCGGCAGCGCGCGGAGTGCGTCTTCGGGGAGCAGGATGTCGTTGCCGTCGAGCACGTGCAGTTGCTCATACTTTTCCAGGCTGACCCGATCCAGATAGTCGGCGTCCTGCGCCAGAATGCGTGAGGTGCGATACAGTGCCCGGGCCACCCCTGGGCCGAGCTGGTCTTCCAGGTAGGGCAGTACCTGGGTTCGGACCCGGGAACGAGCGAAGCTGGGATCAGAGTTTGACGGATCATGCCAAGGCTCAAGGCCCTCGAAACGGCAAATTTCGACCGTCTCCTCACGACGCAGTCCCAGGAAGGGCCGAAGGTAGCGGCCGCGCTGGGCCGGCATGCCAGCGAGGGACCTGGTGCCGGATCCGCGCGCCAACCCCAGCAGCACCTGCTCCGCCTGGTCATCAAGTGTGTGGCCAAGGAGCACCGCTGACGCACCCAGTTCGGCTGCAGCCGCGTCCAGAACCCCGAACCGGGCCGTACGCGCCGCCGCTTCCGGTCCCATGCCTGTCTGGTCGACAGTGACTGCCCGTACACTCACCGGTTCCAGCCCCAACTCTGTGAGCTTGGTTGCCGTCTGCGCGGAGACCGCTGCACTGTCTGGATGGAGGCCGTGATCCACTACCACCGCTCCTACCCGGTACCGTCCGGAGCGGGCTGAGTGTGCTGCGACGGATGCCAGTGCCAAAGAGTCGGGTCCTCCGCTGCAGGCCACCAGGATGAGAGACCCCACCGGGGTTCCCCCCGATTCAAGGGCGTGTTGCAGCAGGTTGCGGGCGTTGGCCACCACCGGGCTGAGCCGGGGTCGCCTAACCACCGTTGCGCAACCCCATCCGGGCGATCCACTTGTCAGGGGCATGGATTTCTTCCTCAGTCGGAAGGTGCTCTGCACTGGTCCAGACGCTGTTGAATCCCTCCATGCCCACCCGGTCCACGACCCGGCGCACAAACCTCGCACCGTCGCTGTACTGCCGCATCTTGGCATCGAGCCCAAGGACCCGCCGCAGGAATTTCTCCACCGGGCCGCGTGACTTTCCCCGCGCGTTGAAGCGGCGGCGAATGGTTTTGACGCTCGGGACGATGCTTGAGTCAACGGCGTCCATCACCACGTTCGCGTGCCCTTCGAGGAGGCTCATGACGGCGGTGAGGTGTGACATGCGAGCCTTGTCCTGCGGATCCTGGAGCAGGGAGAGGATTCCGTTGTCGCTGTCTTTGGGGTCGCTGTCTTTGCTGTCACTGTCGGTGGGAGCACCGCCGCTGGTGAGACCCTTTGCCGCCTTCGCCAGTCGGTCGGAGAGTCCATCCGCCTTATCCAGCAACCCCTCGGTCAGCTCGGAAATGTGCGCCAGCATGTGGTCCTTCAACCAGGGTGCGGCGGCGAACTGGACCCGGTGGGTTTGCTCGTGAAGGCATACCCACAACCGGAAGTCGGCAGGCTCTACGTTCAGCTCACGCTCCACCGCGAGGATATTGGGTGCTACGAGCATCAGGCGCCCGCCTGATCCGTTTTTCGCCGGCCCGAAGGGGTCGTATTGTCCAAGCACCTTTGAGGAGAGGAAGGCCAGGATTGCACCGAACTGGGCACCGGTGAGGGTTCCGCCGAGCGCGGCGCTGGCGGTGGTGAGCTGCTCCTTTTTGGTGCGTGAAAGATGCTCCAGCGCTGGCGCCATCAGCGCCTGGAAGCTCTGGGTGTTTGCCTTCGCCCAGGACGCCCGATCCACGATCAACAGATCGGAGTCCCGCAGGTTCTTGGCGGCGTCGAGCCCGGTGATCTGGTGGACGTAGCCGATCGATGCGTCAGCAGCGGCGCGGAGTTCAGCGACAACCTCGGCAATCTCCCGTGGACTGACCTGCGGCCCAGCGGACGTGAGTTTGGCTGCGCTAGCGGCAGCCAGCTCCCAGTTGATGAGTTGAGGCGGTGCCTTGTGGCGGACAGTGGACGAAAAGTTGCTCTCCATGTGGTCCATTCGACCACACTAGCCTGTGAAGATTGGCGCAGCTATCGGCAACCGCAACCCGCGATGGCCGCTGCCGTCCGGTCGATTGCAGTACGCGCCGCGACAGTGTTTCCGTCCAATTCTCCGGCAATAAACGAGAACACCAGAAGCCGTCCGTCAACAGTGACCACGTACCCGCTGAGCGCGGTCACCGCGTTGAGTGTTCCCGTTTTTGCTCTCACCAGACCGGCGCCGTCAGCGGCAGGACCCTGCAGCTCATACCTATCCTGCAGGGTGCCGGATAGTCCAGCAATCGGCATGCCCCCCAGGGCCGCGACGAGCGCAGGATCTTCGGAGATTGCCAAGGCCCGCACCACTGCGGCGAGCTGAGCTGGCGACACGTCGTTGCGCGGCGAGAGCCCAGCAGCGTCGCCGACTACCAGCCCCTCCCCGGGCACTCCCAACTGGCCCAGGACGCTATCGATGGTATCGGTGGCGCCACCAAACGATGCCGGCTGGCCAGCGGCTCCCGCCGCCAGCCGGGCGAGTGTCTCGGCGAGATAGTTGTCGCTGGTGAGGAGCATATGCTCAACCTGTTGTTCCACGGTTGCCGATGCGACCGCTGCCAGCTCGACGGCGTCGGCAGGCGCTGAGGCCCGAATGACTTCCGCCGCCACCTCCACACCGGCCTCGCTGCCAGCGGCGGCAAACGCCGCGCTGAAGGCCGTCGCTGCGTCGAATGCCGCGTCGGCTGACCGGGGCCCCCGGGAGACGCCCTCTTCCACCCATGACGAATTGATCGCCAACGGGTAAATGGGACTTATCTCTCCTGCCGCAATGTCTCCCGGCAACCATCCTGCGTTGAGTGTGGGTCCCACGAACATCGTGTCATCGAGCAGGATGGTGAACGGTCCGTCAGCCGGGTCCACCGCGTCGAGGGTTTCATTGGCAAGGGTTTGCAGGCCGGCATGGCCCACCACCGCGTCCGGATCCGACTCCCCGGCGGACAGCAGCACGTCACCCCCAGCAATCAGCACCAGCTCGCTGCTTCTCGCACCGGCAACCACTGTTGTTTCGAACCGCCGCTCGGCTGAAAGCTTGGTCATCGCGGCGGCGGCGGTGAGCAGCTTCTGATTGGAGGCCGGTAGCTGGTGAGCATCCCCATCCTGGTCGAAGAGGACATCGCCGGAGATGGCGTCCACCACCACCCCCGACAGGTTCCCAGGGCCGTCGAGCATGAGCTCGGCTTCGAGGGCTGCCGTCAGGAGCCCGGGATCTGGGAGCGGCGCTTCAGGGTCGAGTGCCGCTACGTGTGCAGGCGGAGTCAGCTCCGACGGCGGTATCTGGAGCTCAGGGGTGCTGGGCTGCGGCGTGGCTGCCGGCTCTTCGAGGGCGCGCACCACCGATGGGACAGCGGCAAACCCCAGGGGCACTGCCAGAACCGCGAACACGGCAACAAGGAGGGCTGCGGTGATCACGCGTGCGCCGCGGAGCATCCAGGTCCCCCAATCGATTGGCTGTCACACTGGTTCGAACCCACGAGATGCGCCCTCACCCTATATGTTTAAGATTAGACCGACGCGGCAGCCTTTGAGGCACACCGCCGCGCTGCCCCACAGGATTCCACAGGAGAGTGCCATGAACCTCGACGTCACCATCGAGATCCCCAAAGGATCACGCGTCAAGTATGAAATCGACCATGAGACGCACCGGCTACGCCTGGACCGTGTCCTCTTCACCTCAATGCAGTACCCCACCCACTACGGCTACTTCGAAAACACGCTCGGTGAGGACGGTGATCCGCTGGATGCGATGGTCATGCTCCAGGACTTCGACCTCCTCCCGGGTGTGTTGGTCGAGTCGCGTCCGATCGGCGTCTTCAACATGACCGACGACGGCGGCGGTGACGCCAAGGTGCTGTGCGTTCCCACCGACCCGCGCTTCGATCACATCAAGGACCTCTCGGATGTGTCACCCTTCCTGCTGGAAGAGATCAAGCATTTCTTCGAACGATACAAGGACCTTGAGCCCGGCAAATGGGTTGAAGCAGCCGATTGGGCGGATCGGGAAGCCGCGGAGGCCGAGGTGGAGGCCTCACTGAAGCGGTTCCAGGACCTCGGGGAACAGCGGGAAGAAGACGAGCCACAGGGCCGCGACGTCGACGCCGATGTCGAGAACGCCACCACCACGCCGCAGGGCCGCTAGCAGGTTCAAAAACAACGTTTTCCGGTTGATTACACCGGTTAAGAGCATGGCTTCAGGCATACTGAAGCCATGCTCTACGTCTTAACGATCAACCAGCGTGACTCCCGTGAGGTGGGTGACCTGGTCAATGATCTACTGCGCGGGTTGCGTCATGTCGAAACCGTGGTGCCATTCCAGCGGTCAACGGGCGATGAACTGCAAGGTGTCGTCGATAACGCCACCACTGCTATCGACGTCGCGCTTACGGCCCTGCGTCACCGCCGATGGCATGTTGGGATTGGCGTGGGTGGCGTTCACTCGCCCATCCCTGAAAACATTCTCGAAGCCCAGGGCTACGGCCTGGTGTACGCGCGACGGGCGGTCACCCGGGCGCAGAAGACCGGCGAACGCATTCCATTGGCCGTGGAGGGACCTGACTCGCAGGTAGCGGCGGAGGCTGAAGCGGTGCTTCGGCTGTTGGGGCAAATTGTGTTCACCCGGACCGAGGCCGAGTGGAACGTGCTGGATCTGCTGACCCCGGGCGCCCGGGGTCAGCAAAAGCTGATCGCCGCGGAACTGGGTATCACCACCCAAGCGGTCAGCAAGGCGGTGGTCAGGTCGCACTGGGTGGAGGAATGGGCAACCCGTCCGGCGGCCGCCAGGCTCCTCGACCTTACGGCCGGTCCGGCGGCGCTACCACCAGCGACGCTGCCCTACGAATCGGGCAGCGTCTACTGACTGGGTGCCGCGCGCTAGACGAGGGTGCGGAGGACCTTCGCGGCACCGTCGTCGTACACGCTGGCCGTCACTTCGGTTGCTGCCGCGAGCACTTCATCGGGTGACTGTCCCATCGCCACACCCCTGGCCGCCCACTCGAGCATCTCGATGTCGTTCCGACCATCACCGATGGCAACAGTGCCGGACGGGTCGATACCCAGACGTCGGCGAAGCAGTTCAAGAGCACTCGCCTTGGTGACACCAGCCGCGGCAATATCCAGCCAGGCCGTCCACCCCACCGAGTAGGTGACACCGTGCAGGCCAATCGCCTCGACCGCCTCCCCGAACTGTTCGGCAGTGCTGTCCGTGCTGAACACCACCACCCGCACCGCGGCAGCGTCGAGCATTTCGTCGAAGTCCACCGTATGGGTCTCGGCGCCGAAGCTGGCATCCTGAAACCGTTCGGTGGCAAGGAAATTTCCCTCGTCATCCTCAAGCGCATATTTGGCGGTGGGCAACTTCTCCCTCAGCGCGACGAGTGCTGGCCTGGGATCGAAGGTGACCCGATCAATAATTTCGAATCCGTGGGCCAGTGTCGGATCGACGCGTAGTGTCACTCCTCCGTTGGAGCACACGCTGTACCCGCTGGTGATGCCGATCTGTTTGATGATGGGCAGCGCCGCTCCCAGTGAGCGTCCCGTGGCGATGATGACCTGATGCCCAGCGTCGACAACCGCCCGCGCGGCATCACGGACCTCTTCGGACATAATTCCCTCGTGGTCCACGAGGGTACCGTCGACGTCGAGGGCGATGAGTTTGCGTTCGGTCTGCCGGTCCTCGATGCCTGCAGTGGAGAATTCTTTCATTACTCCAGTGAACCAGACTCGCTGCTCCCCGGGGTAGGTCGGCTCAGGATGCTCCGAGGACCGGGAGCACTTCCAGCCCGCCCAGGTAGGGACGGAGCGCCTGCGGAACCGTCACTGACCCATCGGCATTCTGGTGGTGCTCGAGGATAGCGACGATCCAGCGGGTGGTGGCGAGCGTGCCGTTGAGTGTTGCAACTGCCCGGGTGCCCTTCTGTCCCTCCGGTTGCCGCTCCCGAATGTTGAGGCGGCGGGCCTGGAAGGTGGTGCAGTTAGAGGTGGATGTCAGCTCGCGGTAAGCCTCCTGGGTGGGAACCCAGGCTTCGCAGTCGAACTTGCGGGCGGCGGACATGCCCAAATCCCCGGCGGCAGTATCGATCACCCGGTAGGGCAGTTCCACCTTGGCGAGCATTTCCTCTTCCCACGCGAGCATGCGGGCGTGCTCCGCGTAGGACTCTTCCTCGGTGGTGTAAGCGAACATTTCGACCTTGTTGAACTGGTGGACCCTGATGATTCCACGGGTGTCCTTGCCGTGTGAGCCAGCTTCCCGGCGATAGCAGGAGGACCAGCCGGCATAACGGACCGGCCCGCCGGAAAGGTCGAGGATCTCGTCGGAATGATAGCCCGCCATTGCTACTTCGGAAGTGCCCACCAGGTAGAGGTCATCCTCCGCCAGGCGGTAGATTTCGGCGTCGTGGGCGACGTCGAACCCAGTACCCTGCATGATTTCCGGGCGAACCAGCGTGGGGGTGATCATGGGGGTGAAACCAGCCTGAATAGCCTGGTCCATGGCCATGTTCAGCAGCGCAAGCTCCAGCCGGGCACCAACACCCTTGAGGAAGTAAAAGCGGGACCCCGAGACCTTCGCCCCCCGCTCCATGTCGATTGCACCGATCAGCTCACCGATTTCCAGGTGGTCCCTGGGTGTGAAGCCTTCAGCGCTGAAATCCCGTGGAGTGCCGACTGTCTTGATGACCTCGAAATCGTCCTCGCCGCCGGCCGGGACGCCGTCCTGGATGGCGTTCGGCAACCGGCGAAGGAGTGAGTCCTGATCCTGCCTGGCCGCTTCAGCCTCGACTGCCGCCGCCTTGACTGAGGCGGCAAGCTCCTTTACCTCTGCGAGCAGCGCCTGCTTTTCGTCACCTTTGGCCTGGGCGACCCGCTTTCCGAAAGCGTTCTGGTCTGCCCGGAGGGATTCGGCGCTGGTTACCACCTCACGACGGCGGGAATCAGCCGAAATGATCGCATCCACCAGCGCAACGTCGGCGCGGCGGGCTCGCTGCGAGGTGCGGAATTTCTCAGGGTTTTCGCGGAGTTCATTAACATCGATCACGAGCCAAGACTATCAATGGCGCAGGACGATTATCCCCGGCAGACACTTCATGGCGATACGCTGAGGTGCATCATGCCGATTCGCCTGATTCTCCTCTTTGTCCTGGCCCTTGCCGCTGCCGCCTCCGCAATGAGCTGGCTGGGGGTCCGCCGGTTGCATTCCCGGCAGCATCCAGCTCCGACGGCGCTGCCTCGCCTCCCGGCCCCGACGGGCCGCCAGCGGGTGGCCCTAATCATCCACCCCGGAAAACTCAACGCCGATCTTGCGCGCGGCCAGGTGGAAACGGCATGCGTTGACGCCGGGTGGGACCCGCCCCTGGTCTTTGAGACCACGGTCTCCGAGCCGGGTTTTGAGCAGGCGAGCCGGGCGCTGCGGGAGGGGGCCGACGTCGTCATCGCCGCTGGTGGTGATGGGACGGTTCGTGCCGTTGCCCGGGCACTGGCGCATCAGGATGCGGCGCTGGGGCTGCTGCCCTTGGGGACCGGGAACCTGCTGGCCCGCAATCTGGGGATTCCCGTGTCGGACCTGAAAGCCAGCGTGCGCGCTGCACTTCACGGCGACGGGCGGCGAATTGATATGGGCCGTATCGAGTTACACAACGAGCAGACCGGGTCCCGTGCCGAGCACGTCTTCCTGGTGATGGGTGGCGTTGGACTTGATGCAGTGGTCGTTGCGGCGACCAGCGACGTCCTGAAAAAACGGTTGGGTTGGCTGGCCTACAGTGAGGCCGGGTTCCGCAGCCTCCCGGGGAGGCGCCAGCGGGTGAGCATTAGCCTCGACGGTCAGCCCGCTCAGAGCCGGAAGGTGCACAGCGTGCTTTTCGCCAATTGCGGGCGGCTGCCGGGCGGCATCGAACTGATCCCGAACTCGACCCTCGATGACGGTTATCTGGATGTTGTGGTGATGAGCCCGCGCAGCATAGTGGGGTGGATCTGGTTGGGGACCAAGATTGTCTTCCGCCCCCATAGCGTCATCCCGGTGATTAACTATTATCAGGCACGACGGGTCACGGTGACGGTAGCGGATCCTACAGAGACCCAGCTTGACGGCGACCTCTCCGGAGCCGTCACCTCACTTGACGTCAGCATTGATCCTGGCGCGTTGCTTGTCAGGGTCCCATCGTTCCCTGACCTGCAACGCACCAGATCAATGGCGCGAAGGACTAGGAGTTAGCGGGTGCCGCGGTCAGTGTCGGAATCCGTGTATTCTCCCTGAGGCCCGGTACCGTCCGCTGGATCTTCCTCGACGTCCGTGTACTCGCCCTCTTTCTCGGGGTCCTGGTCGCCGGTGTAGCCGCCTTCGGTCTCTTTTTCTTTCTGACCGCCGGTGTAGCCACCGCCGGGGATTGGCTCAAGGTTCTCGCTATTCGAGTCCGGGAACTCCCCTTTCGCCTGGCTGTTGATGAGCTGCTGCTCCTCGGAGAAGCGCAGATCATTGGCCTGGTCTCCGGCGTCCCCGCGGTAGTTTTCGTCAGAGGTGGCTCCGCCGCCCTCGTTTGGGTTGACGTCGCGTCCGTCGTTAGCTTGCTCGCTCATGGTGCGCCTTTCGTTGAACGGTTGCGCCGACCCCGGCGCCTTGAGTGAAGCCTACTGATGAACGGGTTCAACTGGGAAGGATCCCTAAGCTTTAAGCAGCCCGCGAACAGCCTTCTCGGAAGCCGAGTAGCTGGCAATCTCGATCACTTCGCCGGCCATGAACCGATCAACCAGCCGCGGATCAACATAGGAACGTTTGGCGACCGCCGGCGTGTTGCCCAGCTTTTCGGCAACTGCGCGCATTGTCGCCGCCACAGCCTTCTGCCGGGCGGTCTTACTGGTGGCCAATAGGTCGCTGCGGGCAAGGTCCATTGCTGCAACCACTGTGGCCTGCCAGGTCCGGAAATCCTTGGCCGTGAAGCCCTCGCCAGTGACCTGGCGGAGGAACCCGTTCAGTTGCGACGCGTCGACGCGATGCCATTCGCCGTCGGGGGTGCGGTAGGCCAAAGCGGTGTCCGCCTGCTCCCGCTTCAACATGGGCCGCATCGCCGCCGCAAGGTCCGCATCCTCAACGGATGATTCCCACCGCTGACCGCTCTTTCCCGGGAACTCAAAGGTGATCATCGGACCCTTGATCCGGACATGCTCCACCTGCAGGGTGGTGACCCCAAAGGATCCGTTGGTCTCCGCATACTGCTCGGAGCCGATTCGGAGTGACCCTGAGTCGACGATTCGTAGTGCAGCGGCAAAGGCTCGCTCCCGAGGAATACCCTCACTGCGAAGGTGGGTGGTGATGACTCGTCGGGCGGCGGGCAGCTTTTCCCCGAATTCAAGTGCACGATCGAACTTTTCGCGATCCTTCTTCTCCCGCCAGGCCGTGTGGTAGACGTATTGGCGGCGGCCCGCGGCGTCGGTACCCAGCGCCTGAATATGCCCATTGGGGTAGGGAGCAATCCAGACATCCTGCCATGCCGGCGGGATGGCCAAGTCCTTGATGCGTCGAAGATCAGCGGCGTCACGTAACGGGGTTCCGTCGGCTAGCCGGTAGCCGAACCCCTTACCGTGTCGACGGCGAGTAATGCCCGGCTTTTCACAGTCGCTGCGGCGAAGTCTGGGCATTGGGCCACCTTTCCGGATTGAGAAGATCAGCCTACTGCGTATTCCTGATTAGGGCACCGCAGGCTATCCCACGCCAAGGATGGCACGCAGGCTATCGGCGTTCCGCACCGCGTTGCCGCCGCCGTCGTTGTTGAAGTACACGTAAACGTCCTTTCCCGCTCCCTGCCATTCCCGGATCCGGCCCGCCCACCACTGCAGCTCGGCGTCGGTATAGGAACCGCCGTACAAATGCTCGGAGTCGGGTCCGTGCATCCTCAGATAGACAAACGGGGCAGTGGCCCGGAGGACGCACGGCAGGTGTGCCCCGCTCATCACGCAGTACGCCGCACCGTGGCGTTCCAGCAGTGAGTAGACGCCTTCGTCGTCCCAACTGTGGTGCCGGAACTCGACGGCGACCCGGATCCAGTCCGGCAGCAGTCCGAGGAAGTAATCGAGACGGGCGTCGTCACGGTGCAGGCCCGGCGGGAGCTGGACGAGCAGGATGGCGCGTTTATCCCCGAGCTCATGCCAGCAGCGGGTGATGCGTTCGACCCACACCTCAGGTTGGTACAACTTCTTGCCGTGAGTGAGCCCTCGTGGCGCTTTGACTGAGAGAAGAAATCCTTCGGGAAGCCTGCTGCGCCAACCAGCGAATGTGGTGTCGCGCGGCCAACGGTAGAAGCTCGCGTTGAGTTCCACCGTTCCGAACCGCTGCACGTAATAGCTCAGCCGTTTACTGGAGGCGGTGCCTGCGGGATAGACCACGTCATTCCAGTGGACGTAGCTCCATCCGGAGGTGCCAATGTGAATGCCCATCACCGGAACAGGCTACCGGGCCACTCCAGGGCTAGCATTCAGGATCCCGGTATGAGTACTTCGCTTGCCGTTTCAGCGCCGAAGCACCCACGCCGCACTATCCGGCTCCAACCAGCCCTCCTCAGCCTGGGGCGAGGAAGCGATGACCACCGTGCTGCCGGTAGGCAACCGTGCTGGTGCATCCCCCATGGCCACAGCAACAAAGAACTCCGATCCGCGTTCACACATGAGCAGGTTTCCGTTCCCCACCCGCCAGACGCCAGCATCGTTGGAGTCGAGCACGCCCTTAAAAGCCAGCTGACGCCGCAATTCAAGCGCGGAGGTGACTAGACGGAGCGTCGAATGCTCATCCGCCTGGTGCACCTCGACAGCCGATGCCCCCCACGACGAGGGAAGCGGAAGCCACGGCGAGGATGGTGAATCGACGAGTGAGAAGCCATGGGATTTTTCGGGCGCCACCGTCCAGGGCAGCGGCACTCGCGCGCCGTCGCGGGAAACCCCACCGCGCTCCCACATCGGATCCACCCGTGCGTCCACTGGCACCTCGACCTCCGCCAGCCCAAGCTCCTGCCCCTGATAGATGTAGGCTCCCCCGGGTAGGCCAAGAACGGCCAGGAGACCTGCCCGCGCCCGCGCCACGCCGCGGCTGCCACCTCCGAAGCGTGTTGCCGAACGAACAATGTCATGGTTCTCCAGAGCCCAGGTGGGCGATGCACCATGTTCCAGCCGGGCTGCTTCAAGCTCACGCCCGACACCAGCCCACTCATTTGCGTCCCAGCCCAGGCGGACGAACGCAAAGGCGAACGCCTGATGCATCTCGTCGCTGCGGGTATACCGCGCCGCCCGCTGCGGCTCGAGGTTGACCTCGCCCACAAGGAAACGCTCCGGGGTGTACGAATCGGTTAGCGTTCGCCAGCGCCGATACACTTCGTGGACCTCCTCCTGGTCCGACACAAGTGGATTTGATCTGAGCCCGTCGATGACGGTGCCCGTGGTTGCCGCATCCGGCAGGCCCTCAGCCTTGAACAGTGCATGAGCTACGTCGATGCGCAGTCCATCCACTCCCCTGTCGAACCAAAAACGCAGCACCTCCGCGAAGTAGTCCCCGACCAACGGGTTGCGCCAGTTCCAGTCCGGTTGCGCCGGCGAGAACAGGTGCAGATACCACTGGTGGTCGGAGTCCGAGCCCGGATTTACTCGGCTCCACGCGCTGCCACCGAAGACACTCTGCCAATTATTTGGGGGCGTGACGGGATCGGGGCCGTCGGCGAAATGGAACATCGCCCGCTCGGACGAGCCCGGCGACGCGCTGATCGCTTGTTGAAATAGCGGGTGCTCCGACGAGCAGTGGTTGGGAACGACGTCGAGCACTATCCTCAGGCCCAGCGAGTGGGCAAGATCGAGAAGTTGATCGAATTGTTGAAGGGTCCCAAAGAGGGGGTCGACATCGCAGTAATCGCTGACATCGTAGCCCTGATCCACCTGGGGTGAAGGCTGGAATGGAGTTAGCCAGATGCCGTCCACACCTAGAGACGCGATGTACGGAAGTCGAGCCAGCAGACCCGCCAGATCCCCTACTCCATCACCATCGCCGTCGGCGAAAGACCTCGGATATACCTGGTATATGACAGCTGTCTGCCACCACGGATCGTTCATTTGGTGGCCCCGGAGGTGAGACCCTCAACAATGCGGCGCTGGAAAATGAGCACCATGATCACCAGGGGAATGGTGACAATCACCCCCGCGGCCATCTGCTCCCCAAAGGGTGCCTGAAACTCGGTAGCACCAGTGAACTTGGAAATGGCGACCGTTGCAGTTTGGATCGCAGGGTCGTTGACCATCGAGAGAGCAATGATGAACTCATTCCAGCTGTGGATGAAAGTAAGGATTGCGGTGGTGAAGACACCCGGCGCCGCAAGGGGAAGCAACACCTTCCGGAATGCCTGCCATTTGCTGCAGCCGTCGATCATGGCGGCTTCCTCAAGGTCAAACGGCAGTGATTTCATGAAGGTGGTCAGATTCCATACGGCCAGCGGGATCGCAAAGGAAAGGTTGGGCACAATCATCGCCTGGTAGGTGTTGATCCAGCCGATATCGGTGAAGAGCCGCAGCAAGGGAACAACAACTGAGATGCCGGGGAACATTGATGTTGCAATGATGACGCCCAGGATCACCGATTTGAACCGGAAGTTAAGCCGGGAGATGGCGTACGCCGCGAAGATTCCCAGAACCAGCGCGGCCGCGGTGGTGACGCCGGCAACAATCAGGCTGTTGAGCAGTGCCTGCCCGAACATGGTGGAACCGTCAAAAACCTTGAAGTAGTTTTCGGCGGAGAACGGCTGAGGAAGGAGGCTGTTGTCGAAAATATCGGATGTACGTCGGAAGCTCGAAACCAGCATCCAATAGAACGGTGCCAGGCAGTAGACGAGGATTGCGGCCAGGCCTACGTACACCGAATAGGATTTCCACCCTCGCCGCTTTCCCAGACGCTTGGGTGCTGCCTCGGCGGGTGTTTCAACGGCCGGAATTACGGGAATCTGTGTCATCGGGCTGCCTTGACCTTTCGGGTGCTGGTGGCTCGGCTCAACGCCCGCACCTCTTTGGTCCCGGCGACATCCGCGCCGAGGATTTTGACGAAAGCGATTGCAACAACCGCAACATAAAGGAACAGGATGATCGCGAATGCAGATGCCGAGCCGTACCGCAGTTGGTTTGATTCGTCCCAGGCGAGCATCGAGAGAGTTTCGACTGATTCCTTGCCGGGACCGATCAGCACGAACGGGAGGTCAAACATTCGCAGAGCGTCGAGCAGGCGAAACAGGACCGCAACCAGGAGTGTGGGCTTGACGAGTGGAAGGGTGATGGAGCGAACCTGGCGCCAGAACCCGGCACCGTCAATTCTTGCCGCCTCGTAGACCTCCTCCGGAATGATCTGCATACCTGCCAGAACTAGCAGACCGATGAAGGGTGCGGTCTTCCAGACCTCCGCCACGATGATTGCCACCTTCGATGCGACGCCTTCGGCGGTCCACAGGATCTCGCTTCCGATCAGATTGTTGGCGATGCCGTCCGACTGGAAAATCCATCGCCACAGGAGGCCCGAGACGGCCGTGGGGATAGCCCAGGGAATCAAAATGCTTGCCCGGAGGAAGCTCCGGCCACGGAAGGCCCGGTTCATCGCGAGAGCAAGGCAGAGGCCCAGAATGGTTTCGAGTGCGACGGTGGTGACGGTGAAGAAGGTGGTGTTACCGAAGGCATTGAGGAACCGGGCACCTGTCTCACCAACGAAAAGATCAGTGTAGTTTCCGAGCCCAACGAAGACTTCTCCTTCAGACACGAACCCATCAGCGTCGAGGCCCGACTGCTGCCGGAACATGGACTGGTAGAGCGCCGAAATCAAGGGGTAGGCAATGACCAGGGCGAGCACGAGAAGGGTTGGAGAGAGCAGCATCGCCGCCATCCGACCTTCGCCTGCTGTGCGTTTACCGGGTTTATTCCGCCCGGGTGGGCGGGCACCCGACGTCGACCGCGCGGACGCGGAAGTTCTCGTACTCATGTGGTCCTCACTTGATTTGCAACAGATTCTGATACGTGCCGTGTCCGCCCGGGGTGCCCCGGGCGGACACGAGTGTCACTATTCGGCGGACAATTCCTCGAGCTTCGCCTGCATATCGGCGAGTGCCGCTTCAGGGTCCTTGTCGCCTGTCAGCGCTGCGTATGCTTCTTCCTGGATAGCCGTTGTAGTGGCGCCATACTGGACTACCTTTGGACGGGGCTGTGCATTCTCCAGCGACTCCAGGAGGGTGGGGTAGAACGGCCGTTGCTCAACAACGGCCGGGTCCTCCAGAAGAGACGCATACACCGGTGCACGCGAACTCTTGTCCAGCCGGGCGCGAGATTCTTCTTCACTGGTGAAGAACTTGATGAAATCCAGAGCCGTGGCCTTATTGGCGGTGAACGGCGAAATGGCCAGGTTTCGGCCACCAAGGGTGGAAACGCCGGGATTGTCTCCAATGCCTGGGACCGAGCTGATGCCGAACTTGTCCAGCACCTGGCTAGAACCGTCAGTAGCGGTCAACGACGCGTAAACAAAGGGCCAGTTTCGCAAGAACACCACTTCGCCGTCCTGGAAGGCCCGACGTCCCTGTTCTTCGAGATAAGTGATGGCGTCACTCGGAACGAGGTTGTCGGCGAAGGCATCACTCAACTGGGTCAATCCAGCCAAGGCTTCCGGAGAATCGACGGTCGGGTTGCCTTCCTCGTCGAACACCGCGCCGCCTGCCGAGGCTACAGCCTCGGTGAAGTTCACGGTGAGTGCCTCGTTCTTATCAAACTGGCCCGCGTAACAGGACATGTCCTGTCCCTCGGGAAGCGCAAGGATGGCGTCGCACGCAGCCTCCATCTCGTCCCAGGTTGCTGGGGGCGAGTCGATCCCTGCCGCCTCCAGCAGGTCGGTCCGGTAGTAGAGCAGGGCGCCATCCGTGTAGTACGGAGCCCCGTAAAGCGTGTCGCGGTAAGACGCGGCATCGACCGTAGCGGGGATCATGCTATCGGTGGGTAGCGCATCCTCGGGGAGCGGCTCGATCCACCGGTTCGCCGCGAACTCGGAGGTCCAGACGACATCGAGGTTCAGCACGCTGAAGGTGTCCGACTCAATCTGCGCGTTCTGGATCAGCTGCTGACGCTGCTGATCGGCCGAGTCCGGGAGCTCGATCAGAGTCACTTGCTCATCGGGATGCTCGGAATTCCACTTGTCGAGACTGTCCTGTGCAGCCCCCGAAGCATCTCGCGAAGAGACGTAGTTGATGGGACCACGGCCCTCAAATTCTGCTTCGGATACGGCTGTTCCTTCGTCCTCGGATACTTCGCCACCCGCGCAGCCCGAAAGCGCGAGGGCTGAGATGGCAAATGCTGCCGTGCCGAAAAGGATGTGCCGGTGTTGGCGACGTTGCCTCATGTACTGCTCCTTGTGTGTTTGGTGATGGTGATGGTGAGAAGGAATTGTGTGGTGACGTCAGGAACCGGGCCGCGGCGGGCCCGTCGATCCACGCTTGACCAACCGGTGCTGCACTACCCGTGGACCGAGATCCCGGGACCGAAGAATTTTCCTTACGGCGATCTGTCCCATGTTCTCCAGGGGCTGCGCGATCGTGCTCAGGGCTGGGTGAACATGCTGTGAGGTGGAGGTGTTGTCGAAGCCAAGCACTGAAACGTCCTCGGGAACTCTTCGACCAAGCTTCTGGAGTTCATTGACGACGGCGGCACCCATTTCGTCGCTCATGGCAAAAATGGCGGTCAGGCCCGGGTCCTGCTGAAGGAGTTGAGCGAGGCCGGAAGCGCCACTCTCGTAGAAGAATGTGCCTGCCGCCGTAACCGTCGCGCAGCCTGCCTCGTTCATCGCCCGTTCATAGCCGCGCTGCCGGGGTTTTGCGACGAAAATGGATAGTGGATCTCCGGCAAGTAAACCGATGCGCCGGTGACCGAGCTTCAACAGGTACCGGGTGGCATCATAGGCAGCGAGTTCATCGTTGATCGCGACGCTCGGTGAACCGGAGTTATCGCTGATGGCAACGGAGATGATCGGGATGGCGGGGCCCAGGAGTTGACGCATTTCCGGGGTGATGACGGCCGAGATCAGGATAACCCCAGCGGCGCGGTAGGTGCGTAGCGTCCTCAGGTAGCCGGCGATGAAGGTGGACTTCACGCCTGTCCGGCCGAGCATAACCGCGTAGCCGCGCTCACGAGCTGCATCCTCGACCCCCCGCATCACCTCGGAGGCGAGGGCATCGGACACCATTGGTGCCAGGAGGCCAATAACGGACGTCTGACGGGTCTTGAGCGTTCGCGCAAGGGAGTCCGGCTCGTAGTTGAGTTTTGCAATCGCCCCCTCCACGCGCTGGCGTGTGGCGTCCGTATAGCCAACCAGTCCGTTGATAACCCTGGACACAGTGGCAGGCGAAACGCCAGCTTGTTGTGCCACATCCCTGATCGTTGTCACGGTTCCCTCCCCTCTGAGGAGTCACGAAACCCTGCGCGCAAACGGTTTACGTAAACGGTTTCGTGACTTGCAGCACTAACGCTAAGCCGAGGGAAGTAGAAAGCCAGCACGTTTCGTAAACAGCTGGCCGAACGGTCGAATCCGATCGCGGTCTACTGGGGTACCCGAGTATCCCGGAACTGGTTGACAACGGTCGGGGAATGTCTTCGACTAAGGTCTTGGAACACCCCGCCTCCAGGCGACCGGGCCGCGTTCGTGCAATAACCGGTGGCGATCACCTAGTCACTCTGCTGGAGCGATTCCACCCAGATCCGAGCTGCCTTGAAGGCTTCATCTGAGGTATGCCTGGCGACTGAGTGTTCGCGCCGATCGGCCCTGGCGTACGAACCGAGAAAGCGCAGCTGGGGGCTGATCCGATGCAACCCCTGCAACGCGTCGGCCACCCGGGCATCAGCAATATGGCCTTCGGCGTCGATGCTGAAAAAATAGTCACCGAGGAACTGGCCGGTGGGCCTGGATTCGATCCGACTCAGGTTCACTCCACGGGCAGCAAACTGGTCGAGGATCTCCATCAGTGCACCGGGGTGGTCTTCCGGCAGCGGGATGACGAGAGTCGTTTTATCGGCGCCGGTGGGCTCGGGCAGGATGTTGGGCCGGCTCACCAGAATGAACCGGGTAACTGCATCAGCGACGTCCCCGATGTGACTTCCCAGCACCGGCAAGCCCAACCGCTCAGCTACGAAAGGTGAACAAATCGCTGCATCGTACGGACAGTCTGCTTCCAGTAGGCCCACAGCCGCTGCGGCCGTGGATGAACCCGGCATATATTCTGCCCCTGGAATATTCTGGGTGGTCCACAACTGGCACTGAGCCCAGGCGTGCCCGTGAGTGGAGATGGTGTGGACTTCGTTCAACTGCATCCCTGGTTTGGCGACCAGGACGAAGGTGATGGGAACCAGGACTTCGCGGATTATCCGCAGGGGCTCGCCCTGGGAGATGGCGTCAAGGGTCGCGCTCACCCCGCCCTCGACTGAGTTCTCGATTGGCACCATCGCGGCCTCAACGGAACCGCTGCGCACCAGGTCCAGGGCTGCGTTCACCGTCGGCGCCGGTACCCGCCGGGCGACGTCGGCGCCGGGAACCTGCAAGAGAGCTGCCTCCGTGAAGGTGCCCTCCGGGCCCAGGAAAGTATAGGACGCCTCCGGAACGCGAGAACTCATGGATTCCTCACAGTCACAGAACGGTGGGCGGCTGATTGGTGTCGGAGACCATCGGCTTACCTGCCTCAAGCCAGGCACCCATCCCACCAGTGACGTTAACTGCCGAGTAGCCATTGGCAACCAGCCACTGCGTGACTCGCTGGGAGCGACCACCGGTCCGGCAAATTACGTGCAGGTCGGTGTCCGGGTCAAGTTCATCCAGGCGGGCTGGAATCTGCTCCATCGGAATGTGCACCGCCCCGTCAATGTGGCCTGCCTCCCACTCGTAGTCCTCCCGGACATCCAACACAGCGCTGCTATCGGCAATTGACTCGATCGAGACATTCTCGGACTCGCTCATCGGCAAACCCCTTCCCAAAGGTCCTATTTCGCCAAGCCTATAGTGGGAGGCGAACCTCACCCACAATGCTGTACCCAAACGGGAGGTAACAATGCCCGCTGATCAACCCACCATCCTCGCCGGCACCACCGGTCGCCGTCCTCGCGTTACCTACGTGGGAAGTGTTGACGCGATAGCAGTTGGGGAACCCCTGGACGCCAGACTGCCGGGGAGGATTCAGTGACGGAACTGCACCAACTGACAGCGTTGGCCCAGCGTGACGCAATCGCCCGCGGGGAACTTAGCTCCCGGGAGCTGACCGCCCACTACCTGCATCGGATTGATGAGCTTAATCCGGGCCTCGGATCGTTCATCGCCGTGACCGGTGAGTTGGCCATGAGGGAAGCCGCAGCGGCCGATGACCGGCTGGCATCGCCTGCTGCCGGGTCGCTTCCGGTACTGCACGGGATGCCCCTGGCCCACAAGGATCTGGCCGATGTCACAGGTGTCCCCACCACCTTCGGTACCGCAGCGTTTCCCCCGGTGATCGCGACAAGCGATTCTCCGCTGGTGGCCATCCTGCGCAGAGCAGGCGCAATCAGTCTGGGCAAAACCCAGGTGCCCGAGTTCGGCCTCAGCTGCCACAGCGAGAATGACATTGCACCAGCTGCCCGCAATCCGCTCGATCCGGCGTTCAGCCCGGGCGGCTCCTCGGGCGGCAGTGCCGCAGCTGTTGCTGCGGGCCTGATCCCCTTCGCTCCAGGCAGTGACGGCGGCGGGTCCGTCCGTATTCCGGCGTCGGCCACGGGGCTGATCGGACTGAAACCGAATCGTGGCCGAATCCCGTCCCTGTCGGGGCAGGCCGACCTCGGACAGTTTGTGGTCGCCGGACCGCTGGCCCGCACGACGGCGGACGCCGCACTCCTTCTCGATGCGATGGCGGATGCCCCAAATTTCCGTGCGACCAGCGCGGTGCCGCCGTCGTCGTCATTCCTCGACGCTGCCCTCCAGGCGGAGGGCACGTTCCGCATCGGGGCCAGTACGCTGTCACCGTTCGCCTCGGCATTCGACATTGCGCTCGACCCAGCGGCACATGCCGCCTACGAGAAGGGGATTGAGGCGCTCATCGCGGCCGGGCACGACGTCGTCGAAGCCTCGATCACCTACGACAGTCGCTACCATCAAGCCTTTCAGACCGTCTGGACAGCGGCACTGGCGACGGCGCCCATCCCGCCAGGCAATGAACGGCTACTCACCCCGCTTGCCGCCACCATGCGCGAGCGGGCGCTGTCACGAAGCGCGGCTGACCTGGTTGCGGCGATCGATATTCTGCGACAGTTTGAACAGGAAACCATCACCCAGTATTCGGCTCACGATTTCATCCTCACCCCAGCGCTCGGGCAGACCCCCAGGCCAATTGGGTGGTACACCTCCGAGGACGGGGACACCGACTACCTCAGGCAATGCCAGTACTCCCCGTTCACATCGATGGTTAATGTTTGCGGCTTGCCTGCCATCGCGCTGCCGACCCTGACCACTGACGCCGGGCTTTCAATGGGTATCCAGCTCATTGGACGCCCCAGCGGTGAGGCCCAGTTGCTGTCGGTTGCAGCCCAACTCGAATCGGCCTGGGGCCCAGATGACACCCGCCTGGTGGAGTGACACCATCGTATAAATGATCACATCGCATAGTTCACCGCCCCGCTCGGCGGATACCTCTTTTTTTGGTCACCCTCGAATGCTGGCCCACCTCTTCAGCCTTGAAGTGTGGGAACGGTTTTCGTTCTATGGAATGCAGGCGATCCTTGCGTTCTATATGTACTTCGAAGTCACCGCTGGCGGCCTGGGCATAGAGCAGGGCTTGGCCCTCACCCTGGTGGGTGCCTATGGCGGAAGCGTCTACCTCTCAACAATTCTCGGCGCGTGGCTCGCAGATCGCGTGCTTGGGTCCGAGAAGGCCCTGTTCTACTCGGCCATCCTGATCATGTTAGGGCACATCTCGCTAGCCATCCTCCCCGGCGGGGTGGGACTGACCATCGGACTGGTGCTGGTGGGAGTCGGCTCTGGCGGATTGAAGGCAAACGCCACCTCTCTGGTCGGCACCCTGTACAGCAAGAAGGACCAGCGACGCGATGCTGGATTCTCCATCTTCTACATGGGCATCAACCTCGGCGCCCTGTTTGGCCCACTCCTCACGGGGTGGCTGCGTGATACCGCAGGATTCCACATCGGGTTCGGAGCCGCAGCGATAGGCATGGCAATCGGCTTGGTGCAATACTCGATCGTCCGGAAGCATTTCTCCGCCGACGCGCACGTCATCGAGAACCCCCTTCCCCGGTCCCAATACGTCCGGTGGATCGCTATCGCATTCGCTGCCGTTGCTGTGGTCACTGTCGCCTTCCTCAGCGGCTTGATCAGTACCGACAACCTGGCCCAGGTAATGGCATGGGCGGCCATCCTCGCGGCAGCAGGCTACTTCACTGTCATCCTGACGAGCTCGAAGGTTTCCGCTCCGGAGCGAAAGCAGACCATGGCTTTCATTCCGCTGTTTATTGCCAGTGCCGCATTCTGGGCCCTCTACCAGCAGCTGTTCACCCTGATCATCGTCTATTCCGAGGAAAGGCTGAATCGGAACTTCTTCGGCCTGGAGATTCTGCCTGAGTGGATTGTTTCCTTTGTGCCGGTATACGTCATCGTGCTTGCCGGCATCTTCGCGGCAATGTGGACCAAGTTGGGCGACCGACAGCCATCATCTCCCCTGAAGTTTGCCTTCGGATTGATCGGGATCGGCCTCGCGTACCTGATGTTCCTGCCGTTCGCTGGCGGCGGCGCGAACACCACCCCGCTAGTCGCCATGGCAATCATTTTGCTGGTCTTCACCATTTCCGAACTGTTGATCTCCCCCATCGGCCTGTCGGTGGCCACCAAATTGGCGCCGGAAGTCTTCAGGACCCAGATGGTTGCGTTGAACTTCCTCTCGATCTCCCTCGGGACAACGCTGTCCGGCATTCTGGCGAGCCGCTACGATCCATCAACTGAGGGCACCTACTTCTCGGTGCTTGGCATTTCGGTGATAGTAATCGGCGGAGTGCTGGTTGTTGGCACCCCAGCCATCAAGAAGCTGATGATGGGCGTGCGCTAATCTCTCCACTCTTCACAGGCGTCCACCTGCATTTGGTGGGCGCCTGTGGCGTCCCGCTGACCCGGCCCCCATTGCGCAGCCCGACTCCATGAAACAGACTGTTACTCATCAGTAACTAGCCTGATCAAAGGAGATCGCGTGCCTAACCTCGCCAACAACCTCACTTCCACTGCCCACGAGCACCCGGAGGCGGTAGCGATCAAGCTCGACGACGTCGAGCTCACCTTCTCGGCGCTCGATCAGTGGAGCCAACGGGTTGCAGGGCTGCTTGCACAGAAAGACGTGCAAGCCGGCGACCGGATAGCCCTGATCATGCCGAATATTCCGCAGATGGCATTTATCTATTACGGCGTTCTGCGGTTCGGTGCGGTGGTGGTTCCCCTCAACCCCCTGCTGAAAGCCCGGGAAATTGCCTATCATCTGGACGATTCTGGGGCACGCCTGGTCTTCGCGTGGGAGGGGGTGGCATCGGAGGCTGAGTCGGCGGTCGGACAGATTGCGGCCAGCGCGGCGCAGGGAACAACTCTCGAGGTAATCGCTGCCGATTCGGGCGCCTTCATGCAGCAGCTCTCAACTACTGAACCAGCACCGCAGGTGGTCGAGGTCGATGACGAGGACACCGCGGTGTTGCTCTACACCTCTGGAACGACCGGACGGCCAAAGGGCGCCGCCCTGACGCACGTCAACCTGCGCCGCAATGCTGAGATATCACGGGACCTGATGGGAATCGCCACCGGGGATGTGCTGTTTGGGGGGCTGCCGTTCTTCCACATTTTTGGGCAGACCTGCGCCTTGAACGCATCAGTACTGACCGGCGCGACCGTGACCCTCCTACCCAGGTTTGAACCAGGTAAGGCCCTTGAGATTATCGCCCGCGACTCGGTAACCATCTTCGAAGGGGTGCCCACCATGTACATCGCGATGCTGCGGCACCCCTCGGTCGCGGAGACCGACCTGTCGTCGCTGCGCGTGGCGGTTTCGGGAGGGTCCGCATTGCCCGTGGAGGTGCTCCACGAATTTGAGCGGGTTTTCAGTGCCGAGCTGCTGGAAGGATACGGCTTGTCGGAGACATCGCCGATCGTGAGCTTCAACCGACGCGGGACAGTACGGAAACCGGGCTCGATCGGGACCCCGGTCGACGGCGTCCAGGTACGGATGCTCGACGCCGACGGCGCGGAGGTGCCTACCGGCGAGGTGGGCGAGTTGTCAGTCAGCGGCCACTGCGTCATGAAGGGCTACTGGAACAACGACGACGCCACCGCCGCCGCTATCCCCGACGGCTGGTTCCGGACCGGCGATCTTGCCAGATTTGACGAGGACGGAGCCATTTTCATCGTGGACCGCAAAAAGGACATCATCCTGCGTGGCGGGTACAACGTGTACCCACGCGAGATCGAAGAAGTTCTCTACGAGCACCCGGCAGTCGCCGAAGCAGCAGTTATTGGTGTTCCTGATGAGCTGCAGGGCGAGGAGATCGTGGCCGTTGTCGGCATCAGAGCCGAAGCGGAACCGGCGGATGACGCCGCCCGCGAGCGCCTGAGCTCCGAAATACTCGAATTCACCAAGGAACGCGTCGCGGCCTACAAGTACCCTCGGCGGGTCCTGCTGGTGGAGGCCCTCCCCAAGGGCCCGACCGGCAAGATCCTTAAACGCGAAATCCGGGTCTAGCGGCAGCCGCCGGGATCACCCCCGGGGATCAGGAGTCGTCGTCGTTCTCCCGGTTATCCTCGCTTTTGACTTCCTTACCCTCGGGAAGTTCACTTGCCGGGCCGGGACCGCCGTAGCCGCCAGCATCGATCTTGTCGGACCCGCCGACCGACTCCGCCGCGTCGTCGCGTTCCTTGTCAATCTGTTCACTCATGGGATGGCACCTTTCCTGTATTTGGCTAAGTACACAGCGAACTTATCACTTGGAGGAGACCACGATGAACCCAGCAGAAGACCAGACGGCCAGGGTTTTGCGGGCCTGGGAGCAGAACGCTGCGAGCTATGACCGGCAGATCGCATTCCTGGATCGGTTCTGGTTTGGCGGTGGCCGGGAATGGCTGGGGGCCCGGGCAACCGGGCGCGTCCTTGAAGTGGCGGTCGGCACCGGGCTGAATCTGCCCCATCTCCCGGTCGACTCGCAGGTCAGCGGGATCGATCTCAGCCCGGCGATGCTGAGCATTGCCGCCGGACGGGCATCCCGTCTGGGCCGCCCGATGGATTTGAGGGTAGGCAACGCCGAAGACCTTCCCTTCGCGGACAGCTCGTTCGATACCGTTCTCTGCGGGCTGTCGCTGTGTGGGATACCCAACCCAGCCTCAGCCATCGGAGAAGCCAAGCGGGTGCTGGTGCCCGGCGGACGCCTGCTCCTTCTGGATCACGTGGCGAGCAGCTGGCCCCCGGTATACGCGATGCAATGGCTGTTGGAGCGGGCCACAGTCCGCATGGCGGGTGAGTACTTCACGCGCCGACAGTTGCCCCTGGTGGAGGCTGCTGGGTTCACCGTCGTCGAAGTCGAGCGTCTTAAGGCCGGCTCGATTGAACGAATCCACGCCCTCAAACCCTGATTCTGTTGTGCTGCTGCACGGCCTACGCGGCACACTCCGCCACAATTAGCGTCCGGGGCTGTATTCGTCCCGGTTCTTTGGCATGCTGTAGCAATGGCAAACCGAGCGGGCACAGTCGCCCTACCCAGCGATCTCGTCGACATTACTTCCCTTCTGGACGCGTATTTCGACGTCGTTCCCGATCTCAGCGACCCGGCACAACGAGTGGCGTTTGGCACGTCGGGACATCGCGGCTCCTCACTCAAGGCGTCCTTCAACGAAGGACACATTGCAGCGATCACCCAGGCGATCGTTGAATACCGGGCCGGGCAGGGCATCACCGGTCCCCTTTTCATGGGCAAGGACACTCACGCGCTTTCGGATCCCGCCCAGCAGACGGCGCTGGAGGTGCTTGCCGCCAACAATGTAACGGTCCGTGTGGATGCCCGTGGCGCCTTCACCCCCACCCCGGCCGTATCGCACGCCATCCTCGCCTACAACTCGCGCGGCGCAGACCAGGCAGACGGCATCGTCATCACCCCTTCGCACAACCCTCCCGGTGACGGCGGTTTCAAATACAACCCACCGCACGGGGGACCCGCCGACTCCGACGCCACCAACTGGATCGCCGATCGAGCCAACACCCTGATGGAGGGCGGCCTGCGGGAGGTCCGACGGGTGCCCGCCAGCCAGGCGCTGCAGGCAGAGGGCATCGGAACCTACGATTTCCTGCAGCACTATGTTGAGGACCTGCCCAGCGTCCTCAATCTCGACGCCATCCGGGCATCCGGTCTGCACATCGGTGCGGATCCTATGGGGGGCGCAGCAGTAGATTACTGGGGTGCCATCGGTGAGACCCACAACCTGAACCTGACAGTCGTCAACCCGTCAGTTGACCCGCAGTGGGCGTTCATGACCCTGGACTGGGATGAGAAGATCCGGATGGACTGCTCCTCGCCGTCGGCCATGGCCTCATTGATTGCCCGGTCCTCCGAGTTTGATATCTCTACCGGTAACGACGCCGATGCGGACCGGCACGGTATCGTCACCCCGGATGCGGGCCTGATGAACCCCAACCACTACCTCGCCGTCGCCATCGATTACCTCTACCGGAATCGGCCGCAGTGGCGGCAAGACGCCGTCGTCGGGAAGACCCTCGTGTCCTCGTCGATCATTGACCGGGTGGCAGCGGATCTGGGCCGAACGCTCGAAGAGGTTCCGGTGGGCTTCAAATGGTTTGTACCGGGCCTGCTGTCCGGTGGCCTGGCATTCGGTGGTGAGGAATCCGCGGGGGCCTCCTTCCTGCGTCACGACGGCACCACCTGGACCACAGACAAGGACGGCATTCTGCTGGCCCTGCTGGCCTCGGAAATCACTGCAGTCAGCGGTCGCACCCCGTCGCAGCACTACGCCAGCCTGACCGACCGGTTCGGGTCACCGGTGTACGCGCGGATCGACGCGGCAGCGACACGGGACCAGAAGGCGGCGTTGGGGAAGCTTTCGCCGACGGATGTCTCAGCCACCACCCTGGCCGGCGAGACCATCACGGCCCGGCTCACGGAAGCACCGGGCAATGGGGCTCCAATCGGTGGGTTGAAGGTCACCACCGAGAATGCCTGGTTCGCTGCACGCCCCTCGGGTACGGAGGACGTGTACAAGATTTACGCCGAGTCCTTCAAGGGTGCCGACCACCTCAAGCAGGTCCAGGACGAAGCGAAAGCACTGGTGGACGGGGTGATCGGGTAACCCTCGGGGGCGGTCAGAGGAGCCGGCGCAAGAGCCACTTCTTCAGACCGCTGTATGGCGGGTAGGCGAGGCGCAGGGTGTCGATGCCGGTCCCTTTGGAGAGCACTCCCCGCAGCTGGCTGAAAGTGTCGAAGGAATAGCGTCCGTGGTAGGCGCCCGTCCCGCTGTCACCGACGCCTCCAAAAGGCAGTCCGGGAACCGTCAGGTGCAGGTTGCAGGCGTTGTGGCCGATCCCACCAGCTCGGACCCGGGCTTCGAAGCTCTGCTGCACCGCGCTGCTCCTGCTGAACAGGTAGGCAGCGAGAGGGGCGGGCCGGGCGGCGATGAATTCCAATGCCTCATCCATCCCGCTCACGGTCAGGATGGGCAGGATTGGTCCGAAGATCTCGTCGTGCATGACCGGCGAGTCCGACTGCACCTCGGTCAACAGTGTGGGTTCGAGGTATCGGGTGGACCGGTCGTGCGACCCGCCGGCGGAGATGCGGCCGCTATCCAGGAGCCCCACCAGACGATCGAAGTGGGTTTCGTTGATAATCCGGCCATAGTCACTGCTCTGGCTGGGATCGCTGCCGTAAAACTCGGCGAGCGCCCGTTTCAGCTGCTTCAGGAGTTGTGATTCCAGCCCCGCCTTCACGAGCACGTAATCGGGAGCGACGCAGGTCTGCCCGGCGTTAAGGAATTTACCGAAGATCAAACGCCGGGCCACGGCGCGAAGGTCTCCGTCCATCACGACGGCGGGGGACTTGCCTCCCAGTTCGAGGGTGACAGGGGTGAGTTGCTCAGCAGCGGCTTTGGCGACGATCCTCCCCACGCGTGCACCTCCGGTGAAGAAGATGGAATCGTACTTCTGGGTGAGCAACTCGGTGCTCACCTCGGGTCCGCCTTCCACCACCTCCACGGCCGCGCCGTCGAGATATCGAGGCAGGAGGTCAGCGATCACAGCCGAGGTGGCGGGCGCTAGTTCGCTCGGCTTCAGGACCGCGCAGTTCCCGGCGGCGAGCGCACCAACCAAGGGCGACAGCAGCAACTGCACCGGATAGTTCCAGGGCCCGATGATCAGCACCACTCCCAGGGGCTGAGGCTCCCGGTGGGCCGACGCCGGCGCCAGGCCGATCGGGACCCCTACCCTTTCGACGCTGGTCCACTCCGCCAGATGCCTGAGAGCAAACTCGGCCTCCGCCCGGACCAGCGAGAGCTCAGAAACCAGTCCCTCGAGACGGCTCTTGCCCAGATCTGTCTGCAACGCGTCGGCGAAGTCCTGTTCCCGTTCGGCGAACATCCGCACCAGGCCCTGCAATTGGGCTCGGCGCCACGCGAGTGGCCGTGTGATCCCGTCGTCGAAGGTGCGGCGCTGGCGGTCCGCCGCGGTCGTTCCCTCAGCGACGGCACCATCCTCAGCACCGGAGCCGCCCGCAATTAGTGTTGGACTACTGGTCATCTAGGGTTCCTTCTTGACAGAACGGCCAGCGGATCGCTGGCTGGGACATTTTCTAACGGGTGCGGTCTCTTGGTGGGTGGCAGCTCAGCTGGCGCGGCCCGTGAAGTGCTCCATAGAGCTGTACACCTTGAAAACCCGGCCAGCCACCACATCCCAGACCGGCTGGGGAAGAAGCCCACGCAGCGCGCTGCCCAGGGCCACCGACCAGGGCAGCTGAAGGCGGGCACGCCCCACCAGCATCGCCCGCCAGGCCTTATCGACAACGTCTGCCGGGTCCATCAGCGGCGTGAACAGTGGCCCTCGGGCACCTTCGAACATGCCGGTCTTGATGTAACTGGGAATCAGGGTGGTGACCTTGATGTGGTTGTGCCCGGCTTCGCGCAGTTCGAGGCGCAGCGAGTCGCTCCATCCGATGACTGCCCACTTCGAGGCGGTGTACACGCTCATCCGGGGCACCGACAGGGTGCCGGACGCTGACGCGACGTTCAGGATGCGTGCCTGGTTTCCCGCCGCGATGAGGTCCGGCAGGAATTCCCGGGTCAGATGCATGAGCGCGAGCGTGTTGATGTTCATCACCAGGGCGATGTCGGCCGCTTGGTCGTGTTCCCAGAAGTACTTCCCGCGCACGATGCCAGCATTATTGACCAGCACGGTCGGGACCCCGACGTCGTTCCGCACGGCGGCAGCCGCCGTCGTGATCTCCTCCAGGGACGCGAGGTCAACCACGTAGCTGTGCACCGAGGAGCCGGCACCGCTCAGGAAATCGACGGCCCCGCGGAGGGCCTCGGCGTCCACATCCCAGAGCACCACGGCTGCTGCCCGCTCCCTGACAGCGCGTTCCGCGTACAGCCGACCCATCCCGCTGGCGGCACCGGTGATGAGGACTGTTTGGCCTTCGACTGTGAATGACATGAGTGCAACGTAACATCCCGCGCCGGACGGTAAGATTTCCGACAGATCACCCCACATCTTTGGAAGGCACAGCCATGAGCAGGTTCGGTACCGCTTGGACAGTTCACGGCGACGGGAAGAACGTCCTGCCGGGGCAGTTCGTTGCCCCTGATGAGCGGCTGAGCTGGCCGCGGACGATCGGTATTGGCGCCCAACACGTCGTCGCCATGTTCGGCGCCACGTTCCTGGTCCCCCTGATTACCGGGTTCCCCCCGGCAACCACCCTCCTGTTCTCGGGCATTGGCACCATCCTCTTCCTGATCATTACCGCGGGGAAGGTACCGAGCTACCTCGGGTCAAGCTTCGCGTTCATCGCGCCGATCGCCGCCGCCCAAAGCCAGCACGGTCCCGCTGGGGCGCTTGGCGGCATCATCATGGCCGGTGCGGTGCTGGCGATCATTGGCGCCATTGTGCACAAGGCTGGTTCCCGCTGGATCCAGGTGGTGATGCCACCAATCGTCACCGGCGCGATCGTCGCGCTGATCGGACTGAACCTCGCACCCACGGCCAAGGCCAGCTTTGAGCAGGCTCCCCTCACCGCCCTGATCACCGTGGTGGTCATCCTGCTGGTCACGGTCCTGTTCAAGGGCATCCTCGGGCGATTGTCCATCCTGGTGGGTGTCCTGGCCGGGTACGTTGTCGCCATGCTGCGCGGTGAGGTGGACTTCGCTGCGATCGGCGACGCCGCCTGGATTGGTCTCCCCCCATTCCAGACCCCCGAGTTCCACCTCTCAGTGGTGGGTCTTTTCATCCCGGTGGTGCTGGTTCTCGTCGCCGAAAACATCGGCCACGTGAAATCGGTGGCGGCAATGACCGGCCGCGACCTTGACCCCGTCACCGGGCGCGCGCTGATGGCCGATGGCCTCGCCACGATGCTCGCCGGGTCCGGCGGTGGCTCCGGAACCACCACGTATGCAGAAAACATTGGTGTGATGGCGGCATCCCGCGTGTACTCCACGGCCGCCTACTGGGTGGCAGGCATTGTCGCAATCCTGCTGAGCCTGTTCCCGAAGTTCGGCGCCCTGATCGCCACTGTCCCGGCCGGGGTCATTGGGGGCGCAGGAGTGGTGCTCTACGGCATGATCGGCATTCTCGGGGTGCGGATTTGGGTACAGAACCAGGTCAACTTCTCCAACCCCATCAACCTATCCACCGCAGGGGTTGCCCTGGTGGTGGGCATCGCCAACTTCACCTGGACCATTGGGGAGCTCACCTTCGAAGGCATTGCCCTGGGTACCGCAGCGACACTCGCGATCTACCACGTGATGAACGGGCTCGCCCGCTGGCGGGGCAGCGAACATCTCACCGGGCCCGACGCCGTCGACGCCTCCGACAAAGGGTCCCGGCCTTCGAAGCTGGGCTGAGCCGGATGAAGATCTTCGTGGTTCATGGATACCAGGCGTCCCCCGGCGAGCACTGGTTTCCGTGGTTGAAGTCCCGCTTCACCACGGCACAGGACAGCGTGACGGTGCTCGAACTACCGACCCCGAATGAACCTGCGGAGAGCGGTTGGACTGCCGAACTGCACCGCGCCATCGGCCGTCCCACCGGGGACACGGTGATCGTTGCGCACAGTCTCGGCTGCATTACCGCCCTTCGCTATCTGGCGTCGCTGGAGCCGGGGTGGTCTCTCAGGGGGCTGATCCTGGTCGCAGGGTTCGCCGAACCCGTCGCTTCACTTCCGCTCCTCGATCCCTTCACCGCCGACAACGGTTTCGTCGACGAACTAGTGGTCTCCCGTTGCACAGTGATCAGCTCAGACAACGACACAGTGGTTGATCCTGCCGCCACTGCCCGGCTCGCGGCCAGGCTGCACGCAACGCTCATCACCATCCCCGGCGGTGGCCATTTCGGGTCCGCCGACGGGTACCAGCGTTTCCCCGAGCTGCAGCAGGAACTGGCTGGGCTACTTTCCACCGCACGCTAGGAAGGCAAACAAGTCGTCCTTCACCCGAAGGCCCCGCCCGCGCAGGAGCAGCTGCGGACGTCTTTTGGTGAGCTGTCGGACACATCCAAACTGTCGTGGACGACGAAGTACCCCATTGACGCTTGCTACTAAGTTAAATGGATCTGCTGAGACTTCAGGACACATCATGAACACTTCATGCATCACCACTACTACTGAACGCCACCCGGATGCCGGCGAAACCCAACGTTTGACCCTGCGGGAAGACGGCATCCTGCACGTCTGGTGGCGACCGTCGACGGTGGTCTCTGTCGACGACGCGCGGGTCACTCTCGATGCATCGCTCCTCAACCCCGGATCCCGGCGGATCCTGATGAGTATGACAGCTGTGACGTTCACCAACGCCGCCCGCCGGGCCATCTGCACCGAGCAGGGCATTACCGCCATCGCTCTGCTCGGCGAGGATCCCGTTGACCGGGTAGTCGCCGCCTTCGCCGATAACGCCGCTCACCCAGCGCAGTTCTTCACCTCCGAGGACGCAGCCGTCGACTGGCTGGACACCTTCGCCTGACCCCACACCCCACTCAGGCCCTGGGTGAGCCCCGCCCTCCCGGTAGTGCCTAAACTGGTGTGATGTTGAGGATCGGGCTGTCGGGCGGCGTGCGCAGGGGAAATCACACTGGGTACTACCGGCTGATCACCGCTACGGAAACGGACCGGCCGGGCGGACTTCATTCAGCCGAGCCGACGGAGTCCTGATGGATCTGCAAAAGGTCTGGGCGTCCCCTGATTGGCGGGACCAGGTCCAGCAGTGGATCACGCAGGTGCTGGACAGTTGCAACCTGTCACAGACCGGCCCCCTGGAGCCGGCCCGTATCCGGTTTTGGTCCACCCAGCTGACGGTCCCCACCAATCACGGGCGGCTCTGGTTCAAAGCGAACAACCCCGGTCAGTTCACCGAGGCGGCCCTCGTGGCGTGCATGTCCGAATTGGTGCCGGACCATGTGGTGACTCCCCTGGCGATAGAGCCGGCCAAGGGCTGGATGCTCACTCCTGACCATGGAAAGACCCTTGCCTCACTAAAATCGACTGACTACCAGTTATGGGTTCGGGTGGTGATGGACTTCGCCGACCTTCAAAAACAACTCATTCCCCATAAAGTGCCGCTGGCCGCCGCCGGACTAGTGAGCATGGACCCCGCGATCGCCGGGAATTTCGCCAGCAACCAGCTGCTCCTCCACACCGGCCTGCCCCCCGAGCATCCGTTGCATCTCTCGCCGCAGGCCGCCGACGGGGTCTACCTCAGCATTCCGGCGCTGGAGGAAGCCGCTGCCGCGGTCCTGGCCTCTGGTGTCCCCCTGAGCCTGGAACACAACGACCTGCACTCAGGGAACGCCTTCATCCCGGGCACCACCACAGCGCCACTACGATTCTTCGACTTCGGCGACTCCTACTGGGCCCACCCGTTCAGTTCGCTCTACGTTCCGTTGACCGTAATGCAGGAACAGTGGGAGACAACTGTTGACGATGCCCGGATCCGCCGCGTCATCAGCGCCTACCTTGAGTGTTGGACCGATTACGCCCCCCTCGCGGAGCTACGTCTCGCCGTCGAACCGGCACTCCAACTGGCGCGGCTGCACCGGTATGGATCGTGGTTGCGCCTCCTCATCCACGCCGACGATTCGGCAATGAGCGAGTACGGCCCACACGCCCTCGAGTACCTGCGAACCCTGACGGATCCGGTGCTGCGGTAGGTGAACAGCGTCTTTCTCGCAGCCAACGGGTCAATCGAGACCGTACCCATGGTTGCCCTGCTCGCGAACCACTTCATCCCGGGTTGTGAGGTTCCGGATCGCTCCGGCAGCTCACACACCCGGCTCCTCAGTACCGCCAGCGGGCACCACGCTGTCACCCTGACCGTTGGTTCGTCCGGGGTTGAAGTGAGCACTTCTGCGCCGTTGAGCCAGGTCCCCGGCCTCACCGCAACCATCCGGCGCTGGCTCGATCTGGACACCGATCTCACGGCGGTGGCAGCAGCGTTCGACGACGACGCCCTGCTGGGTCCGCTGGTCCGGCACCGCCCCGGGCTGCGTGCCGTGGGCTATCCCGAACCGTTTGAAGCAGCGATCATGACAGTCCTTGGCCAGCAGGTGTCGGTGGCGGCCGCTGGCACGTTTGGCGGACGGTTGGCCGCTGCGTACGGGACACCCGGGGCGGCCGGCCTCACCGTCTTCCCCACCCCCGAGGCGCTTGCCTCCGCGCCGCCGGAGCAGCTTCGCAGTGCGGTGGGCGTGACCCGAACCCGCGGAGCAACCGTGCAGCACGTTGCCCGGGCCTTCTGCGACGGGCTGATCCTCCACGGCGACCCCACCGATATCCGGCAGGAGCTCCTGGCCATCCCGGGGATCGGGCCATGGTCGGCAGACTACCTGATGGTGCGAGTACTCGGGGATCGGGATGCCTTCACCCCGGGGGATCTGGTGTTGCGCCGTGCCATGGGCAACCCCAGCATCAGGGAAGCCGACATCCAGTCTGAACGGTGGCGGCCGTACCGGGCGTATGCCCTGTTTCACCTGTGGACCGAAGCCACCTCGGCCGAAAAAGTGCCGCACCCGCAGGTTAGTCGTTGAGCAGCAACTAATCTCCAGGCGAAGCACTTTTCTGGCCGTGGAGGGAGGTGGGCCGGATTATTGGGGCCAGTACCCTCTGCGGTGCATGACCCCAGCCAACCGGTCTGCACGGTCGGATACCAGACCGTCCACGCCACCACCCAGGGTGAGCAGCCGTTCCATCGCTTCTGGGTCGTTGACGGTCCAGACGTGAAGCGGCAGCCCTGCCCGCCTGCAGCGTTGGACAAAGCGCTCGGTCACCACTGTCACTCCGGCGTGCCGGACCGGAACCTGCAGGCAATCGACCCGGAGCATCCGGGCAAGGCGCCGGGTCTGACCCAGCGGACTCAGCAACCAAAGCAGCGCTGAATACGCCTGACCGGCCGAAGACGCCACCGGTCGCGACAACCGCTTCAGGACCCGCAGGCGCCGCCGGTCCGAGAAGGAGGCAACCAACACCCGGTCATGCGCGCCCAGGCGTTCAACTACGTCAGCGAAAGGCTCCACCGAGGCGTCGTCCTTGATGTCGATATTCAACTTCATCGCCGGCCACCGGGTCAGCACCTCTTCGAGCGTGGGGATCGGTTCGGTGCCCTGAATGTGGACGGTCCGCAACTCCTCCAACGACCGGTCCGCTATTGGCCCCGATGCGTCACAAACCCGGTCCAGGAGTTCATCGTGAAAGACCATGACCACTCCATCGCGGGTGGTGCGGATATCTATCTCCAAATAGCCGAAACCCAGTTCGGCTGCCGCCTCGAAAGCGACCATCGAATTTTCCAGCCCGTCGAGCGAAAAGCCGCGATGCGACAGGGCGAGCGGCCGTTGCTCCCCGTCCAGTCCGATGTTTCGCAGGTACGGCAACATGCCTAGAAGGAGGCTCTCAGCGCGGCGAGGCGTTCCTCAAGAATCTGCGCCACCCCGTCCTCCTCAAACGCTGGCGCCTGCTGATCCGCCGCGGCAATAGCTTCCGGGTGCCCCGACGCCATTGCGTAGCCGGTGCCGGCCCAACTGAGCATCTGCACGTCGTTGGGCATGTCCCCGAAGGCGACGACGTCGGCCTGGCTGATACCCCGGCTGGCCGCGAACTCGGCGAGGGTTACCGACTTATTGATGCCAGGCATCGACATCTCCAGGAGGGCAACGCTGGGCGCAGAATGGGTGGCAGTCACCAAATGGGCGACCGCCGGGCGGACCCGGTTGAGGAAATTGTCGGGCAAAACCTCGCGTTCACGGGCCAGGAACTTGATGACGCCCTGACCTGCGAGCGAATCCGCAAGGGGCATGGCGACTGCGCCGGCGAGTAGTTCAACCGAACCCTCCTCGGCGAACCCATGCTCGATGTGGAATCCGGTGACGGTCTCGGCGGCGAAAGCGGCCGCGGGATAGAGGTCCAGGATGATTTCGCGAGCCGCCAGAATGTTGCTGTGCTCGAGCAGGTGGGCGCTCAGCACCCGTTCATCATCCAGGTTGTAGGTCACGGCCCCGTTGGAACAGATGACCGTGCCACGGTGACCCAGTTGTTCACGCAGCGGGTCCAGCCAGCGAGGCGGCCGCCCCGTTACAAACACCACCTCGACACCAGCATCCAGGCACCTCTGAAACGCTTCGACGGTGCGGGGACTGATCTTGCCGTCGTGACCGACAATAGTTCCGTCCATGTCGCTGGCGACCAGGCGCATGCGGGTACTCCTTCAGTGAGCAGGTGAGTTTAAGCGTACCTGCCCGGAGCAGGCCGATGCCCCGGTGCGTGACACGCGTCCGGGGCATCGAGAGGAAGCTGGTTGGGCGGGATCTACTGCTCGAAGGTGGCGATCAGGCGGGCCCGCCCAAGGGTATGCGAGAACAGGTTGAACCCGAGGTAGGCATTGCTGCCTTCCGCGGGCACCTCGAGGGTTTCCACGTCTACTGCATGCACTACAACGTGGTAGTGGTGCGGTCCATGACCGGCCGGTGGGGCAGCGCCGATGAAGCCGCTGAAGCCGCCGTCGTTCTTCAACTGGATGGTGCCTTCCGGCAGGTCGGTGCTCCCCTCGACTCCGGCACCAGTAGGCAAGGAAGTGGTACTCACGGGGAGGTTGAAGACCGCCCAATGCCAGAAGCCACTGGCGGTTGGGGCGTCCGGATCGTAGACCGTCACGGCAAAGCTTTTGGTGCCCTCCGGGAACCCGCTCCAGGACAGCTGCGGTGACAGGTCCTTCCCGCCATCGATCCCCATGACTCCTGAAGCATGCCTCGCATCCAGCGGCTGGTTGTGCTCAATGTCAGTGCTGGCGAGGGCGAATTCGGGGACTGCTGGCAGGTCTGCGTACGGATCGCGGGTCATTACTGCTCCTGGTTCACTTGGGGTCTGCTACTAGCTCGCTGCGCACCGGTGGATTCGCGCCAGCACGGGAAACGGTCACTGCCGCCGCCTTTGCCGCGTAGGCAAGGACCGCTTCCACCTGTTCAACGGAGATGTGGCGTAGGTCATTCCGCAGCTGGGCCCCAACGAGCCCGCGGTCCGCCAGCGAGCCCAGGAGCGCCGACATGAAGGAATCCCCCGCCCCCACCGTGTCCACCACCTGGGTGGCCGGCGCGGGCACCGAGGTTTCACCGCGTTCGACGACGGCCCACGGACCGAGGGAACCACGCGTCACCACCACCATGGCCGGCCCTTTAGCCAGCCACAGCCGTGCAGTCTCGAAGACGTCCTGGCCCGGGTAGAGCCATTGAAGATCCTCGTCGGAGGCCTTCACCACGTCGGCGAGGGCAACGAATTTCTCGGCCTGCGCGCGGGCGTAATCGACATCGGTGACGATACTGGGACGGCAGTTGGGGTCATAGGAAATGGTGGCCAATGGGTGAGCCCGCTGGACGACGGCGAGCACTTCGGCCGCTCCCGGCTCAAGCATGGTGGCAATCGAGCCGGTATGCAGCAGTGTGGTGCCGTCGAGGATCAGGTCCATCTGCTCACGGACGGTGGGCAGGTCCCAGACGAGCTGAAACGTGTAGGAGGCACCACCGGCAGGGTCCAGGCGTGCCGTTGCAATGCTGGTGGGGTGACCATCTGGCCCGATCGGGGTCAGCACCGAGTTGCTGTGAAGGTGTTCATGGATCATCCGGCCGTACTGGTCGTCGCCCCAACGCCCGATGAACCGGCAGGGGTGCCCCAGCCGGGCCAGGCCCACAGCCACATTCATGGGGCTGCCGCCAACATGGGCGCGTGGCGAGGAGACATCGCTGATGACTTCGTCTATGAGGGTTTCCCCGATCACTGTGAGCACGCTAATAAGTTAGCATCCCGGGCAGCGGAAAGACCCTTGTGGGGACAACGGGATCGAGAACCCCGGCTGACCCTCGAGCCTAGGTGATCTCACGCACACTCGCCGGAACAATCCGCTAGTTGCCTAAGGCTACGGCTAGGATGGTGCGGGATTGCCGCTATCCGCGGCGCTAACCACTTACTAGTTGTTGGGGAAACCATGAAAATCAAGAACGCGGCGGCCATCGCCGTCATCGCACTCGCCTCGCTGACCGCCTGTGGCGAGGCATCAGAGCCTGCGGCCCCTTCCGAGGCCGCCGCTCCCACGCCGGCGAACTCCACGGCACCCGCGCAGAACATCCAGGCTCCGGAGACCAACGACCTCATGGCCGAGGCCAGCCCCGAAGGCGCACGAGCCTTCCTGCATCACGTCTTCGAGCTGAAGTCCTACAACCAGCGGACCGGTGAAACCGAGCAGCTGCTCGCCACCTTCGATGGTGCCGAAGCAGCAACCGAAGAGGCTGAGGAATTCGCGGCCATGTACGAGGACGGCGGCTGGGTTCTCGGCGGACAGCCGAAGGTCAAGCAGATCATCGTCACCACCCCAGCGGACGAGGTAGCCGAGGAGGTCGAGGTTGACGCCCTGATCACCGTCAACCCTGACGCCTACACTTCGTTCGGCGAATCGGGTGAGGTCCAGGAGACCCGCCCGTTCGACCCGGCCGGCACCATCTACTCAGCGACAATTGTCTATTCAGACGGCGCCTGGCAGGCTACCTACCTGGAAGAAACCCCTGACGCAGAAATCCCGGCGGAGTAACCCGGTTTAGGCCTCCGGCTCCGAGTGCAACTCAGCTCTCAGTGTCGGAGCCCAGCGAAGCCCAATAGGCGGCACCCACGAGCGCGGCGTCGTCGGGCAGGATCGCCTGCTCAATCCTGAAATCTGCGAGCCGCGGGTCGGCAAGAGCCATTCCCGCGCGAATTGCCGGTTCAACCAGATCCCAGGACCTGGACATGGACCCGCCGATCACCAGGATCCCCGCGTCGAACCGGCTGATCACGATTGCGAGAGTCTCGCCCAGAGCTCCGAAAGCTCCGTCCAGCACGAGTCGTGCAGTTTCGTCACCGGCCCGGCTGAGTTCAGCAATGGTGTGGACGTCGGGACCGGCGTCCGGGCTCAGACCGGCCGCGTCGGCGTAGGCCGCGCGGATGGCGCGTCGGGACACGGTATTTTCCAGGGGTCGGCCCTGATAGACCTCGTGGTGGATGCTCCCATCCGGTGAGACCGCCGGCCCGGTGCTGACCGGCTGCCCGTTGATCAGGAAGGTGGAGCCGACGCCGGTGCCCAACGTGATGCAGATGGCCCGCTCATTCCCCCGAGCCGCCCCGAGGGCGTATTCCCCGATGCCGAACGCGTCGGCGTCGTTGAGGAAATGGATCGTGCCGGGGGTCGGTTTAATCCGCTTCATCAGCGCTTCACCGAGATCGAAGCCGTTCAGGCTGTCAAACTTTCCCACATGCTCGAAACGGCCAATGCCCTGGTCGTAGTCGAAGGGGCCGGGAATAGCTACCGACCAGGTCGCTCCCGGCTCGCCCCGAAGCGCGTCGGCAGCAGCACCAATCTCCTCGACCAGGCTCTCGGCGGTCCCCTGGGCCTGCAGGTCGACCCGAGCCAGGGAGTCCCGGTCGATAACCCACGTTCCGGATTCCACCACCGCGGCCGTGAGGTGGGTGCCTCCAATTTCGAGCACAGGGATAGTGTTGCCACTCATTGATGGGTGCCTTTCAGTCTGTCCGAATACGGTATCTGCGAACCAGGATCAACAGTAATTCGTTGCGGTCCTCGCGGCAGCCTCCCTTGAATCGGCTAGACCGCCATCAGCCGATCTACCGCCTGCACCACCCGCACCCAGGCTTCGGTCCCCGGGGTGATCATCGCGAAGTGGTCGCCGGGGATCATGATCAACTCAGCAACCGCACCTGCGGCCGCCGCCGTCGTCACATAACTGTCCGATTGGCTGAGCGGCACCGTTGAGTCGTCCTCACCGTGCAGGGCTAGCACCGGAATGGGCAGCGGGATCGCTGTCATCGGGTCAGCCGACCGGTACCGAACGGGATCCTCGGCCGGGTCCACGCCCAGCAGGTTCAGCACGGCACCGTCTCCCAGCCCCTGCTCATGGGCTGCTGCCAGATTCAGCACACCCGACTGGCTCACGACGCCGGTCAGCGGTACCAGGGGCGTTCCGGCGCCGGGAGCTCCGTCGGGCAGCGTTGACCGCCCGGCGGCCCATACCGCGAGGTGGCCGCCGGCCGAATGGCCAAGCGCCGTCGTCGTGCCCAGATCGAGGCTGTGTTCGTCGGCCGCCGTCGCCAGGAGATCTATCCCGGCGCTCACGTCGGCGAAGGTTTCCGGCCAGCCACCCCCGTTGCCGGCCCGGCGGTATTCAAGGTTCCAGCAGACGTAGCCCCGGGACGACAGGTCTTCGGCGAGAGGCCGGCCAAGATCCAGTCCGTACCCTGAGCGCCAATAGCCCCCGTGGATAACCACGATGACGCCCGGGAGGTGCTCCCCGGCTGGCAGGTACAACTCGGCGAACTGGCTGGGATCATCGCCATAGGTGTAGCGCTGGGGTGTCACTGGTTCCTCCGGTTGCTGGGTGAGGTTGGCTGAACTGCCGGGCGCGCAGCCGGCGAGTGCGGTCGCTGCAGCGAGGCCGGCGGCGCCCAGGACGGTGCGTCGGCGTAGGTTGTCCACACCGGAAGCGTAACCTTGCCGACCCTTCACATGCGCCGGGGAGGGTGTTTGAATGAATGGACCAATCAAGGGGGAACAATGCAGACCAAAGGAACCCGGCGGCTCATCACGGGCGGTATCGCGCTGGTAGCCACGATTTTCGTCCTGCCAACACCACTGTTCGAAGTCTTCAACGGAACAGCTGAGGGCCTGACGATGGTGCTCTTCGTCCTCGGGGCGGCACTCCTGGCGGGGGGACTGGTTCTGGTCGTCACCGGCCTGCGATTGCGATCACGAGACTTAGGCACTCCCCGAAGCTACGACACCCGGCAGCCAACCACCCAGGACGATGATCGACCCATCGACAGCCACTCCATGCCGACTGCCGCCCGCCAGGGGCAGATCGGCGGGCCCCTCTAGCCAGCCCTCCACCAGCACTGTCAGACCCGGCCGATATGATGGCCTGAAGCCATCGTCGGAGGAGTCTTAATGAGCGCCTGGGATCAGTTGGATGACCGTCTCCGCCCCGCGGTGGAAGCGAGCACCCGTGAGTTCGAGCGGGTACGGCCGCGCCTTGAAGAAGTGACCCGGCAAATGCAGGCCAGCATCCAGGAAATCTTCGTCGGCACCGAACTCAGCCCACTGTTCGTCACTGCTCGGACCAAGAGTATCGATTCATTCCGTGACAAGGCCTCACGCATGCTCGCCTCAACAGTCCCCGGAGACGCCCCCACCCTGGTGTTCCCCGACCCGCTAAGAAACCTGACCGACGTCGTCGGCGTTCGGGTGATCACCACCCTGCCCCACGAGGTGGACGTCGCAGCGAATCTGATCAAGCGGCAGCGGCAGGAGTTTGACTGCCGGGGCGACCGGGAGAAGGACATCGGCACCATCGAGTCCGGCACCTACGGCTACTCCAGTCGGCACCTCATCCTGCGCACCATCCAAAGCGAAGCGGTCAAAGAGTACCAGCGCGCCCTGGACCCGGCAGCCAAGGCCGGCGGCAGTTACATGCTCGAGGTGCAGATCCGTACGGTTCTGGCTCATGCGTGGTCCGAAATCGAGCACGACATCCGGTTCAAGGCATCGAATCCTCGGGCATGGAGCCCCTACTTCGACCGGCAATTCACTGGCACCGCCGCGATGCTCGAGTCAGTGGAATCAGCTTTCGCCGAGCTGCACGAGCGGTACGAGACAGTGACCGGGTTCTGGGATGAGGACGGGGAGGGAAGCGCCCCCCTGACCCCCAACCGGGTCCGCGACGTGTGGCAGACCCTCCTCCCCCACGTTGACCGAAAATCCGACGACAACTGGGGTTGGGCTGCGGAACTGCTCGCCGCCCATGGACTGACGACGACGACGTCGCTGGCGTCGCTGCTCCAGGCGGACACCATTACGTCGGTTCGCCGAGCGTTGGACCACCGTTACTCGCCGGGCCCGGACCGGCTGCTCGACGACGTGCTGCTGTGGCACTACGGGGAACGCCACATCGACCTCACCGCCGAGGCAGCCGATGCAGCGGTCTCGCCACGACGCGACAGCCTGCAGCGTCGGCATCGGCAGATGACCACCTTCCGGGCGCTGGAGGCCAGCAAATAACGCCTCAGTAACACCCGTCCCGCTAGGTTGCGGCATACCTGCGACGGGGCAGGTCCTGCGGAAGGAACTGTGCCATGGCCAAGTACGCACTCTGCGTCGGCATCAATAAGTTCGAAAACCTTCCGACCAACGCGTGGCTCAATGGCTGTGTCAACGACGCCAAGGACTTCGCCGCGCTTCTCACCGGGCATTACGGATTCGCGAAGCGGAACGTTGCGGTGCTCCTCGATTCAAAGGCTACGAAGGCTGCGGTGGTCGGGAAGCTGCAGGCCATGCTCAAACGGGCGAAACCCGGGGATCACCTTGTCTTCACGTTCTCCAGCCACGGCACCCAGGTCCTCGATGTCTCAGGTGATGAACCGGACGGCGCCGACGAAGCATTCGTCACCTTTGATATGCGGCAAAAGGGTGACCAGTGGGACGCCGCCACCCTTATTCTCGACGACGAGTTACATCACCTGCTCGGCACCCTTTCCGACGGGGTCCTGCTCGACGTCGTGCTGGACACGTGCCACAGCGGTACCGGGCTCAGGGCGCTGGACCTACTTCCCACCCGCCGGCCCCGGTTCGTTCCGCCCCCGACGCCGCTCGGCCTGGAGCTCACCGAATCGGCGGATCCGCGCGCCTTCCGCGACCTGGTCCGGTCCGATGCGCAGGCGAAACCAGTCCTGTTTGCCGCCTGCCGGTCGGATCAGACAGCGGCTGATGCTGACTTCGCTGGACGATATAGCGGTGCCTTCAGCCACTACCTGCTCCAGGCCGTCAAAGACGACCCATCGGCAAGCCGGCGAGTGCTGCTGAAACGCGTCAGCGCCGACTTACGGGATGGGAAGTTCACCCAGCGGGCCCAATTGGAAGCGCCAGCGGCGGCCAAAAGCGCCGCGTGGGGCACCGCTTTCTAGGAACTAGCGGCCGCGCCCCCGGCTATGGAACGTGATTTTCGGTGTTCCAGTGCCAGACCTGGGCCGTGCACCAGAAGGAGAGATTTCCGCCAGGGTGGTGGCATCCCGAACCTTCTCCTGTGCGTTTTCCTGCTGCCTCACCGGGTCATAGACCGGTTTCAACGCCGCGTAACAAAGGTGGCCTCCCTCGTCGAATCTGAGCAACCCACCTCCGCGCAGGATGACGGGTCCGGGCCCGGACAACCCCATGCGGCGCATTTCGGGCCGCCCGATAGTGAACTCCTGAACAAAGGAGGCGCCGATCTCCGAGACGACGAACCCGTCCGGGCTGATCCGGATGCTGGGTCGCACCCGGTCCACGGTGATTGAATGCCGCTCATCCATCGCGGTTTCCCGTAACAAGTCCCCGTTCTCCCAGATGAACCTCACGATCTCTTCCGGGTCAGTTCCCAGCGCTGACAGCCGGACGGGGTACCTGAGGTTGCTCATGCGTTCGATCCCGGTGAGCAAATCATCGGCCGGCACCGTAACCCCCACCTCGGCGAAGCAGTCCCGCACCACCTGCCGATAGTGAAAACGATCCTGCGGAACCAGCACCAGGTCGGCGGAGAGGATGCCCCGCAGCAAGTCCGGCCAGGTCACGTCCACCGGAGCCATGTACCCGAGCCCACGGATCAGCATCGCCAGGACCTGTTCACCCACCTTCGCCCCGGACTTCGCCACCTGGTGCAGGCTCGAGCGGCCACCGGGCTGGTCCAGACGGATCTGCCATAGCCGCGCCACCACATTCAGCATCGCCCGCACCACTGGCTCGCCGCGTCGGTGCGGGTCCGGCAGCGTGCGCCAGCCGGTGGGGACCGGCGTCCGCATCGGCTGTCGCGCTGGCCCATGCGAGAACAAACCGTCGCCAAAGCTGAAGAGACCACTCAGCAGGATCTGCTCATCCAGCCCGGTCAGGTCGGTTGCCCCGGACCCCAGTGGATCCAACAACTGCTCCACCCGCTCCGCCGAGGAAAACACTGACAGCATGGCCACCAGGTCAGCGATCGCCTCATGCAGCGCAAACTGGTCGAGGGAAGCGAACTGGTCCGACCAGCGGGTTCGGTACCCCGCAAGGATCGCGTGGGTCACCTCATGGGCCACCAGGTCGCGATACAACGCCAACGGCACCGACAGACGCTCCCGGCCATCCCGCCGATGCCCAAACCGGACCACTCCGTCTTCCCGGTCGTAGCCAGAATCGGCGTAGGGCACCGTGTCATACGCGTGGATCCGCAGCCGCCGTCCTCGGGCCCATCCCATCCGGCGGCCGAGGGTTGACTCGAAGGCTGCCAGCGTCGACGCCGCCACGGCGTACGTGTGCTGGGCCAGGAAGCGGCGGTTGGCCAGCAGCTCACCGAGCTCATTCGGTGGATTCTCGTCCATCAGCATCCACGGATCGACGTCCTCGCCCAGGAGTAGCTCCAACGGTTTCCCACGCGGGCCGCGAACGACGATGTCGAATCGCGCGCTGCGCGGCCCCCCACCAATGCGCTCAACGGGCACGCGGAGCGTCGTGGTCATCGGACCTTCGGCGCCCAACGTGAACGGACCCTCGGCCAGAATGGTCAGGGGGCGCAGCTCCCCGGTATGGCTTCCGGGCCCCAGCATCACGCCCGCCATTGGCACCTCTCCCTACTGCGACCCGGGATCAGTCTTCCACCGGACCGCTACCAAAAATATCTACCCCTGCGCCCCGGCCGTCAAGCACCAAAATCCCAGTAACACCCCAATAACACCGTGCAGCAGATACTGGCTGCCAACCGCCGGCGCCGTCGCGTGGACACTGCTACCTGACGAACGCCGCTCCAGTCGATGCCACTCAACGAGGAGTAGCCATGAATACCACTGCAGCGACCGCCGCTACCCAACGGGGGTCCGGGCTCAGCGCCGCCCAGATCACGGCCCTGAAACCGCATGTAGTGAACCTCAGCCGAGGCAAGTTCTCGACCGGTGGTGAAATAAGTACTACTGCAGCCGACGTGGATGCCATTTTCCAGGATCATCTCCCCAAGTTCGCACCAGACGGCGACGCACCGATCATGGTCTACGCCCACGGCGGTCTGGTGAGCGAGGCAGCTGGCCTCCGTTCCGCACATCAGCAAAGCGAATGGTGGAAATCGAATGGCGTGTACCCGATCTTCTTCGTCTGGGAGACAGGCTTCCTCGATGCACTGTTCGGCTCTCTGCCCGGAACCAGAGGCGTCCTGGGAGATGTGAGGGACCGCGCAATCGAGCTGATGGCACGGGCCGCTAACGGTGAGCGGATCTGGGGCGAAATGAAGCGGTTTGCCGAAGACGCCTCGGCAACGGGTGGCGGCGCGCTCTACGTGGCAAAAGCACTCGGCAATTATGTGGCAGCACACCCGAAGACCAGCGTCCACGCCGTCGGCCACAGCGCCGGCTCCATCTTCCACTCCTACTTTGTGCCAGCCGCCCTGAAGGCCGGGGTCCCCGAGTTCGCGACGGTCAGCCTACTGGCACCCGCCGTCCGCACCGATACGTTCAAGGCGAAGTTGGCACCCGAGGCCGGTAAAGGCATCAAATCCCTGGCGATGTACACCATGACGCAGCAGGCCGAGCTTACTGACACCTGCCCCGGTGGCTACGGGAAATCGTTGTTGTATCTGGTCCGTGCGTCCTTCGAAAAGGAAGAGTTCACGCCCATTTTGGGTTTGCAGGAGTGCGTCAACGCGGACCCCGAACTGCTCAAGTTCTTCGATGACGACGGCGGCAAGGCGAAGGCAGAGGTGATCTGGTCAATTTCCGAGACCGGACCTGAAACACGCCGGAGCACTGCGACCACCCACGGGGGATTCGACGACAACACTACGACCATGGAGAGCGTCGCCCGCAGGATTACGGGCAGGAAACCGAAACCCTTCGGCGCCCGAATGATCAGTGAGCCGTGGGCTGTGGCCCCCACCGTCCGCGAGGAACCCCCCGTAAGTACCCGACGCGCCCTATGTATCGGAATCAACGCCTACCCGCCGGGCAAAGAACTGTATGGCTGCGTCGCTGACGCGGAGGCGTGGGGTAAACAGCTGGAGTCGGTCGGATTCGAGGTGACAACCCTGCTCGATGGGGCGGCCACCAGGGTCAACATTCTTCAGGGCATTTTCGACCTGGTGGCGCATAGCACCGCCGGGGATGTGCTCGTCATGCAGTACGCGGGCCATGGGACGTACATTGATGACCTCGATGGTGATGAAGCGGAGGATGGCAACGGGGAAAAGCTGTTCGACGAGGCGCTTTGCCCGGTGGACTTTCAGGGCGGAAACCTGATCATCGATGACGATCTTGGGGAACTCTTCGACCTACTCCCGGAAGGGGTAAGCCTCACCGCCTTCTTCGACTCCTGTCATTCAGGTGACGGTACCCGGCTCTTACCGTCGCTGGGCACTGCAGTCACTGACGGGGCCGAGCAGGCAGCCAATCATGGCCGACGGGCACGGTTCCTGGTCCCTGACACGACCACCATTGAAAACTTCCGGTTACGTCGCGGCGCAGCTGCGAACCCGGGCAAACGAGCCACCGCCCGCGAACTGCTGTTTAGCGCCTGTCAGCCTGACGAAGTGGCCTACGAGACCGGCGGGCACGGCGACTTCACCGCCGCAGCAAGCCTGCTGCTGGCCCCAAGCGCCGAGAAGATCACCAACGCCGATTTTCTGGCCAAAGTGCTCGAATCGTTTGCTCATCAGCCGCGGCAGAACCCCTACTTCTACGGTGTCGCTGCTGCTTCCGCCAAGACGTTCCTGGCACCGCTGACCCGGCCCGTGGATGCCGGCCAGGGCCTCCGTCCAGCGTCCGGTCAAACCAGTGAAACCAGTCAAACCAGTGCAGTCGCCCCGGAGGTTGCCGCCGCACGCGCACGAGCAGCGGCAACCTTCCTGCGGGCGACTGCCGATTTCATCGACGGGTGAATTAGACCGACGGCGCGTGGGTGTTTTCAGTTGGCGATGCCGGTTCCGTGGCAGCACCGTCCGTGGCGCCCCAGTTTTTCAGCATCTCGACGGCGTCCAGCCCGGTGGTGTCCTTGAGTAGCTGGAAGGTCTGCTGCAACCCGCCGGACACGTTCTTGCTCAACTGGGTGGCACCGTCGTTGGAGATGACGGTCATGTTGTCGATTCCCGACATTGGGGCGGCGATTTCCCGAGCGATCTGCGGGAGGATTTCCATCACCTTGTTGAGAATTGCTGCTTCGTTGAACTGCTCGTACGCCTTGGCCTGGGCTTCGATTCCCTCGGCCTCCGCGATTCCCTTCTGCCGGACAACGTCTGCCTCGGCCTGGCCGCGAAGCGCGATGATCTCCGCTTCCGCTGCACCGTTGGCCCGGGTCACTGACGCCGCTGCGTTACCGCGTGCGGTGTTGGCGGCGGCCTCAGCTTCAGCGGTGACCTTGTCACCCTCAGCGCTGAGGCGGCGCTTGGTCAGCGCTACTTCCGCCTCAACCTGATCGGCTTCAGACTGGCGCTTGCGCTGCTCGAGCTTACCGGCCGCTTCCTGCTCCACCCGGTACTTTTCTGCGTCGGCAGGCTTGCGGATCTCAATATCCAGTTCACGTTCACGCAGCTCGGACTGCCGTGAAGCAACCTGCTGTTCCTTGACCAGGATCGACTGGCGCTGCTCAGCTGCAGCCAAGGGACCCGCCGCGTCGGCCTGGGCCTGCCGTGCGTCCGCGACCTCCTTGAGCTCGGCCCGGCGGATGGCGAGCCGCTGTTCGGCAAGCGCAACCTGCTCGTCCGCGATCGCAGCGGCCTCGGCAGCTTCCTGCGCCGCATTCGCTTCGGCAATCTTCGCCTGCTTCTCAGCGAGTGCCGCCTCGGGCCGGCCCAGGTTCTTCAGGTAGCTGGAATCGTCGTCGACCGACTGGATCTGGAAGGTATCAATCTCCAGACCCTGGTTATGCATTGAGTGCTCGGCCTCTTCCTTGACACTCTTGGCGAAAGAAGCACGGTCCTTGATGATCGAGTCCACGCTCAGCGTGCCCACGATGGAGCGCAACGAACCGGACAGGGTCTCTTGGGTGTAATGGTCGATCTGATCCTGCTGGTTCAAGAATCGTTGAGCGGCGCGGCGCACCGCCTCTTCGTCGCCCCCCACTTTGATCTGGGCGACACCGGTCAGCCGAAGCTTGATGCCGTTCTTGGAGATACCCTCAATCTGAAGGGTCACCTGGCGTGAGGCGAGCGAGATGGAGAACGCCTTCTGGCTGAACGGGTTGATGAATGTGCGACCGAACACCACACGCTGGCTTTCCTGGCTGCCTTTGCCGGTGATGATCAGTGCTTCGGACGGGCTCGCAATCCGCAGTGCAAGACGCGCGACGATGGCGGCAATAACTGCCAATACCACCAACACGGCAAGCACAATGCCGACAACAATAAACTGACTGAGGTCCACTACAGCCCCTTCTATGGGATTTACAAAGGATGAGTGGCCGGAAGTTCCAGTGCCTCGCCGGTATCGGCCGGGTCAATACTGGAGTGCCCGTGCGGTCCCCCACCGCCCGTTATGTGTCGGACGCCACCCTATGGACGGTACACGACCCACTCCCGGGAAGCTGGGCGTTCCAAAGCTCGACGACAACGCGGACGGCCACCATCGTTGGGCTGGCGGCGGTCCGGCGTCGAACGTCAGGTGGGTTAAACCTCGGACACCGCGGCGGCCAGGTTGTTCAGCGAAGCCTCCAGATCGTGGGCGGAAACCGCCGGGAAGGATACCTTCTTGAGCACAGTCGAATCGGTGACGCTGCTCCAGTCGTAGGTGAGAGTCACTTCGGTGGAGTCGGGGCCCTGGGGCGTCAACTCCCACACCCACTGCCAACCGGCAGGCTCGGCCCCAGCCTCAGCCGTTTTCCAGGCAAGGAGCTTGTTGTGGTCGTAACCCACCACATGGTTGTCGGTCTTGTAGTCCCCACCCAGCTTGTCCCAGTACTGGTTCATGGTGAACATCTGTCCCACAGCCGTAATCCTGTCCGACTTCTCGTCGGACTGCACCATGCCTGAGCCGTCAATCTGCGCGTGGCGCGCGGGGTTGGACAGGACGTTGAAGATCGCGTCAGCTGAAGCGTCGATGACGCGGGACGAGGTGATTTTCTTGTCACTCATTGTTGTACTCCTTGATGTTGTTGGTCAGTCATATTCACAGTTCGACGACGACGTCGGACGGCAGTTTGTCGGGCCGCCAACCCCGCCAGACGGGGTGGCGGAGTTTCCCCGCTCCGGTTCGTTCGCTGAATTGCACCTCCCCGACCAAAGCTGGGCGGACCCAGTGCGCGTCTGAGGCATCAGCGGCTGGCACATCCGCAAGTGGTGCAGTCTTCCGGGACATCTTGCGGAGTCGTGAACCAATTTCAGCAAGATCACGTTCGGTCAGGCCTGACCCCACCCGGCCCACATACTTCAGGTCGACGCCGTCGGGCACGGCCACCAGGAGGGAACCCACCTTGTGCGCACGGCTGCCTTTGCCCGGCCGCCACCCGACCACCACCACTTCCTGGGTGAGCTGGTCTTTGATCTTGACCCAGCCCCGGGACCTGCGACCGGCCGTATACGTACCGGAGGTGCGCTTGGCGACCACCCCCTCCAAACCGAGCTCCCTGCTGGCGGCCACGGCCTCCTCGATGGTGGCATCCAGGGCTGGGGGCACCTGAATATGGCCATCCGCGGGGCTGTCCACCGCCTGCTCAAGGATTTCCCGGCGCTGGGCATACCGCAGTTGAAGCAGCGAGTTGCCGTCGAGATAAAGCAGATCGAAAATCATGAAATGCACTGGGGCTTTACGGCGTGCGGCGTCGATCTCGGAGCTTTTGGTGAGATTGAAGCGGTTCTGCAGTAACCCGAAGTCGGGACGGCCCGACTTGTTCAGTGCCACTATTTCCCCGTCGAGCACGACATTGTTGCCGTTGACGTAGTCGCCCAGATCGGCCAGTTCGGGGTAAAGCGCCGTCATGTCATTGGCGTTGCGGCTGGTGAGACGCACCCCGTCGGGTGTCACTGTGGCGATTGCCCTGACCCCGTCCCACTTCATTTCGAAAGCCCAGTCCTCGTCGGCTGTCACGTCACCAGCCGAGCCGGGCGAGGCGAGCATCGGCATCAGCTCCGGCGGGGTCTCGGCGGCGCCCGACGCCGGGGCTTCGGCCGAGGCGTCAGCGGCGCCCTGGTCTTTCATCAGGTGCATCAACCAGTTCCTTTTGCCCGACTCGTCGCCGCCGGTGTGGATGAGGGCATACCGCCGGACGGGGCTGCCGCTGCGTGCCAGACCACCGTCGTCGCGCCCCTGAACCGTACAGATCACTTCCTTTCCATCGCGCCATTTCTCGGCGTGGTAGGTCCCGGAATCCCAGATGTACATCTCCCCGGCGCCGTATTCCCCCTTGGGGATGGTGCCCTCGAAGGCGGCGTACTCCAGGGGGTGGTCCTCGGTCTGGACGGCGAGGTGGTTCTTGTTGGGGGTGTCCGGCGGCCCCTTGGGTACAGCCCAGGAGACGAGGACGCCGTCGCGTTCCAGCCGAAAGTCGTAGTGCAACCGGCGGGCGTGGTGCTCCTGGATGACAAAACGGTTGCCGCCGGCGTCACTGACGCTGTCGGGGATCGGCTCAGGGGTCTTTGCGCTGTCCCGCATGGAGCGGTAGGTGTGCAGGCGGTCAGGAACGCGAGGCTCGGATGTCGTTTTGTCCCCGGGCCCGCCCCGGTCGCCGTCAGGCCCTCCGGAGGTCTCATCCAGCCCGGCGAGGAGATCACCGAGTTCCTGCACCCGGTCCATCATCTGCCGGTAGTCGAGTTGCGCCAGCTCAGGGTCCTCCAACTCCGCCCAGGAGCGGGGCGCGGCAACAGTGGGGCGCAGCCTGCCACGCAGGGAGTAGGGCGCCACGGTGGTCTTGTTCCTGCTGTTTTGGCTCCAGTCCACCAGCACCTTCCCCCCGCGCAGGGACTTCTTCATATCGCTGACCACCAGGTCGGGGTGGTCAGCCTCGAGCGCCCTGGCCAGCTCATGGGCAACGGTGGATACCTCGTCGGAGGACTGGGAACCATCCAGTGCCGCATACAGGTGGATGCCCTTGGAGCCGCTGGTGACGGGGTAGGGTTCCAGGCCCATGTCCTGCAGGATCACGCGGGCATGGCGTGCAACCTCGGCGCAGTCGCCGAGGCTCACCCCGTCGCCAGGGTCAAGGTCGAGGACCAGCCGGTCCGGATTGTTGATCTCCCCGTCCGGGCCGAACCTCCACTGCGGAACATGGATTTCCAGGGCCGAAATCTGTCCAAACCAGGTCAGGGTGGCCAGGTCATTGACCATCGGATACACGTTGACGTGGTCTTTATGGGCGATGGAGTGTCGTTGCACCCACGCAGGCGCCGACTGGTCGAGGTTCTTCTGGAAAAAGACCTGTCCGGGCTGCTCCGTGGTTCCCACCCCGTTGACCCAGCGCTTGCGGGTCACCGCCCGGTCCCTGGCGTGCGGAATCAGGTAGCCGGCGATCGCAGCATAGTAGGCGAGAACGTCCGCCTTGGTGGTCCCGGAGGCGGGATAGATCACCTTGTTGAGGTTCGTCAGCCGGAGGCGTTGACCGTCCACAGTGACAGTCTGCTGCTGCTGACCGGTGCTGGAACCCATGACACCAGTCTTGTCTGGAAGCGCCGCAAACGCCACACGTGCCCGGAAAAGCAGGGCACGGGATCCTGTCCCGGGGTGCTGCTAGTCGCTGAGTTTCTCCTGGTATTGAGCGACGAGGCGCTCCCAGTCAGCGGGGTTCTGGCCCAGCGGACGCTCGTTCAGGAGATCGTCGAGGCCAATCAGCGTGAAGTGCCAGCCCGCCGCCGAACTACCCGCGGCGTCTGGGTCCTGCAGGGTGTTGGTGAGGGTCAGCAGGGCGCCGGAGTCGCCGTCGTTCGCCAACTCCCAGCGCAGCACCTCCCGATCCCAGGTGTAGGCGAGAAGGTTCGGCTTCTCGGCTTCGAGGACCGTGCCTTTGGTGGGCCGTTCCCCAGGGAAGGTGAAGGTCACTTCGGCGCCCTTACGCGGGAGCAGGTCAAGTTCACAGGGGAACCAGTACTTGAGTTTGCGGGGGTCCGTCAGGTGCTTCCAGAGCACTGACGCGGCAAAGTTGTACCGCATCTCGAACCGGAGGGCGGGCTTGCCGTCGACTGTGGTCTTGGTGACCGTGGGCTCAGCTTTTTCAGGATTCACCAAGCCATCGTATCCGCGGAACCCAAACACTGGTTCACTTGGTACATGAGAGCCATCTGGAAGGGCGCCGTCGCTTTTGGGCTGGTCAATGTGCCGGTCAAGGTCTACAGCGCCACCGAAGACCACGACATCAGCCTCCACCAGGTCCACGACAAGGACGGCGGCCGGATCCGCTACCAGCGCCGCTGCGAGATCTGCGGGGAGGTGGTCGAATACAAAAACATCGACAAGGCGTACGACGACGGCGAGCGCACCGTGGTGCTCACCGACGAGGACTTCGCGACCCTTCCCGTCGAGAAGAGCCGGGAAATCGGCGTCGTCGAGTTTGTGCCCAGCGACCAGATAGACCCGATCATGCTGGACCGGTCTTATTTTCTGGAGCCGGATTCCAGTTCCACCAAGGCCTATGTGCTGCTGCGCCGCACCCTTGAGGAGACCGACCGCACGGCTATCGTGCAGTTCACGCTGCGGCAGAAGAGCCGGCTCGGTGCGCTGCGGGTGCGTGGGGACGTTCTGATGCTGCAGTCGCTGCTCTGGGATGACGAGGTACGCGAGGCCAAGTTCCCCGCCCTTGACGAGCGGGTACGGATCTCGGCCAAGGAGAAGGAAATGTCGGCTGCGCTGGTGGATTCCTTCTCGACCGATTTCGATCCTGAGAACTTCACCGATGAGTATCAGGAACAGCTGCGCACTCTGATCGAGGCGAAACTTGAGAAGGGGGAAGCCCTCGACACTGAGGAAACTTTCGGGGAATCCGACGACGACGAGGGCGGTGGCAAAGTCCTCGACCTCATGGAGGCACTCCGGCGGAGCGTCGAGAAGAACCGTGAGAAAAAGGGCACGCCGTCCGATCAGAAAAAACCGGCATCCAAAGGGTCCTCAGCACCAGCCAAAACAAAATCGAAAGGCGCCTGATGGCCACCTCGTCCTCACTTCTGCCCAGCTTCTTCACCAATTCGCGTGGCGAGCAGACCATCGTGCAGGCACCCAACGCGCCGGTCCTCGGGTGGACGGTCTTCGGCCTCGCTTCCCTCCTGGCGCAGCAGGACGGAAACAAGCGGCTATTGCTGACTCTCAGCCGGGTGTGCCTCGGACTGTGGGCAGTGCTTGAGCTGACCCGCGGTGAGAGCGGATTCCGCCGCACCCTGGGCGGCTTGACCCTCGGCTGGCTGGCACGGCGTTAGCCCGCAGCCTCACCCTGGGGTAACCCACGCAGCAGACGATGGGGGCTCGCCGAGGGATCTTGTAGCGAACTGACTGTTCGGCCGGGCGGCAGGGAATAGGGACCACGGTCACCATGGTTCAAGCGGCCGAATTTTTTCCAGCCCGGGTATGGCCTAAACTGGCAACTGTCCGACCGCGTCTGGGTTGGGCGCGCGCCTGTGTAGCTCAGTCTGGTAGAGCATCCGCTTCACACGCGGAAGGCCCGGGGATCAAGGCCCCGCGCAGGCACCACCACCGGCTCTCCGCCAACGCGGGGGGCCGGTTTTGTGTCAACAGGCCGGATTTGTGTCAACAGCCGAGTTTTAGGTCTACAACCCGGATTTTATGCCCTAAGAAGGTCAGCACACTTGCTTTCCAGGGTCCTTCCTCGGAAGGATGGGGTGATGGCCTACACACCCAGCACTGCAATAGTCACCGGATCCGACTCGGGCATTGGCCGGGCCACGGCCCTGGCCCTCGCTGAGGCAGGTTGTGATGTCGGTATCACCTGGCACTCCGATGAGGACGGTGCCAACGAGACCGCGCGGTTAGTCCGTGAGTTTGGCCGTAAAGCGGTGGTGACCCGGTTGGACACCACTGATGCGCCAGCCTGCGGCGATGTGGTGGACCAGATGATCAGTGACCTCGGTGGACTTGACGTGTTCGTGAACAACGCTGGTGTCAACGGCGGAACCCCCTTCATGGATACCAGCTATGACGAATGGCGCGGCACCCTGGCAGCCAACCTGGATGGCGCATTTGTCTGCATCCAGCGTGCGGCGGCACAAATGATTTCCGCCGGGAACGGCGGCAGGATCATTGCCGTCACCAGCGTTCACCAGGAACAGCCGCGCGTGGGCTCCGCAGCCTACGATGCGTCAAAACACGGTCTCGGCGGGTTAATCAAGACGATCGCCCTGGAGCTGGGCGATCAGGGCATTACCGCGAACGCGGTCCTGCCTGGCGAAATTGCTACGGCAATGAACGATGCCGAGGACAAGGATCCCCACGACATTGACCGCCCGGGTATCCCCGTGGGCCGCCCCGGTGCATCGGAGGAAGTCGCGGCAGTGATCGCGTTCCTGGCATCACCGGCGTCGAGTTACGTCAACGGCGCCTCCTGGGTCGTCGACGGCGGCATGCTCCAGATGGGCCCGCAGGCCGGTTCCCACCTGACCAGCGGTAAGTGGCGCGCAGTCTGACGTTCCATGCCCGGGTGCCAGGAGCCACCCCGAACACTCAGGTGGCATTCACTTGCCGTTCAGACAGGCGCAGTACGTTGAAGGCATTAGCTTTCCGTATTGAAAGGACCCACCGACCATGGAAACTTCGTCTCCGTCCCGCGAGGGCATCTCGGACTGGTCCACCCTCCGCCGTGGGCAGCGGGTCGCGTTCAATCACGACAGCGATGGGCCCGTAGCGGGGGTTGTCGAGATGCGCACCGACGACGCCTCGGTGTTGTGGATTCAACTCAACGAAGGTGCTGGCCGCCGCCTCATCCATTGCGAAGACGGATACCGGCTCAAACGGGCTGACTGATCCCGAACGTCCTGTTCGCTCCGCTTTCCCTGGTTACAGGGGAAGGTCCCGCAAATAGCCGGCGAACCCGCCGGGTGTCCGGCCCGTTGTCCTGGCGGATGTCGTGGCCCTGATGGAGTCCACCGCAGCCCACCTCACCCCCAGCGATTTCAGCCGAGCGATCAGATCTGCATCCTCATGGATGTCTAGGGCAGCGAAACCACCGACCGCCAGGTAGCTGTCCGCCCGGAATCCCAGGTTCGCGCCGTGAACGTAGTCGTGGCCGTCGTCGAGCGGGTGAGCGGCATGCCAGGCGCGCTCCAGCGCGGCATCCAGGCCTACCGGGTTGGGAACCACCGTCCCCAGGATCAGTTCCACCCCCGAGGCGGCCAGCCGGCACTGCTCGACGAGCCACTGCCCGGGCACCTCAGTGTCGGCGTCGGTGTTCGCCACCCAGATCTGGCTGGCTGGCTGGCCGAGCTGAGCCACCGCGTGGGCGACCCCGGCCCTACGTGCCAATCCCACCGAGGCGAAGTCAACTGCCAGAGGCTGGGCAACTGGATACTCGGCCACCACCCGTGCCGAAGCGTCGGTACATCCGTCCAGGACCACGGTGACGGACAGGGCGACTGACGGGTACGCGTCGGCGAGCGCCCTGCCCGCCTCATCGAGGGCGGCCAGGCACCGCGGCAGGCTCTCCTCCTCGTTCCGGGCCGGGACGACGACCGCCACCGCCGCTGGCACGGACGACGCCTTCACAAGACACCGGTCGCTCTGGCCACCGACACCGCCGGTGGCCGCACCAGAAGGTCGATGCGGAAATCCTCTTCGCGGTGTTCTGCAAAAACAGCTAGTGACGAGGCTGAACGAAATAGTTCGTGGACGGTGTCCCCATCCAGTTCCCAGCCATCTATTGGGTGCCGCCAGTGGCACAGGAGAATGACCCCGTCGGCTGCCAGCGATGCGACCGCACGTGCCACGACATCCAGCAATTGTGCCCGGCTGAGGAAGTAGCCCACCTCGGAGATTACGATCAGGTCGAATTGCCCCGAGGGCCAATCCCGTGGCACGGACGCAACCCGGGCAGTCGCCTCGGGGTAATCGCTCAACCGTTCCTGCGTAGCCGCCACCGCCGTTGGACTGATATCCAGGGCAAGGAGGGAATCCGTGCGCGCGGCGAGCTCGGCGGAGAGTATACCGATTGAACAACCCAGTTCGAGTGAAGCCGCAAACCGTTCCCTCGGTAACAGCGCCAAAGCCACTGAACGTTTTCGTCGTTCATAGAAGCGGTCCTTGAGCCCCCACGGATCGTCGGTGTCGGCGTGCAGCCGTTCGAACACACCCGATGATGGGGTGGGGATGAAGGTCTCAAAACCGCGGGCGAAGTGGTCCAGGAACCCCGGGGCGAGCAGTGCTTCGTCTCCCGGCTCGTCGGACAGGGGCGCCGTCTGGCTCGCATGCATGAGCAGGGCCGACTGTTTGAGGGTTTGCTCATCGCCAGCAAGATCAAGGATTTCGAGCTGGTTCCATGGCACCTCGGAGGAATCCGGCGTCGCCCAGTGCCACAGCCACACCGGGTACTCAAGCAGCGGAAGGTTCAGTTCCGCTGCCAGCTGTGCCGCAGCCGTACCGCCAGCTTCGTGATCCCCGTGCCCGTCCCCCCGCCACGGGGCCACCAGCAAGGTGCGTTCGCCCGGACGCCCCCCGGCGGCAACAATGCGGCGGAGCTGTTCGGTGAGCTCCTCGGCATCCAACCCGCCGTCGGGAAGGTTGAGGAAGTGCGTCCGTGCTGACGGTGCCAACAATTCGACGGCCTGCTCGAGTTCAATCCGCCGCAACTCGGCCAGCTGGACAGCAGTGTGGGTCGGGGAGTTCGGGTGGGACGCTTCGCCGTTGGTGGCGACCACAATATCCGTGGCAACTCCGGCGCGGGCCAGGCGTCGCACCAGCCCGGCTGCCCCAAGCGTCTCGTCGTCGGGGTGAGCCGCAACCACTATCACCCGTTCCGGCATTCGCCCATCGAAAAGGGCCTCAATACTGAGCCGGGCGTCGCTGCGCCAGTCCTGGCTCCAGCGGTGCTCGGGCGTTCCGGCGTCCTCGTGCGAAAAGGTCACCACGGTGCAACTCCGGTGTTCTGGAGCTGGCGGCCCAGGGCTGCTGCGTCCCGTTCGGCGTGGTGCTGGCGGAGATATACCTGCAGATCGGCCACCCTCCGGGCGTGGTCTTCCTCCAGGGCCAGGGGTGCCGGACCGAGCCCGTGGCCTACCATCCGAAGGATTGCTTCGGCAGCGTCGGCAACAACGCCCCTCACCCGCGCAGCCAGCAGCGCCCCGGCGGCACCGTGGGCCCGACCCGCGTCAATGTCGGTTGCAGCCGCCGCGAGCGCCCCCCGCGCGGCGTACAGGTGACGGTCCACCTCTCCGAGATACATCAGCGCTACCTGATCGGGGGTTCGTTCCCCCACTGAGCGCAGTAACCGCCGCGCAATGCCGACCGCTCCCCCATACCAACAGGCAGCCACCCCGAGCCCTCCCCAGGCAAACCCGTCGCGCTGCAAATACCAGTTGTCGGCACCTACGGGGCGGGCTGATGCCGCATCGAAGTCAATGGGGCCGCTGTCCACCGCTGCCAGCCCACGGCTAACCCAGGTACCGCGGATAGCCTGAACCGTCGGTTGGCGCAGGTCTACGCTGAAGGCGCGCCGTTCGCCATCCGGGACATGGGCCGTCACGATCGCGTAGTCCAGATTGCCCGCCAAAGAGCACCAGGGTTTCCGCCCGGTCAGCTGCCAGTCGCCGTCGTTGTTGAAAGAGTGGTGCGCTTCCAGGCGGTGCCCGGGCGCCTCAGCGGCGAAGACCCCCCAGGTTCCCGCTGCGACTGACAGTTCGGCTTGCCGCAGGATGGCTACCGCGTCGAGGTGAGGTTCAATGGTGCGCGCCACCGACAGGTCGGCTGCTGCGATGGTGGCCAAGGTCTCCCACAGGGTCAGTGTGGATCCTCCGCCCGGCAATGGGGTCCGCGCACCAAGCTCGGCGGCAAGGGCGAGCGCCCGCGACACCGAGCCAGCCGCCGCGACAGCGCTCTCGTAAAGGGTGTCCTGGGTGTTTGACCCGCTATCCAAAAGTACTGACCGCTTCGGCGTCGTCACATCATCCTCTTCATCTTGCGGCATGATAATCAGCATACTTACTCAATCCGGTGCCTGCCGTAGTCGAAGACACCGCGGGACATCTACGGGTCCTTGACTGGAACGGATTTTGGGAGTGGGCTTAGGTTCCACTACCCGACGGCAGAAGGCATCCGATGACATCCCTTTGGCAGGCAACCCGTCCGCAGTTCCCGGCCGACCCGTTCATGCCCGGCGCCACCTATGACTCAGTGGTGGTGGGGGCCGGGCTTACCGGAATCATTACCGCGCTGCTGCTGGCACGCTCAGGCCAACGGGTAGCAGTACTGGAGGCAAGGCGCGCAGGGGATGTCACCACCGGAAATACCACGGGCAAAATATCACTCCTTCAGGGGACCCAACTCTCCTCTATTATCCGGCACCATGACGCCGAGACAGCCCGCCACTACGTCACCGGCAACCTTGAAGGGCAATCCTGGTTGTTGCGGTTCTTCCGCGAGCACGGCATTCCGTTCGACACTCGGGACGCGGTCACCTACTCCGTCACCGACACTGGTGCTGCTGCGCTGAAAGCCGAACATGAGGCGTGCCTCGCGGCGGGGCTGACCCCGGTGCTGCAGGACGCCTCCTCCCTGCCGTTCGCCGTTACTGGTAGCCTCCGCCTCCCGGGGCAAGCACAGTTTCATCCCCTGCAGGGTTTGGCTGGACTAGCTGCTGACTTCAGGTCTCATGGCGGCCACCTGATTGAAGGAGTCCGGGTGGAGGGGATTAGCACCGGAAAATTGAAGGGAGACAAAATTGAGGTCAAAACCCCTCGCGGAACGGTGTGGGCTGAGCACTTGATCCTGGCAACAGGCACCCCCATTCTCGATCGCGGCGGACACTTCTCAGTCCTCACCCCTCAGCGGTCCTATGCCGTTGCTTTTGCCGTTGAGGGTCAGACCCTTGAGGGTATGGATGAGATGTTCCTGTCCATCGACGGACCGACACGCTCCCTGCGCACCGCCGTCGTCGATGGAAGGACGTACCTGATCGCTGGGGGCAATGGCCACCGCGTCGGCCGCGAAACCCATACGCAAGCCCTGGTCGATGATCTGGTGCGTTGGACCCAGCAACACTTTCCGTCGGTGAAGCCGGTTCATCACTGGTCGGCCCAGGACTACGAACCCGCATCAGCCGTACCCTATGTGGGCAAGCTCCCACTGAGTCGACACAACATTTACGCAGCTACCGGCTACAACAAGTGGGGCATGACCAACGCCGTCGCGGCGGCCTTGGCCTTATCGGCCGAAATTCTCGGCGGCCACATGCCCTGGGCCAACAAACTGTATGCCACCCGCGTCGCCCGGCAGGACGCCCTCAGTACGGTCAAGACAAACGCCGGTGCCGGACTGGAACTCCTGAACGGTTGGCTTGGTGGCCTGGCGCGGACCAGCACCGTCAGCCCACCGGAGGGTCAAGGTGTGGTGGTCCGCAACGGTGCTCGCCCCGAGGGGGTCTGCGTGGTCGACGGCGTCACCCACCGGGTTTCGGCAGTCTGCCCTCATCTGGGCGGTGTTCTGGGTTGGAACGACGCCGAGAAGTCCTGGGATTGCCCCCTGCACGGGTCACGATTCACGGCAGAGGGAACCTTGCTGGAAGGCCCCGCCACCCGCGACCTCACTAAGGGCACCTGACGCTGGAACCTGCCCAATTCGTTCACCCACTGTTCACCTGTATCGTAAATTAGGTGCTGCCTCACCCCACGCGTCGCCTTGCCCTCCTTGCCACCGCCGTCCTCGGCCTCTCACTCACCGCCTGCGGGTCCGACTATCCCCTGGGCCCCGAGCAGGAAGCCGCAGCCCAGCGTGCCAACTCAGACCTTCGAGGCACCATCACTGGCGCCGGATCCTCGGCGCAGGGTCCAGCAATGGACGGCTGGATATCAGGTTTCGGCACCCTTCACTCCCAGGCGCAATTGCAGTATTCCCCCGACGGCTCCGGTGCGGGGCGGGGGGCGCTACTTGCCGGAGCAGTGCAGTTCGCCGGCTCGGATGCTTACCTCAATGACGAGGAAATCGCCGAATCCGCTGAGGCCTGCGGCCCAGACGGCGCGTTCAATATTCCGGCCTACGTATCGCCGATCAGTGTCACGTTCAACCTTCCTGGGCTCACCGAGCTAAACCTGGATGCACCAACCATCGCCAGCATTTTCCTGGGCGACATCGACAACTGGAATGATCCAGCCATTGCCGGACAGAATACCGACGTCGATCTACCGGACCTCCGGATTACCCCGGTCAGCCGGTCGGACGATTCGGGAACCACAGAGAACTTCACCGACTACCTCCACGAGACCGTTCCGGACCAATGGACCTTCGAAGCGGATGGCACGTGGCCCAGTAAGCTCGGGAACGAGAACTCCAAGGGCAACGCCGGTGTTGTAAGCACCGTCGCCGGCACCGAGGGGGCAATCACCTACGCTGACGATTCAGCTGTTGGCCCACCGCTGGGAAGGGCGAACCTGCTGGTGGGAAACGAATACGTGCCGGTCAGCACCGAAGCGGCAGCCGCCGCCGTCGACATCGCCACTCCGGTCGAAGGCCGGCCCAGCTACGACATTGCGCTGACCCTCGACCGGACCACCACCAAAGCGGACGTCTACCCGCTGATCCTGGTGTCCTATCACGTCTTCTGCACTTCGTACCCGGACGAGACAACGGTCGGACTCATCAAGGAGTTCGGCACCTACGTGGTTAGCCCCGAGGGTCAGGAGGCTGCCGCAGAATCGGCGAAAAGCTCACCCATTTCCGCCCAGCTCTCCGAACGCGCAACTGAGGCGATTGCCGGGATTACGGTCCGCGACTAGGTCAATCCCATTAGACGGCTTCGGCCGGACCTCCACTTATGCGGAGTTCCGGCCGAAGCTTTCTAACGTGAGTCCCGGCTAGCTCGGCGCGACGGTTGCGCGCGGGCCACCCGACTCGGGATCGTCCAGTGACGGATCACTGAGATCCGCTGCTCCGGCTGCGGCCGTCGAGGTCCCCGACGGTGGCGCGTCAATGTCACCGCGCCAGGCCCCTGTCTCGGAGTTGTTGCTTTCGATGAACTCCTTGAAACGCTGGAGATCGGATTTCACCTGCCGATTGTCGGCGTTGACTACCGAGCCAATCTTTTCGGTGAAGGTCTCTGGATGCCAGTCCAACTGGACAGCAACACGGGAGGTGGTGTCGTCAATCCGGTGGAAAGTCACCACTCCTGCGTGGGACTTTCCGTCGACGCTCTTCCAGGCAATTCGCTCATCGGGGTGCTGCTCGGTGATTTCGGTGTCGAACTCTCGTTCCACACCGCCGATCTTGGTGACCCAGTGACTACGAGTGTCAGATGTCTGGGTGATCGATTCCACCCCGCCCATGAACTGGGGGAAGGTTTCGAACTGCGTCCACTGGTTGTAGGCAGTACTCACGGGTACTGCTACGTCGATGGATTCCTGGACTGTCGTCATATGGTTCCTCCTGTAAGTTCCACAATCAGTGAACTACTAAGTAAACTGATTGTATTCCTTGCCGCTGGATTTCAACAACATCCGCGGTCTAGGCTGAAGATTGATCCAAACCTCGCACCCGGCGCTTTCCCAGCACCGGGGGAGGGCAGGTTCTACCCACAGGAGGAAAAACATGAAGGCTTCCAAAACACTGACTGACAACATGCAGGCCGTGCTGGTTGAGCTCATCGAGCTGCACCTACAGGGCAAGCAGGCGCACTGGAACGTCGTCGGCAAGAACTTCCGCGACATGCACCTGCAGCTGGACGAGATCATCGACGACGCCCGCCTGTTTGCCGATCAGATGGCCGAGCGTATGCGCGCCCTGCACGCCGTTCCTGATGGCCGGAGCGGTTCGGTAGCGAAGGGCACCACCCTCAACCAGTTCCCGGCCGGTCTGGTCTCCACCAAAGACACGGTCACCATGGTTGTTGCCATGCTCGAAGGCACGGTAAAGACCATGCGCGACGTGCATGACCAGATCGACGAGGAAGACCCCACCACCGCCGACATTCTGCACGCCTTCATTGAGAAGCTTGAGCAGTACGCCTGGATGGTTGACGCAGAGAACATGGAACCGACCGCAACGGTTACCCAGCCTGCAAAGGCCTAGTTCAGTAAAGTCTTCGTCCAGCAAAGCCCTGGTACAGCAAACCTGCCTTCCCCGATTAGTTACCGGGGAAGGCAGGTTTTTCTTTGGCAAGGAACGCCCGGGTTCCTTCGCGCATGTCTGACGTGGTGAACGCCTGCTTGAATGAATCAGCCTCGATCGCCAGTCCGTCGGAGGTGGGCCGGCCTTCAACGTGGGCCATTGTTTCCTTGACCGCTGCGATTGCGGTGGGAGAGTGCCCGGCGATTTCGGCGATAGTTTTCCCAGCCGCGGCCAGCAACGCTTCCCGATCACCAAAAACCGCGTTGACCAAACCAAGGCGTTGAGCCTGTTCGGCCCTGATGCGCCGCCCAGTGAACAACAGTTCCCTGGCCTGGGACGGTCCCACCCGCTGCTGCAATCTCACTGAACCGCCAAATCCGGGAACCAGGCCCAGGCTCACTTCGGGTTGCCCAAACGAAGCTGATTCTGTGGCATAGATGAAGTCGCAGGCCAGCGCCAGCTCGCATCCCCCGCCCAGGGCGAATCCGTTGACCGCTGCAATTACGGGCACCGGGAGCGACTCGAGCCGGAGCGTGAGTGCCTGCATCCTGGTGCTGTAGTCCCACGCCTGGCCGGGTGTCATGACTGTCATTTCACGGATGTCGGCCCCAGCGGCAAATGCCTTCTCCCCCGCGCCGGTGATCACGACCCCGCGGACCTGCCAGCCGTGGTCGTTCCTGAATTCCCCTTCGAGAACGTTCAGAAGATGGTGCAGATCATCGACGACCTGGGTGGAGAGGGCGTTCAGCGCCTCGGGCCGATTGAGGGTGATCGTTACCACCGACTGAGCGTAGCTAGCCTGGATGGTTGAATATTCCTTAAACTGCATATTGGTTTCCTGTCGACGGTGGCGGCGTGGGTTGTAGCCGAAAATTCCTAGGGGAGCAGTTCCGGCGGAAGCGCCAGAAGCAGGCCGATGGCTGTTCCGTTGAAAACGACGTGGGTTACGATTGCTGGCCCCAGACGGCCGGTCCAGACGGTTAGGAATCCGCAGATCACCCCAACCGTAAACGTGCCGACGAGGAGATAGATCGACGACCTTAGGTCCCCTACCGCGCCGGTGTGCAAGAGGCCGAAGGCGAGGGAACTGACCAGGATCGCCACAACCGTTGCAGTCGTCAACGACCGCTGCGGAGTCGCGGTCGAGACCCGGCCCTTCGCTGAGCCTTTCAGCCACCATGCGTTCTGCACAGCTCGCAGGACCAGGCCGCGGCTGAAGAGTTCCTCAAGGAAAGGCGCAATGAGGGCTCCGCCGAGGACTGCGTTCACAAAGATCCAACCGCTGTCGCCAGTGAGAAAGATTTCCGCGTTGCCTTGCAGCACCTCGCCCTCGCCCAGCGGCCAGAGCAGAGTCATGATCACCTGAACTAATGCCAGGATAAAGCGGGCCGCGATGCCAACTCCGAGTCCTATGGCCAGGTCAATCCATTTGAATCTCAGACCGAAGTCCCTGGCAAGCGAACCAAATCCCCACACCCTTGAGGCCAGAACACTGCTCCCCAGCAGGGCAAGCCAGGTGAAACAAAGTGAAACGAAGACTAGTTCAGGCCCGAAGCTGAGCACCGAAGAGAGCGCTAGCGTGCCGCCCAGGGGAAGGGCCAACACCAGAAGCAATCCCACTGCGGCCTGCCAGAGTCCCCACCCGGGCTTCAGCGGGCCCGCCGGACCAAGCTGTGCGGGGTTCGCAAACCGGGCTGACACCCGTGCCGTGTCTGGGACATTCGAGGGGATCATTGCCTGTGCGCCGGGGTGGTCGGGGGTGGGGTTGATGCGCATATCCAGCACACTACCTCCCTGCCTCTCTGCAGCCAGCCAGCAAGTTCACAGCGTCAAGGCATTGACGCATCGGGGTCAGTGGGATTTAGGTGAAGGGATCAGGCTGAAAGCCCATAAAGGAGCGCACCGTGACCAGCTTTGGATTGCCGCCCGGGTTTGTGTTTGGGACGGCGACGGCCGCAGCCCAGATTGAGGGTGGCGTCCACGAGGGTGGCCGCGGTGAGAGTATTTGGGACGCGTACGCCAGGACTCACAAGAACATCCTGGATGCGTCGAGTGCGGCCATTGCCTGCGACCATTACCACCGGTATGCGGAGGATTTTGACCTGCTCAGGGAGTTGGGTGGGCAGGCGTATCGGATGTCAATCGCGTGGCCACGTATTCAACCCCTCGGACGCGGACCGGCCAACCCCGAGGGTGTCGCCTTCTACCACCGGCTCCTCGATGCCCTCCTGGACCGTGGTATTCAGCCGTGGGTGACCATTTATCACTGGGACCTGCCCCAGGCGTTGCAGGACGCTGGCGGGTGGCAGAACCGCGACACCGTTGATGCGTTCGCCGACTACACCCGGATTCTTCGGGATGAGTTCGGCGACAAGGTAGCGGCCTGGATGACCGTCAACGAGCCGGTGGTCCACACCGGCGTCGGGCACGCAATTGGCCGTGCCGCGCCGGGACTGATGATGCTGGGCAGTGCCTTCGTCGTGGCGCATCATCTTCTCCTGGCTCACGGTAACGCCGTGCGTACCCTTAGGGAGACCCTTTCCTCGCCGGTGGGTATCGTGAACAATCATTCGCCGGTGCAGCCAGCCACCGGCTCAGACCGGGACGCGCGTCTTGCGGTCCTTTACGACCAGTATCACAACGGCCAGTTCGCTGGGCCGGTCCTGACCGGCAGGTATCCACCGGAACTCGAGGAGGTGGACGGAATCTCCTTTGAGGTGATCCACGACGGTGACATGGAGATCATCTCCACCCCCCTGGACTTCTACGGCGTCAACTATTATTTTCCGACCCGGGTGGGTGCGGCTCCCCCGTTTTATCCGGTGCCGTTCGCTCCCAAAGAGTTTGTGGGAGTGCCGGTCACCGACTTTGGCTGGCCGGTGATGCCCGCCAGCCTGCTCAGAATTCTTAAGCAACTGAAAGCCGCCTATCCCCGGCTGCCCCCGGTGTACATCACCGAAAATGGTTGCGCTTACGACGACGGCCCGCAGGGTGGGCTTCAGGGATCAGGGGGCGCGCTGCAGGACACCCGCCGGATCGACTTTCTGGAGCAGCATCTCGCCGCCGTCGGAGAGGCGATCGCGGCTGGAATTGATGTAAGGGGTTACTTCCACTGGACCTTGCTGGATAACTGGGAGTGGCAGGAGGGGTACACCAAGAAGTTTGGTCTGGTGCGGCTGGAGCCAGCGACGCTGGAACGGGTACCACGGGCGTCCTTCCACAGATATGCCGAAATTATCCGTTCAGCGGGTAGTCCCACCAACGCCTACCCATCCTGACCGGTCTGAGCCCGTCCTCGTCCGTCTTGCCGCCTTACCGCCGATTGATTAGTCTGGCGGCCTGGCGAGCTTAAAGCGTGGCGGGCCTGGAGCGTCGCGGGTCGCCCGATCTCACAGTTGAGCGGTGGGGTCTGGACCCGCGTGCGGGCAGCGCGTGTGGGCAAAAAGGTCGTCGCCACTGTGCCTTTACCGACAGGCGTCGCTAGCCGCAGCAGATCACTAGAAGGGCGGAGGTATGTCGGGTGGTGGTGCTGGTGGTGGGTCGGCTGTGGTGAGGTAGGTTTCACCGGCAGGCGAGATCGCGATGATGGTCCCGGGCTCGGGTTGTTGGTAGTGCCAGTAGCCTTCGGTTTTGAACATGTGGTGACGTTTACACAGGGCCGCCAGGTTCCCGTAGCTGGTCTTGCCTCCTTGGGACCAGGGGGTGGTGTGGTCGAGTTCGCAGAACACCGCCAACCGGTTACACCCCGGATGCCGACACGTCCCATCCCTGACCCGGACCGCATCCTTCAGGTCCTGCGGGACCCGATACGTGGTCGCATCAGCGCCCAGCCTGGCCCCGGTAAAGGGGTGGGTGAGGATCCTGGTGAACGATGGTGCGTGCCCGGCGAGCTTCCGGGCCGTCTCGGGATCAATCGGACCGTAGCCTTCCAACTCACCCGGGGTGTCCCCGCCGAGGAGAGTCATCACCGGGACCGTGACGAACACCTTCGCCTGCACACCCCAAAACGTGCCGGCCTCCCGCGGCTGACTGGGGCTGCTGGACCCGGTCGATTTGCTGCCGCTCTTGCCATCGTTGCCGCCGTTGTCCTCGGCGCCCGTTTCATGATCGCCGGTGGGTCCGGCGCTGGTGAGGACGTCCACCAGAACATCGGCCCTGAGCTGGGTGAGAGTCCTGGCCTCGTCCGGGCCCTGCAAGGCCCGGGCTGCGGTATCGACCCGGTGGAAAATCCCGGCAGCCTGGTCGGTGGGTAGGTAGGCTTCGAGCCACGCCATCCCGTCGTAGTCAGGACTCAGCTGCACTAACCGGCCCAGGACTGCCTTTTGACGGCGGGTGCTGATCGACTCGGGGTGCAGCCTCTCCCGAAGCCTCACTGCCTGGTAATAGAACTTCGAAACCGTCATCTTCCCGGCCATCGTAATAAGCCGGTCCTCAAACGCCGCCGACGCCGCCGCGAAGGTATGGGGGATGCTGGTGACTTCCTCCACCACAGCCCACGCGTGGCGACGGGAAAACCGGCCAGCTTCCAAAGCATGAAGGGTGGAAGGGTAATGCCGGACCAGCAGGGTGCTGTGTTCGATCAAGGACCCCGCGGTACGTTCCGGCAAATGCAACGCGGCACCGACCTCCGCCGCGGCGAGGGGCTTATCAAATCCAAAGGCCCCACGGCCGCCGTGGATCTGCTCGGCCTGAAGGTCCAACGCCCGGGTAGCTAACTTGGCTTCCTGCGCATCAAGCCAGGACCTCAGCTCAGCGACGTCCTTCAACGCGTCCACCGTCTGAGCAGAGTCCAGACCCGCCACCGCAGCCAACCCGAGTTGGCCGGTCAAGGCCGGCGATTCCGCACTGGAACGCACCCGCCCACCCGAACCAAATACCGGACCGGGCTTATCGGGCCCGTCGGCTTGAGGTGCCTCCCAGAACGCGTCAACGCTGAGCGGACCACCCGGACCATACCCACCCGAGGCACCCGAGGCGCCCGAGGCGCCCGAGGCGCCCGAGGCAGTGTTCGCGGACCCGCTATCAGAAGCGGAATCGGAGCCAGAATCGGAGCCAAACTCAGGGCCGGAATCGGGGAATAATGCCGATCCGGTAGCAGAGGCTTTACTGCTTTTCATACCTCCATTCCATCATCGAGCACTGACAGTAATGACAAAATAGGGCCCCATTCAGGGCCCCCAGGAAAACTTTTTTCAACTATTTTTCGACACCGGAATTCAGGCACCGCAGACCCAGTCCCGGACCGCCCGCTACCACCCGCCAAACCGTGAGATGTGGCGACCTGTTCGCCCTTTAGCTCACCGGATCTACCGTCTCGGCGAAGGAAGGGGTACGGGATGGAAAGGGCAACGGGGATGCTGGCTAGGGGGTGTTGACGTCTAGCGGCGGCCACGCCCACCGGCGCCGGGCTTCCGGCCGCGCGGGTTCTGCTTCTTACCCCCAGCTGCCGGCTTCTTGGGCCCACCGGCTTTCTGCGTGGGCTTTGAGGAACGCGCGGACGGTTGCTTTTTGCTTGCCGCCTTTTGCGCCTTCTTTTCCTTTTTCTCAGGTTCCTTGGCCGAGGGCTGCCGCGAGCTTCGTTCAGTGCGCCCCCTGACGATGCCGATGAACTCTTCGATGTCCTCGGCGGTGTTCTCTGAAAGCCAGGCCACGGCAATTGTGGTGGCCGGAACATCGAGAACGGGCCGGTGGACCGCGTCTTTGCGGGCGTAGAGGCGTGCAATCGACATGGGCACAATCACCACACCGGCACCCGTTGCCGCGAGTTCAATGGTGGCCTTCTCGCCACCATTGGCAATCACATCAAGGTGGTTCTCGGCGGCCAGTTCGGCGAGGGGAACCTCGTCGAACAGTGACAATTCGTGGTCCTTGCCCGCCACCACCACCGGCTGCTCCTCATAGAGGGGAATCACGCTGAGGCCTTCGCGGTCCACCGGGAGACGGACGAAACCGAGATCAACCGTGCCTGCGCGCAGAGCCTCCTCTTGGCTGGCGGCTTCATACTCACGGGTTTCCAGTGGTTTTGCTGGAAACCTGTCGCGCCACCGGCTGACCCATTTCCCGGGTGTCACACCGGGGACAAAGCCGACGGTGAGGACGCTGGGCTGGGGCTCGGACATCTGATCACACTAACCCACGGGAGGTCAGTAGCTTGCGGGCGAATCGTCGTCGGGCGCCGGAATGAACTGGGCAGCCAGTGCCTCCGACCCACGAGCCAGCAGGGCGACGTCGGCACCCACCAGGATGAAACTGGCTCCGACATCCAGATAGTGGCGTGCGGTAGCGGGGTTGAAGGCGTTCACTCCGGCAGGTTTTCCAGCCTTCTGTGCCGCTGCGAGACAGTGTTCGACGGCGGCTCGCACCTCGGGGTGCTCCTGCTGGCCCAGCACGCCCATGGACGCAGCGAGGTCCGAGGGGCCAACGAAGATTGCGTCAACACCGTCAACGGCAAGGATCGCCTCGACGGCGGCGACGGCGGCGGTAGATTCGATCTGTACCGTCACGCTGATGGTCTCATCAGCCACGGCCAGATAATCGGGAACCCGGTTCCAGCGGGCAGCCCGTGCCAGCGCCGATCCAACACCCCGCACACCACCCGGCGGGTACCGGGTAGCCGCAACTGCTGCTTCAGCGTCAGCCACCGAGTGGACCATCGGGATCAGCAGATTCTGCACCCCCAGGTCCAGATACTGCTTGATGAGCACTGTGTCATTGACCGGGGGACGAACCATTGCATGCACTGGGTAGCCGTGAACGGCCTGGAGCTGGGCAAGAATGGATTCCAGCCCATTTGGGCTGTGCTCAGCGTCGATGAGGAGCCAGTCCAGGCCAGCTCCTGCGCAGAGCTCGGCGATCAAGGGGCTTCCCGAGCACACCCACATGCCAGTTAGCGGCCGATCGGCCCCGGCGAGCGCTACACGAAACGTGTCATTTAGTGGAAGTGGCATGTCACTACTCCCAGCGGTCCGTAGTCGGCGTGGATAGTGTCACCCTTATTGACCCACAGTGGGCGGGTGAAGGACCCGGCGAGGATGATGTCACCGGCCTTCATACTGTCACCGTGGGCCGCAATCTTGTTGGCCAGCCAGTGAACACCGGCCGCCGGGTGGTCGAGCACTCCCGCTGCGACGCCGGTTTCCTCGACCGTCTGGTTCTTGTAAAGGATTGCGGCTACCCAACGGAGGTCGACGGCGTCCGGCCTCACCGGACGACCACCCACCACCATGGCGCCCATCGCCGCGTTGTCCGAAATGGTGTCAACGATGGTCCTACCCTCCATCTCGATCCGGGAATCCAGGATTTCAAGGGCGGGGACCACGTAGTCGGTGGCATTCAGTACGTCGAAGATGGTGCACCCTGGTCCCGACAGATCCTGCTTCAACACAAACGCCAGTTCCACTTCGACCCGCGGATGGGTGTACCGATCCCAGTCCACCGAGCAGCCGGTGTCCAGCACCATATCGTCGAAGATGGCTCCGTAATCGGGTTCGGTGATGCCGGTGGCCGCCTGCATGGCCTTCGAGGTGAGGCCGATCTTGCGCCCCACCAGCGTTCGCCCGGCAGCCTCGTTGCGTTGACGCCACAGCAGCTGCACCGCGTAGGCGTCCTCAACGGTCATGTCCGGATAGCGGGCCGTCAGCCGCGGAACCGGGGTGCGGCTGCGCCCGGCTTCGACCAGCTCATCCGCGATGGCTTCAATTGTTGTGGCATCCAGCATGGCTACAGCTGCGCCCCCAACTTGAACCCCTGCTCGGCACCATCATCGTCTTTGCGGGTGTAGGAGAACCCGTCGGCACCGACCGTCACCGCCATTTCGCTCTTTTCCTCACGCACCATCACGGGCTGGGGATTCCCATCGAGATCCAGGACCAGCGAGGCTTCGCTGTACCAGGAGGGGACGACGGCGTTGCCCCACCAATCGCGGCGCTGGTTGTCGTGGACGTCCCACGTGACCGTAGGGTTGTCCGGGTCGCCGGTGTAGTAATCCTGGGTGTAGATCTCGATGCGGTGCCCGTCCGGGTCAAGGATGTAGAGGTAGAAAGCGTTGGACACGCCGTGCCGGCCGGGGCCGCGTTCAATCCGGTCCGAGATGCGCAGGGCGCCCATCTTGTCGCAGATCTGGATGATGTTGTGCTTCTCATGGGTGGCGAAGGCGACGTGGTGCATCCGTGGGCCGTTACCCCCGGTCAGTGCGGTGTCATGCACCGTCTGTTTACGGTGCATCCAGACCGCATAGCTCACGCCATCGGAATCCTGGATGTCCTCAGAGACCCGGAAGCCGAGGTCCTCGAGGTACTTGCGTCCCCGCGGTACGTCAGGGGTGACCTGGTTGAAATGATCCAGGCGCACCAGCTCGCCGGCAGAGTAGAGGTCGTAGCGCTGGGTGAGGCGCTCCACATGTTCGACGTCGTAGAAGAATTCGTAGGGGAAGCCAAGTGGGTCCTCGACGCGGACGGAATCGCCAATGCCCTTGGTGAACCCCTCCGTTCGGCGCTCCACCCGGCAACCAAGTTCCATGTAATACGCCTCGGCGGCGTCCACTTCCGCCGGCGACTTGACCCGGTAGGCGAAGGCGGCGACGGCGGCCACCGGCCCCTTCCGCAACACCAGGTTGTGGTGGATGAACTCCTCAAGGGAGCGCAGGTAGATGTTGTTGTCGTCTTCTTCGGTGACGTGCAGACCGAGGACGTCGACGTAGAACTCACGCGACTTCACGAGGTCAGTTACGACGATTTCCATGTAGGCGCAACGGACAATGTCGGGGGCCGGAGCAGTGGGGGTGGGGACGAAGTTTGTCATGATGGTCTCTCTTCTTTGAGCAGGGCGCGGGGGAGGTGCCTGGGGAAGGGGGTCAGCCCTTGGGTGCGTCGTCGATGCTGCCGAACTTCGGAGTGTGGACAGCGCCGAGGCTGATATGAACTGCCTGCTGGTCGGTGTAGAAGTCGATTGACCGGTAGCCGCCCTCATGTCCCAGACCCGACGCTTTCACGCCGCCAAATGGAGTGCGAAGGTCGCGAACGTTGTGGCTGTTGAGCCAGACCATGCCAGCTTCAATGTTTTGGGAGAAGTTGTGGGCGCGGGTCAGGTTCTGCGTCCAAATGTAGGCGGCGAGCCCGTATTTGGTGTTGTTCGCGAGTGCCAGCGCTTCGTCGTCGTCTTCAAACGGGGTGATGGCGACGACCGGGCCGAAGATCTCCTCCTGGAAAATGCGTGCTTCAGGAGCGACGTCGGCGAACACGGTCGGTGCGATGTAGTTGCCCTCGGGCAGGTGGTCCGGCCGGCCTCCGCCAGCCAGCAGCCGCCCCTCCGACTTCCCAATCTCTACATAGGAGGCGACCTTCTGGAAGTGCTCTGGGTGGACCAGCGCGCCGACCTCGGTCCTGGGATCGTGGGGATCGCCGACGACGATGGACTTCGCCCGGGCCGCGTATTTGTCGCAGAACTCGTCGTAGATGCCGCGTTCCACCAGAATGCGGGATCCGGCGGTGCAACGCTCACCATTCAAGGAGAAAACACCGAAGAGCGCCGAATCGATCGCCGCGTCCAGGTCCGCATCGGCGAAGACCACGCAGGGTGACTTCCCGCCGAGTTCCATGGACAGCCCCTTGAGGTTCTCGGCTGCATTACGGAAGATGGTCTGCCCGGTGGTCGTCTCGCCGGTGAAGGAAATCAGGGGGACTTGTGGGTGCTTGACCAGCGCATCACCCGCTTCTTCGCCGAGGCCGTTGACCAGGTTGAACACCCCGTCGGGGAGGCCGGCGTCTTTGAATATCTGGGCCCACAGGGAGGCGGAGAGCGGCGTGAATTCGGCGGGCTTGAGGACCACGGTGTTGCCGGTGGCCAGTGCCGGTGCGAGTTTCCAGGATTCGAGCATGAACGGAGTGTTCCAGGGGGTGATCAGTCCGGCGACGCCGATCGGCTTCCGGTTCACGTAGTTGATCTGGGAACCCGGGACTTTCATGGCGTCGTCGAACTGAGCCACGATGAGGTCAGCGAAAAAACGGAAGTTCTCGGCTGCACGCAGAGCCTGGCCCTTCGCCTGGGTGATGGGCAACCCGGTGTCGAAGCTCTCCAGGTCGGCCAGGCGGGACTCCTGCGCCTCAACGGCGTCGGCGATTTTGTTGAGAACCCGGGCTCGCTCGCGGGGTTTCATCCGCGGCCACGGGCCGTTGACGAATGCCTCGCGTGCAGCGGCGACCGCGAGGTCAATGTCTTCCTTCTGCCCAGCGGCAGCGGTGGCGTAGTTGGTGTTGGACACCGGGTCCTGCACGTCGAAGGTCTTCCCACTGACGGAATCGACAAACTTTCCGTTGATGTAGTGCTGGATGTGGGTGGGCAGGTCCTGCGGTACATAGTGGGTGGTTTCAGGGACGGTGGACGTCATGGTTTTCTTCCTGACTATTTGGTGGAGCTTATTCGATGGGAGCAGAGGCCTGCGCAAGGTAGGCGTCCAGGGTTGCGGAGCGGTGACGGCGGGCGGCGTGCTCGATGGTGTCGGCGTTGGCCGCCAATTCGATGAGCTGCAGCAGCGCCTCGTGTTCCAGGACAGATTCCTTGGCGCGCCCAGGAACGAACCTGAACGTGGACGACCGGAGCGCCGCCAGCCGGTTCCAGCCGCGGTGCACCAGATCAAGGATGTGCGGATTGGGGCAATGCTCAAACAAGATGCTGTGAAAGTCCTGGTTCAGTGCCGTGAAACGGACCGGGTCGAAATGGTCAAGGCACTCTCGCATCTGGGCGTTGACCGCGCGCGCCCGGGCTACCGCCACCGAATCGATCAGCGGTGCGGACAGGGCCGTCGCCGCCCCCTCGATGATGCTCAGAGTCTGCATCGTATACAAGTACTCGGTGGGGTCAATCCCGGAGACGGTGGCACCGACGTTGCGTTCAAACGTCACAAGACCTTCAGCCTCCAACCGCCTGATTGCCTCCCGGACCGGGACCACACTGAAGCCAAGATCCTCAGCGATTTTCGCTAGCACCAGCCGGTATCCGGGTGAAAAGGAGCCTTCGATGATGCGGGATTTGATCGAGGTGTAGGCCCGCTCGGACTTACTTCCCGGTTCGACATCACCGCGCCTGGCCCCGCCACTGGTCTCGAGTGACGGTGCGACGACGGCGTCAGCCACGTGTTGCTCCGTCGGCGACCCACTGCACGTATTTCGCCCTCCAGTCGGCATTCATTGGGTAAAGCCCGTCCACACCGCTTCCCTGCTTGACCATTTCGAGGATGAACCTCTCTTCCTGCTCTTGCAGGATGCAGTCCTCCACGAGTTCCTCAGCAAGTGCCGGCGGGATGACGAGAATGCCGTCCGAGTCGGCCACGATGATGTCCCCTGGCTGGACGGTCGTTCCGCCGCACGCGATGGTGATATCGGTGTCCCATGGGATGTGGCGTCGACCCAGGACAGCCGGGTGGGGGTTGGCGAAGTAGGTTGGCATGTCGAGATCAGCAACAGCCGAATAGTCACGAACGCCACCATCAGTAATGATGGCGGCCGCTCCCCGGACCTGGGCTCGCATGGCCAGAATGTCCCCCACCGTGCCGGTACCCTTTTCGCCCCGCGCCTCCATGACGAGAATTTCGCCGTCGTTCACCGAGTCAATGGCGCGTTTCTGGGCGTTGAAACCACCACCGTGGGTGGTGAAGAGATCCTCCCGGTTGGGGACGAACCGGAGGGTGCGGGCCAGCCCCACCACTCGGCGGTCAGGGCGGGTTGCCTGCAACCCATCAATGCTCACATTGTTCAACCCACGCTTGCGCAGCTGTGAGGACAGCGTTGCGGTGGCGATGCCCTCCAGCTTCTTCTTCAATTCAGGTGCCAGCGCGTGGCTTACCGGTTCCAGCCCGGCTGCCTCGCGTGACCCATAGGCTTCTTCCCGCTGAGTGTCATCGGCTTTGGGTTGAGCGCCGAAGTCAGCGAACGGCGTCGTTCCCTCCGCCACGCAGGTCCTGAGTCGCCCGCTGCTGTAGGCACCGGCGGTGACCTCGATGTCTACCATGTCGTCCGGATTCGCCACCGACGCACCGGCCGGGGTGCCGGTCAAAATAATGTCCCCTACCTCCAGGGTGAGGAGCTGTGACAGATCGGCGACCAGCTGGGCGAAGGGAAACAGCAGGTCCTCAGTGGTGTCGTCCTGGACGAGTTCCTCGTTGTGCCAGGTGCGCACCCGCAGTGCAGTGGGATCGATGTCATTCGCTGGAATCAAACGTGGCCCAACCGGGGTGAATCCGTCGCCACCTTTGGAGCGAACGTTTGAACCCTTGTCGGCGTAGCGGAGGTCGTAAACACCCAGGTCGTTGCTGGCGGTCACCCATTGGACGTGGCCCCACGCCTGAGCAGGGCTAACCCTGCGGGCGGTTGTGCCAATAATGAGAGCGATTTCGCCCTCGTAGCCGAGCAGCTCACAGCCCAGCGGACGTACAACGACACCGGGCGTCTCAAGCGATCCGAGCGAGAGGGACGAGGAGGGTTTCAGGAAGTAGGAAGGCTGCAGTGGAATACGTCCTCGCTGCGCGGCACGGCTGGGGTAGTTGATGTGAACCGCAATCACCTTCCGGGTGCGGGCCAGCAGTTCGGCACTCACGGCCTCGGTCGTGGACTCCATCGTCATATCGCGCTCCTCGTCGTCGTCGAACTCTCTCTCCGATTCCCAATGTACGAAATCGTATACGATATACTACCCACTGTGACCGGCACCACGTCAAGAGTCCATGATCATGGCACCCGTTGTGTCGCTGGTCATACCCGTCGTACAGTGTGAGCAGCGTCATTCGATTATCGGATTACGTGTTCAAATAAAGAACTTTCACAACGAAGTGAGCGAGGAAGACCGTGCATTTTCACCATCACGGCTACGTATCAGGTGACCCCCGCGTCCAGGTAGCGTCCGGCGTCGGTATCGATCGGCCGGACGAACTGCCCGACGAGGTTGACGTCCTGATTGTCGGCAGCGGCCCAGCCGGAATGCTCGCGGCCGCCCAGCTCTCCCAGTTCCCGGAGATCACTACGCGCATTGTGGAGCGCCGTCCCGGACGGCTAGCGATTGGTCAGGCAGATGGCATCCAGGCCCGAAGTGTTGAGACGTTCCAGGCGTTTGGTTTCGCCGAGCGTATTACCGCCGAGGCATACCGGATCACCGAGATGGCGTTCTGGAAACCGGACCCCGCAGATCCCGCCCGGATTGTCCGGACCGCCCGCCCTCTCGATGACCCGGCAGGGGTCAGCGAATTTCCGCACCTGATCGTCAATCAGGCGCGGGTCCTCGATTATTTTGCCGAGTTCATGGCAAACTCCCCTACCCGGATGAAGCCTGACTACGGCCTGGACTTCATCGGGCTCGATGTTGCCAACGAGGGCGAATATCCCGTTGCTGTCACCCTCGCCCATACCGCTGGGCCGCTCGAAGGAACGCAGCGGTCGGTCAGGGCCAAGTACGTGATTGGCGCCGATGGTGCCCGGAGCAAGGTCCGCAGCGCCATCGGCTGCACGCTCGCCGGCGACGCGGCGAATCACGCGTGGGGGGTCATGGACGTTCTTGCCGTCACCGACTTCCCAGACATTCGGCTGAAGTGCGCCATTCAGTCCGGTACTGGCGGGAGTATCCTCCTCATTCCCCGCGAGGGTGGTCACCTCTTCCGCATGTATGTGGATCTGGGTGATGTCGATACGCACACCAAAGGGGAAATCCGCAGCACCACGATTGCTGAAATCATCGAGAAGGCCAACGCGATCCTCCACCCCTACACCCTCGACGTCCGCAACGTCGCCTGGCATAGCGTCTATGAAGTCGGCCACCGCCTGACGGACCGCTTCGACGACGTCCTCCCCGAGGAGGTCGGCACCCGAACACCCCGGGTCTTCATCACCGGGGACGCCTGCCACACCCACAGCGCCAAGGCGGGCCAGGGAATGAACGTCTCGATGCAGGACGGATTCAATATCGCCTGGAAACTCGGACATGTCCTGGAGGGCCGCAGTGCTGAGAGCCTGCTCTCCACCTATTCCGCCGAACGCCAGGTAGTAGCCAAGAACCTGATTGACTTCGACAAGCAGTGGTCTTCGTTGATGGCCAAAAAACCAGAAGACTTTGAGGACCCCACGGAACTCGAAAACTTTTACACCAGCACCATGGAATTTCCCGCCGGATTCATGACCGAGTACCAGCCATCCATCATCGTCGGCCAGGCCACCCATCAGGAACTCGCCACCGGGTTCCCCATCGGCAAACGGTTCAAGTCCGCGCAGGTCGCCCGCGTTTGCGACACCAATCTGCTTCACCTGGGCCACCAGGCGACGGCCGACGGACGTTGGCGCGTCTACGTTTTCGCTGATGAACCGCTGCCAGGTGCACCATCGAAGGTGGCCACCTTCGCGGAATGGCTCGCCAATTCACCAGAGTCACCCCTCGCTGCAACTCCCGTGGGTGCTGACCAGGACGCGTGGTTCGATGTCAGGGTGATCTACCAGCAAGATCACCAAAGCCTGGACATCACCGCCGTTCCTGCTGTGTTCAAACCGCAGGTTGGACCCTTCAAGCTCAACTATCTGGAAAAGGTCTTCGGCGTTAACCCTGCCGAGGATATCTTCGACCTGCGGGGCGTAAGCCGGGACGGCGTCGTCGTCGTCGTTCGCCCGGATCAGTATGTAGCTCAGGTGCTGCCACTGACCGCGACTGCAGAGCTTGCCGGGTTCTTTGCAAAAATGCGCACCAGACGCGGTTGACGGTCGGCGGGGGCAGCTAGGGTTAAGGAATGACCCCCGCAAAAAGCCCCCAGACCATGAAACCCGCCACAGCGGCCAAGAAACTGGGAATCTACCTGCCAGCCTCTCCTCAAGAGTTCCAGGACAACGACGTTACCCGCGCGGAGTTCAACGAACTGCAGCAGAATCCGCCGGAATGGCTCGCGGAGCTCCGCCGCAACGGACCGCACCCCCGCCCAGTGGTGGCTCAGAAATTGGGCATTTCCATCAGCGGTCTGGCTCGTGGCGGGGTCACCGAACCGCTTACGACGCCGGACATCACCGCGCTGCTACAGGAGCCCCCGGCCTGGTTGGTAGCTGAACGCTCGACCCATGCGGCAGTCCGCAAACAGGATCTGATCACCAAGAATCTGCATGCCGAGAAGGCCGACCAGTAGGCTAAACCAGCTAGGCCGTGTCGACTTTTCGCGGGAATGAAGCATACTTACTATTATGCTTCATGCACAACCGCTCAACATTGCCGTGATGGCCCACCTGCACCACCCCATTGCCAGCCCATTTCCGGGTGGACTGGAAATGCATACTGCGCTGTTGACTGAAGAACTCACGGCTCGTGGACACTCGGTCACTCTTTTCGCCAAGGGTGGCAGCCACACCACAGGCACCGTGGTGCCCGTGCTTGACGCCGGGTTCCACTTCGCCAAGCATCCCGAGGGCCCAGCCCGTGACGCGCAGACACGCCACCTGGATGATGCTCACAACACCACCCTGAACCTGATTGACGAAGGCAATTTCGACGTCGTCATCAACAACTCCCTCAGCCCGCTACCTCATGCTGATCCGCCCACAGCCCCCATGTTGACCATTCTCCATACCCCTCCGCTACCGCGGGTGACTGCCGTCTTCGAGGCATCCGGCTACCGCCCCTCGCCTCGGCAACGGTTTGTCAGCGTTTCAGCGGCCAATGCACGGCAGTGGCGGAACCACCTCGACGACATCAGCATTGTTCACAACGGGATCCGGCTCGATGAATGGCATGCAGGAGTACTGACCCGCCGGCGCTCCAACACGGCAGTCTGGGCCGGCAGGATTACCCCCGAAAAAGGGTTGCACGTTGCGATCGAGGCCGCATCCCTCGCCGGAATGCGGATCCGCTTTGCCGGACCCATTAGTGATCAGGACTACTTCACCCGAACCATTGCGCCGTTACTGAGCGAATCAGTTCAGCACGTAGGTCACCTGAACCATGGCCAGCTGGCGTCTTTCCTCAGCTCCGGGACCGTCTTTATTGCTTCACCGTTGTGGGCGGAACCGTTCGGGCTAACCACAGTCGAAGCCATGGCATGCGGCACGCCAGTGGCGGCGCTTCCCTGCGGTGCGATGGCTGAGATTATTGACCAGCGCGGCGGAGTAGTGGCAGGCGGGTTCTCTGCTGCAGACCTTGCCTTGGCAATTGAACAGGCGCGCAGAGCGGACAGCACCGCGGTTCGGGCTTCTGCGGCACGGTTTGCAGCCGGCGTGATGATTGCCAACTATGAGCAGCACCTCGGTGAACTGGTGAATCAGGACATACTCTCCGACTCTGAGATGCTGGCATCCTAGGCCAGTGTTGATTCCCGTGTTGTCCCCCGTGTCGTCCCCCGTATTGTCCCCATGACGACTCTCCCCCGCGTGGCCTACTACACCCACCACCACGGTTCGGGACACCTGCGCCACGCCCTGAACATCGCGCGCTTGCAGGTTGTCGATCTGTTGGTCACTGGATCCACCGAACCCGCCGGACTCAGGACAGTTCCGCATACCCGGTTTGCCCAGCTCACGACTGACACCGGGCCCGACGGCGAGCCATACCCGACACCCGAGGAACCATTTCTGCATTACACGCCCATCAATTCAGCGATCAGGCACCGATTCGCCGAGCTGCATGCTGCATGGCGAGACTTTGATCCGCAGGTAATCATTATTGATGTTTCGGCCGAGGCGGCAATCTTCGCCCGGCTCTGTGGGTATCCCGTCATCTACCGGCGCATGCCCGGGGATCGCTCCGATGCAGTGCATGAGCTGGCCTATGCGTCAGCTTCTGAGCTGGTTGCCTACTACCCCCGACGCCTTGAGGAATCCTCCTATCTCGAGGCATTTGGGCATCGGACCCAGTATCTGGGGATGCTTTCACCTACCGGCGGCGCTGAGACAGATTCGGCAAAGCCAGGCGGCAGGATCATCACTGTGCAGACCAGTCTGGGTGGCAACGGTGTAAATCTCGGTGATCTTGTCCAGGCCGCTCGATCCTGCCCCTCCTGGCAATGGAACGTGGCAGGGCTGAGCACCGGGAGCATTGAGCTGCCGCCCAATGTTCGCCTGCTTGGCGTTCTGAAGGATCCCGCCCAGGAACTCGCCGCCGCAGACATCATCATCACCTCCGCGGGGTACCACGCCGTTGCAGCGGCGGCCGCAGCTGGTCGCCCCACCATCCTGGTGCCGGAGGAAAGACCGTTCGGTGAGCAGGCCGCCTTTGCGCGGGCGTTGGCCATCACAGCGGGGATTCCAATGGCTGAGAGCTGGTCGGATGTCAGCTGGCCGGATCTCCTCCGCCAGGCGGCGGCATCGGATGCGAACGCCCTGCGGAAGGCCTTGTTCGTCAGTCAGGAGAGTTTCAAGGTGGGGTTGTTGGATCTGGTGTCGAAAGCGTCGGGAGCTGGCTCTTAGTTGACTGGGTCAGACTCGGCAGGTTCTGGATCGGATGGTATCTAGTAGGGCGCATTCACGCGAGCGGCAGCAACGTCGTCGTCAGTGGGGTGCTTCAGTACATCGATTCCCTCAGCATCGGCAGTCCAGCCGATGTACCCGGCGGCCGCAAAGGCCGACAGCCATCCGGTCATTGGCCACAGTCCCCATTTGTGGTGAAACACCAGGCTATTGGCAACTATGTCAGTGAAGTGCTGCAGGGGTGGGCTGGTGACCCCATGATGCTGGTGGAACATGGTGGCGGCTGAGAAGGAAAGGATGACCCCCCTCTCACGGGCAGTGAAGGAAAAGTCGGTGTCTTCCCCGCCGTACCCAGTGAAGGATTCATCAAACCCGCCTATCAGGGTGAAATCGTCGGCCGCTACCGCGAAACCCAGAGACCAAAACAGCTCATACTTCTCAGTTGCGGCGGGGGGCTCGCCATCAGCGGGTGCCAACATGGTGCGGGCATGGTGCGGGATCGAGGCACGCATTAGTCCGGCGTCGCAGTCATCCATCGGAAACCCGGCCTCGCTTAGATAGCGGGGTTGGGCCATCACCAGACCACCCAAACTATCGAGGTCCCGCATCAAGGTTTCACAGAGCCTGGTGGCAGGTATGCAGTCAACATCCAGAAAAACCAAAGTATCAGTGGAAGCCGCTGCGGCGGCGGCATTCCGTGCAGCCGCAAGGTTCAAAGTCCCAGACCCGGATGCCGGAAGATGAACCAGACGTAATGGGATTGCGGTGTCCAGTGGAGTGGGGTTGGGCTGACCCATATACACAACGACCAGCTCTGCAGGCGTACGGGTTGAACGATTCAACCCAATCACAAGGTTCGCGAGATGTTTATCGCGGTTGGCGCTGATCACGAGGACCGAAAAGTCCCGGGTAGATGTAGTTCTCAAGAGGCAACTGGTTCGATTAGTTGGGGCCCATTGTTGCGGACCGATCCGACGGCGTTGCCAACTACCCGGGGGACAAGTTTCGGTTCCGGAATGGCGTCAATCAGTGCCTGCACGTCGGAACTACCGGTCATTTTTGGGTTAAGCCAGTCTGAATACAGGTCTGCTGGAAGGATGAGTGGTGTCCGGTCATGAATATGACCGAGGGTGTCGCTGGCGGTCGTGGTGATAATGGTGCAACTGCGCAACCACTTGTCCTGATGGTCCTCGGGAAGGGTTGGATCCGGCCAGTATTCGTATAAGGCGGCGAAAGCTAGCATGTCGCTGGTTTGGCCGTGGAGGTAGGTGGGAATTTTACCCTCGGGACCCTTCTCCCACTCGTAATACCCGTTGGCCATCACGATGCCCCTGCGCCGGGAGGCAGCGGTGCGGAAGGATGGTTTCTCAAGGATGGTCTCGGCCCGGGCATTGATCAAGGGGGGACCTTTTTTGGGGTCTTTCATCCAGGAAGGTACCAGCCCCCACCGTGCTGTGGTGAGCCGCCTAGTGGGTGTTTCACCTGTGTCGTCGAGTCGTTCCATGAGAAGTCTCACGGTGTCAGTGGGCGCCACATTGTAGGAAGGCTCAGGTAGATCCTTATCCACGAAATCAACGTCAAATAGGTCTATCAGGTCCCGGTCAGATCCCGCCACCACAAAACGTCCGCACATGAGGATAGGGTACTCCGGGGTAGCTTCAAACCTCATTCCCGGGGTGCCTGAGGACCAAAACAACCGATTGACTTAATCGAACATATCTTCGAATATTAAGGGGTGACTGCACTAGCAATAAGCCCCCGGATGTCCCCGGGCACCACCCTGGATCAGGACCTGCTGGTACCTGAACTTGCTGGTCAGCTGCGCAGCGAGTCGGGGTTGCAGGAAAAGATCAATCAGATGCAGGGAAGCCGGTTGGGCTCACGGCGTTTACCCACCATTCCCGCTCTGGGACGGATCCTTCCCGGTGGAGGATTGATGGCGGGAGCGGCTTACTCGGTTGAGAACTCCACCACGCTGGCAATGGCATTGCTTGCTGGCCCCTCGGGTTCAGGCGCGTGGTGCAGCGTGATAGGTATCCCTGATTTCAATGTAGAAGCTGCAGCAAATCTGGGCATTGATCTAGACCGTCTTATTCTTATCCCCCACCTCGACGGCCAGTGGCTCACTGTGACTGCGGCAATGGTGGATGTGGTGTCAATCATTTTGACCACCGCGCCGGCAACTATTACCAGCACCGATGCTGCTCGGCTGCGGGCACGGTTAAGGCAACGGGGAGCAGCGCTCATTACCATCGGAGCCTGGCCACAGAGTGAGGCGGTACTCAGTGTCTCCGACAATCAGTGGGGCGGGTTGGGAACCGGATCAGGTCATTTGCAAACCCGCAGGTTGAAAGTCACTGCCAAAGGGAACAACGGTAGGTCAAGGAGCTCTGAACTTTCACTCACTGAACTTCAGCAACGCACCTGGCCTCAACTCAATACTGCTGACAGCAGGACTATTGATCAGCGCTTCGTCCCCCAGGTGGTTGGCGCTTGATGAAGCTGCAAACACCCTCTCAAACACTCAAGCAGGGTGCCACCAGGATCATGATGCTCTGGTGCCCCGACTGGCCCATCGCTGCTGCCCTGCGCGAGCTGAACCTCCCTATCGATGCATCACTAGCCCTGGTCGATAAAGGTGAGGTCTATGCCTGTTCACCAGCGGCGCGGTCTGAAGGTGTAAAACGCAGGCTCAGGGTCCGTGAGGCTCAGGCACGGTGTGCTGACCTCCTCGTTGAGCAATACGACCCTGCCCTCGATGAACGGGTTTTTGAACCTGTGGTCTCAGCAATTGAAAAGATTATGCCCGGAGTTCAACTGTTACGCCCTGGTTTATGCGCCATCCCTGCACAGGGGCCGAGCCGGTATTACGGCGGTGAAACCGCAGCGGCATCGGTTCTGCTCTCCACTCTCTCGACCCTTGGACTAACCAACGCCAGGATCGGTGTTGCTGATTCACCGTTCGCTGCAGAGCATGCAGCCCGTGCCACTGAGGTGTTGGAGGGCGCTGAACAGGACGCCATCTGGGTTGTTCCACCTAGCGAATCAGCCCAGTTTTTGAGCTCTTTTCCGCTGGACGTGTTGGCCGAACCAAAACTCGCAGTTTTGTTGCGACGATTGGGGATCAAGACACTCGGTGACTTTTCAGCGCTTGCTGCTGGAGACGTTAGGAACCGGTTCGGCGTTGAAGGTGCAATCGCCCATCGGAAGGCCAGCGGACTTGATCATCACTCAGTGGTGGTGCGTAAGCCACCACCAGAACTGGACGTCCTTGTTGACTTCGAACCAGCCTTGGTACGAATTGATCAGTTGGCGTTTGCTTTCCGCACCTCCGCGGACCGATTCGTGGACCGGTTGCGTGATTCCGGCCTGGTTTGCACAGTGGTCAGGGTGGTGTTGCACTCTGAATCCGGTGAAGTTTCAGACCGGTTGTGGCGTCATCCACGATGGTTCGATGCCGATGACATTCTTGATCGGGTTAGGTGGCAACTGCAGGGTGGCGGACTGATTGAACATGGTCTTCAATCAGGTATCACCCGAGTGCAAACCATTCCTGACACTGTCGAGGATCTAGGCGACCATGCTGATGGCCTGTGGGGTACCGGACCTGACGAAGGCGTCCACAACGGGTTGGCCCGCGTCCAAGGCATGTTGGGTCATGGAGCCGTACTGACCGCGATGATTGCTGGTGGCCGGATGCTCAAAGATCGCAGAGTGCTCATTCCGTGGGGGGATTCTTCAGGCAGCAATCCAATAGCGGTGAGGGCTGCCCGGCAGTTGCCCTGGCCCGGCAAGTTGCCCGGACCAGCACCAGCTACAGTCTTTGACTCCCCTCGTGAAGTGCGTGTGATCGACGATAGTGGTCACAGCGTTGACGTTGACACTCGAGGAATGCTCACCCGTGCGCCAGCGCAATTCACACCACCAGGTTCACCCGCCAAGCAGCGCCTGGTACATCACTGGGCCGGACCATGGCCCATCAACGAACGGTGGTGGGACTCCTCAGGGCGGGCTCTCAACCGTTTTCAACTGGTGGATGAGACGGGTGCTGCCTGGCTATTACTCCTGGAAGACCACCAGTGGTGGGCAGAAGCCAGCTATGACTAGAGCAGCCATCACCTTATGGAAAACGGGAGGCCACTGTGGGGTGGAGTAACCCCCCGATCTCGTGGTCAGAATTTGAGCGGACCCTCTCCGATCGAAGCAGGCCCGGTGCACCACCTGCTGGAGCTGATGGTGGTGATAGTCCCGCATGGTCACCGAAACGGCAGCCATACCGTTTGCCTACCACGACGCCCCCCGAACCAGGTGGTCCGCTGGTTCCCTACGCGGAACTGCATGTCCACTCGAACTTCAGTTTTCTGGATGGTGCCTCCAGCCCGGAACAACTGGTCGAGGAAGCCAACCGGTTGCGCCTGAACGGACTGGCGCTGACCGATCACGATGGATTGTACGGGGTGGTGCGTCTCGCTGAAGCTGCAGAAAAGTTCCCGCAATTGAGCACTGTCTATGGCACTGAACTCTCCTTGGACCTTTCCAAACCACAAAATGGCGAACCGGATCCCGAGGGTAGCCATCTGTTGATTCTGGCCCGCGGAACCGAAGGATACCGGACGTTGGCTGGTGCCATCACTGCAGCGCAATTGGCTGAAGGAGCCGAGAAAGGCAAGCCCCGCTACAACCTTGAAAGGCTGGCCGAACAGGCGTCAGGAAATTGGCTGATTCTCACCGGCTGCCGTAAAGGGTCAGTCCGTCAAGCATTGGTGCGCAATGGAGAGCTAGGGGCCCGAGACGCCGTCGGGCAGTTGGTTGAACTGTTTGGCAAGGACAACGTTGTCGTTGAACTCTCGGATCAGGGAAACCCACTGGATAGTTCGATCAACGATGCGTTGGCGTCAGTGGCATCAGGGTTGAAACTCCCAGTCATTGCCACCAACAACGTGCACTATGCCTCACCTGAACAGCATCGGCTAGCTACGGCTCTGGCTGCGGTGCGCGCCAGGAGAAGCCTTGATGAAATGGATGGTTGGTTACCCGCGGCAGGTTCAGCTCATCTTCGTAGTGGGGCTGAAATGGCTGCCAGGTTCGCTGCCTATCCCGGTGCTATCGAACGGACTGTGGACCTCGCCGACGATCTGGCGTTCAGGTTGCGGAGCGTCAAACCGGGTTTGCCTAATCTTGCCCTCCCCGACGGTCACACCCAGATGAGCTATTTGCGGAAACTGGTGTGGCAAGGTGCAGACAAGTTTTATCCAGGCCGGCGTGACGTGGTGGAGCGGATCGAAAAGGAACTGGAGGTTATTGAGAGCAAGAATTTCCCGGGCTACTTCCTGATTGTTCACGACCTGGTTCACTTTGCGCGGAGCAAAGGCATCCTCTGTCAGGGCCGCGGTTCGGCAGCGAACTCCGCAGTCTGCTATCTGCTGGAGATCACAGCAGTTGATTCGATTCTGTACAACCTGCCATTTGAACGTTTTCTCTCCAGCATGCGGGACGAGGAACCGGACATTGACGTCGACTTCGATTCCGATCGCCGGGAGGAAGTCATCCAGTATGTGTACAACAAATACGGACGATTCAATGCCGCCCAGGTGGCCAATGTGATCACCTACCGGCCAAAATTTGCTGTTCGTGACATGGCCAAGGCCCTCGGCCACAGCCCAGGACAGCAGGATGCCTGGTCCAAGCAGATTGAACGTTGGGGTGGCCTCGTGTCCAGTGACGATCATGACATCCCGGAAGCAGTCGTTCACCTTGCCCAGAGTGTCCTCAAGTTTCCTCGACATCTTGGGATTCATTCCGGCGGGATGGTGCTTACCGATCGGCCGGTAGGCGAAGTCTGTCCCATTGAACATGGACGAATGGAAGACCGCACTGTCCTGCAGTGGGACAAGGACGATTGCGCCTGGATGGGATTGGTGAAGTTCGACTTGTTGGGGCTGGGCATCCTTGCAGCCATCCAATACAACTTCGACCTCGCGGAGAAACACTTTGGTGAGTCCTGGGATCTGCACACCATTCCAAAGGAGGAGCAGGGCGTCTACGACATGCTTTGCTTCGCCGATTCCATTGGGGTGTTCCAGGTGGAAAGCCGAGCTCAAATGGGGATGCTCCCCCGTCTGCAACCCCGAAGGTTTTATGACCTGGTGATAGAAGTAGCCCTGGTCCGGCCCGGCCCCATTCAGGGTGGCGCTGTACACCCCTTCATTAAACGCAAACTGGGGGAAGAGCCGGTCACCTACCTCCACCCCAAACTGGAACCGGTGTTGGAAAGGACCCTTGGGGTACCCCTGTTTCAGGAACAGCTCATGCAGATGGCAATGGTGGTGGGGAATTGCTCCGGAGCAGATGCTGATCAGTTGCGCCGGGCGATGGGGTCCAAACGTGGTCTTGAACGCATTGATACGTTGCGGGACAAGCTGTACGCGGGGATGGCATCAAACGGCATCACCGGAGAGACAGCCGATTCGATTTACCTCAAGATCCAGGCCTTCGCTAATTTCGGTTTCGCTGAGAGCCACTCCATCAGCTTCGCCTTACTGGTCTACGTCAGTGCCTGGCTGAGACTTCACTATCCCGGGGCATTCCTTGCCTCACTGTTGCGGGCCCAGCCTATGGGCTTCTACTCACCGCAGACCCTTGTTGCCGATGCCCGCCGTCACGGGGTGAAGGTACACCGGCCGGACCTGCTGCTTTCAGGAATTCACGCGGATCTTGAGCCTCTCACTGGACCTGCGAACTCCTCCACCGGACAAGCTACAGGCATGGATTCCTGCTGCCACCAGAATCAGCCCCCCGTAGGTCCTTTTGACAGGTCCATCCCCTTTGATTCGACACTGCACCGAAGGGATGCCCACTTCGCAGTCCGGCTGGGTCTGGACAGCGTCCAGTCAATTGGGACTCGTGTTGCAGAACAAATTGTTTCCGAGCGCATCGCCAATGGCGGCTATGCGGATATGGCAGATCTGGCACGGCGCACTGAACTCAACTCCAGCCAACTTGAGTCCCTGGCAGCTGCTGGAGCCTTCGAATCAATGGGGCTTACAGAGCGGGAGGCTCTTTGGAATGCCGGCCCGGCAGCCACTGAGCGAGCGGGCCAACTGAAAGGCACCACTGTCTACATCCAGCCACCGCTATTCCCCGACCTCACTGCTGCAGACCGGGTAGCCTCAGACCTCTGGTCAACTGGCATCACACCCGACGATCACCCGGTTCGTCACATCAGAGCAACTCTGGTCAAACGCGGTGTTTTGACTGCAGCTGACCTGCTGCAGGCTGAGCCAGGACGCAGGGTGGAGGTTGGTGGTGTGGTTACTCACCGGCAGCGACCCGCCACGGCAAGCGGAATCACCTTCATGAATCTGGAAGATGAAACAGGGCTGGTGAACGTCATCTGCTCTGTGGGGGTGTGGCAGCGATACCGGCGCATTGCCCGGGAAGCAAGCGGTGTCCTGGTCCGGGGCATGCTGGAGCGCTCCACGGAAGGAATAGTCAATATTGTGGCTGACAAGTTTGAGGTGTTGACAATGAAGGCGACCACAAAGTCGCGAGACTTTCAGTAGCTGCCGTCCCCGAGAACCCGGAACTACTCCCACAACTTCTCGTTAACGAGAAAGACCCCCGGATGACCGGGGGTCTAAACCGTGCGCGAGGGGGTGTCTAGGTTCAGGACATAGGCGACACATGAGTCGCGACATGGGCGACAGTTGATACCCGCCGGTGAGTCGGGACATCGGCGACACTTTAGGGGCCTGAGTATGAGCCC